>JAJDEA010000220.1 GCA_029260035.1 Phycisphaerae bacterium
GTGAGGTAGCGCGGGCTTAGAACATTTTCACGCCGCTGCGATGATCCTTGTTTTCATCAACCTGGGCCGATTCTTCGAGACACGAGCCAAACGTGATGCGTCCTCCGCGGTAGCTGCATTGGTCCGACGGCTTCCGCAAGTCGCGCAGTTGGTAACAGACGAAGGCGTTCGTACGGTATCATTGGCAGATATTCAAGTTGGCGACGCGGTGCGCATCTCCGCTGCCACGATCGTGCCGGTCGATGGTACGATTAAAAAGGGTACCGCCTCCATCGACGAAAGCAGTGTTACCGGCGAACCGATTCCCAAACAACGCGCTAAGGGCGCCGATGTCGTTTCTGGCAGCTTTGTCCAGGAGGGGCTTATTACAATCGAAGCGACGCGCATCGGTGCAGATTCGACTATGGGACGCATCATACGCGCCGTCGAAGAGGCGCAGTCCGGCACCACGCGCATGCAGCGCATCGCAGATCGAGTCGCTGGGGTTTTTGTCCCCATCGTAGTAATGCTTGCACTGATGACCCTTGTCGGGACCATCACGCTGACCGAACACGACTTAGCCGTCGCAGTCAGTCGAGCTGTTGCGGTGCTTGTTATTGCTTGCCCGTGTGCCATGGGGCTCGCTACGCCCACGGCGGTCCTGGTCGCAACGGGAACCGCAGCAACACAGGGCATTCTTGTGCGCGATGCCGCAGCACTTGAAGCTGCGGGTAGCGTGAACCAGATCATGTTGGATAAAACCGGAACCCTCACACACGGCGTTCCTACCGTCAAGACGGTATTCGATGAGCCAATCGACAAGGCTACCCTCAACGCCGAACAGGTTATTAAAATCGCCGCGTCGGCTGAGCGTTACGCGCAACACCCAATCGCCCGTGCGATCGTAGCCAAAGCGGAAGAACTTGGTATTACTTTGACCGAACCGGACACTTTTCAAAACGAGGCTGGTTGCGGCGTATGTGCAACGCTCGATGGGCGAGAAACGGTTGTTGGCAGCTTGGCGTTTCTAGAGCAGAAAGGCATTGACGTATCTCCGCTCTCGGCTCGAATCGAACCTTTGAGACACGACGGACAGACGGTTGTCGCGGTTGGTATTGATGGTGCCGCAGCTGGCGTCATTGGGATTACAGATACGCTTCGCGAGGACGCTGTAGAAGCCGTCGAGCATCTGCATGAACTGAATGTCACGACCTTGCTGGTCACGGGAGACCACGCTCGAACAGCTACCGCCGTAGCTGGGGCGGTCGGAATCGAGCAAGTGTTTGCAGACATGTCGCCGGAAGCTAAACACGGGCAGGTCAAACAGCAGCGAGACGCAGGATACCGTGTCGGTTTTGTCGGCGATGGAATCAACGACGCGCCAGCACTTGCCGAGGCGGATGTGGGTATTACGTTTGAATCTGCAACGGACGTTGCGGTAGGCGCGGCGGACATCATTATTCTGCGTAGCGACTTGCGCAAGATAGCCAGTGTCGTTCGCCTCGCGCGCCGAAGCGTTCGAATTATCAAGCAGAACCTGTTCTGGGCATTCTTCTACAACGTGGCTGCCATCCCGCTTGCGGCAACCGGAAACGTCGCGCCGGGCGTTGCAGCGGCTGCCATGATGCTCTCGTCAATTTGCGTAGTGGCGAACTCGTTGCGCTTGCGTAAGCCAATCTAGAGCGAGCTCAATTCTACTAAAGCGCCCGGAAGTAGGTTTCATCTGCCAACGATCCACAATACGCCGCGTCCCTTGATTGTTTGAGGGTATAAGGAATAACGTCTTGACAAATCCATCCCGCCGTCGGACGATCCTGGCAACGGATCGGGCGTGACGGAGATATCGAAGAGCACCTGAGGGGGTGTTTCTTTCAGCAAATAACGGGTTTGTCGCTACACTTGGTCGTTTGTAGCTATTGGCCCTTGAATTGAGATAACAACCATGAAGCTGCCTTTCAAAAAAGGACTTTTCTGGACGACACTCGTCATTGTTTTCGTTCTTATTGTCGTCGCGTGGAAGCTCATCCTGCGATACACGGATTACGAAATGATCGGCGCCGATTACGGCGGATCGCTCATCAGTGGGGTATTGTTTTCCTACCTTGTCCATCTTTGGATGCTGCCCGGGGAATACGACGACGAAGACGCTGAGGAGTGGGAAGACGAAGATACCGAGGACGCATGATGGCTTGCTCGATGGTGGTTGACCTGCAATCAAGTGTACCCGCACTGAAGAGTTTTCGGACCTAGAGCAAGCTCTAATCTACTGTAGCGTTCAGAGGCACGGTCTTCCTCGAATATATGAGCAGTTTGCCGCTACACTTGACTGTTCGCTGCTTTAGCCATCCCACGTCAACAGCTTGGGACCAGCTCTCATCGCGGCAGCCTCAAATCCAACCTATTCAAATAGATATCCTTAAATCGACAATACATTAGCAGCAAGAATGCTCTTGAAGTGCGGACACCTTCTGACACTTTTGTGAGCGCATCCGATGGCACCATTCGTCTACAATAGGGAGCCATCTGGGGGCCGCTCCATTGTATGTTCCACAAGAGTTCTTGTGCGGCGATGAAGGTGATCGGGATTTCCATTCGCAAATGCGAGGCATACCATGAAGAAACGTATTCGACATCTATGGCTGGAATGGATCAAGCCTTTCGTAATTGTACTCATTGTCTGCTGCACATTTCGATCGGCTATTGCAGATTGGAATGTCGTGCCGACAGGCTCCATGAAGCCCACGATTCTCGAGGGGGATCGTATTCTTGTCGACAAACTGGCTTATGGCTTGCGCGTGCCTTTTACATCTTGGTATGTTTACGATTGGACCAAGCCGGAGCGAAATGATGTCGTGGTATTTGCATCTCCCGAGGATGGGATTCGACTTGTCAAGCGAATCATCGGCTTGCCGGGAGATCGGATTACGATGCGTTCTAACCAGTTGTATGTAAATGGCGTCCCGGCAGTATATGAGACCATTCGAAATAGCACACTCGATGGATTTACAGATGAAGAACGACACGATCATCGATTCACGCGAGAGCAGATAAATGGGGAATCGCATGCCGTGATGGTTACGCCGAAACGTTTGGCTCGGCGCAATTTCGGCCCTCTGATCGTCCCCGAACACAAATATTTTGTGATGGGTGACAACCGCGACAACAGTCGCGATTCCCGCTGGTTTGGATGTGTCGATTCGGATCTGATTTTCGGACAGGCAACGTCGGTGGTTATGTCACTCGACGCGGAGAACAACTATCTCCCTCGAACCGATCGATTCTTTCATTCGATTGAGTAGCGGAATTCGTTTATAGCCGTTATGCGAATAGCGTATTGGCGCTATCGCGATCATTCTGCCCGAACAGTGGCTTGTTTTTCAGAAAACTCAATCCGGCATCGCGCAGCTCCATCGGACGCGTCGGATATCGAATCGGCAAAATCACAAGACCACTGCCGAGGCCCTTCGCAGACGTGAGCAAACTGCTCTCGAAACTCATCAGGCGTCATTTTCGCCTGTTTTGCAATGGCGGCAAGCTCAGCAGGTTTATCAAAATCCGCACGTTCCAGGCGGATCATGTATGACCTTGCAACCTCATACGAATAGCTTGCGAGATCGACCTGCCTAACCTGTGTTCGATTGGTCTTGGGGTCGACCATATCCTGAAAGGCGACCGGAACCAGATTCCCCTCCTGCAGTGTCACCATAGCGCCGCCAGTGAGGTCCATTGACGTATCCAGTAAGAGCCTCACGCCACCATGACCAAGGTCTCGCGTATATAGCAGGTCGGACGTCGTCGGGCGAGCGCAACGCAGCTCATAGCCCAGCGTGTGTGCTACGATTGTGACATGATCGTTTCGCTGCTCGAATCGGCGATGTAGCTCATCTTTGATGATCGTCGCAAGCGGCACCTCGGCAAGGCGAGGGTGTCCCGCCGCATCGACCGGCACCTCCTTATTCAACAGCTTGGAAAGCTCCGCCCGGTCGCCCAGCTTGTATGCAAGGCCTTCCGCAAGAACAGCGACCCCGTCATATCGCCCCATGCGCTGCCGCTTGAGAATCGATCCTTCGAGAATATCAGCAATGTTACGAACCGTGGTGAACTCCGGAAATTCCTCCGGAATGACCGAAAGCGTCGCGCCTGCCGACTTGCCAATACTTAGTGCCAAATGACCGGCATTCCTTCCCATCGCCACAACGATATACCACCGTTTCGTTGTACGAGCGTCTTCCATCAGGTTGGCCACGATCGACGCGCCAAGATGTCGGGCCGTAACGAATCCAAACGTCTTTGTGTCGCCCGGCAGCGGCAGGTCATTGTCGATAGTCTTGGGGACATGAACAACGCGAATCGCGCCTCGGCTTTCTTCCGCAACAAAACGAGCGCTCAAGGCAGTATCATCGCCCCCAATGGTCAGCAGATGGGTCAAGCCACAAGAGTGCATGTTCCGGCAGACATGCCCCGCTTTATCCGGGTCAGCGGAAACCACGGTCGATTTCTTGAGCTTTTCCTTATCGAGCAGACTTGTACGCGAAGTGCGCAGGATCGATCCGCCTTCAAAGTGGATTCTTCCAACATCTGAAATGGTCAAGCGCGTGGCATGTCGATCGGGATCGAATTCTGTTCCAGCAAGATGCTGAAAGCCATCGTAAAATCCGATCACATCCAAATCGCTGTTGATGGCTTCGATGGCGGCTGCACCAATAACGCCATTGATCCCCGGTGCCGGCCCGCCACCAACGACGATGCCCATGGTTCCTCTTGCCATAACAATCTCCGATCAGCGCAAATTTTGATCAAGCTCTTTATTTATTAACGGCATTTCGGGGTCTGCGCAGTACAACTGTTCAGCAGATATCGGACTCGTCGCCATGATGCGCGTTGGCGAATGCTCGCATTGGCGCCTCGGACCGAAACAACCGACGACTCACACTCGTTGCAATCATATCCGCTGGACAACCCAATGACTATTCCCGCCCTTTTGTTCACAGCCAAGTGAAAACGGAATCGCGATCATCGTGAGCGCCTCATCAGAACGTGCGAACTTGTCGGCTTCACTGTTTATGGGGGTAATGTTGGTCGGCTGAGTCGCATTGGGAATTCGTAGGCTACCAATTAAGTTGAAACAGTATACATTTGATGTCAATCCAAAGTGCGCAAACCAAACAACGGAGTCGCCCACATGATCGCTGTAGTTCTTATCGCCGCGCTGCTTGTCGCTTTCGCGAATGGCGCCAACGATAACTCCAAAGGTGTCGCGACGCTTATCGGTTCGGGGACGACATCGAGAGAAGGGGCATTGCGTCTGGCGGCTATCGCGACCTTTGTCGGGTCGATCGCTGCGCTGTTCTTGGCTCAGGGGTTGATCAAGACTTTCAGCGGCAAGGGGATCGTTTCTTCCGAGTTGATCGGCTCGCCGGCTTTTCTCGGCAGCGTTGCGATAGGCGCCTCCTTCGCCGTACTCCTTGCAACACGCTTTGGTTTTCCGATTTCCACAACCCACTCCCTTGTCGGCGCCATTGCTGGCGTTGGCATCGCTGCATCGGCGGCCAATCTGGTCAAACTGCTCAGCGTGTTTCTCGTACCACTTTTATTCGGTCCATTGCTGGCTGTGGCGGTGGCGTCAGCGATCTATCCCGTTTTTCGTTGGGGAAGATTGAGAATGGGTATCCATCGCCGATCCTGCGTTTGCGTGGAAACTGCCGTAGAACCGAATGAGATCAGCGAGGGCGGTGCAATCGTTGGTGCGACGAAACTCCGGCTTCTCGGAGGGAGCAAGGATCGACAGTGCGCTGAGATTTATGAAGGGAAGCTCGTTGGGGCAGATGCCCAGCAGATTCTCGCTTGGTGCCACGTCAGTAGCGCCTGCGCGATTTCCTTCGCAAGAGGCCTAAACGATACGCCAAAAATCGCCGCCTTGCTGGTCGGCGCCAATGTGCTGGGCGTAAGCGGTTCAATCGGGCTGGTCGGAATCGTCATCGTGGCCGGCGGGCTTTTGGCTGCTAAGCGCGTCGCATCCACCATGAGTTTTGAAATCACCGACATGAATGATGGGCAGGCGTTTACGGCCAATCTTGTCACGGCTTCGTGCGTGATCGCCGCGTCATTATTCAGCATGCCGGTAAGCACAACCCATGTAAGCTGTGGGAGTCTGTTCGGAATCGGAGCCGTCACCAGACAAGCCCACCCGAAAATGATCGGCTCCGTTTTACTAGCCTGGGTAGTTACATTGCCCGTGGCTGGCGTAATTGGCTACATCGCATGGACTACGATGGCGAGCTAGAGTTGGTCGAAGCCGAAACCCGCGGGCGTGGTGTAACAGCACGCTTCTTACCGCGCACGCTCGTCAACTGCCGTTCCACTTCAATAGTCATTGGCTGAAGTGTTCCATATCTTACCGCGCCAGGTTGTCCGTGTGCTCGACTCATGTTAGGTTATCTGGCTGGAGATGTTTTGTTTTTCGAGTCGCATCCTCTGGGCGGTATTCGTTATACGCAACAGCCGAAGTTGTTGCTCGAAGCCAAAGCCACACTCCATCAGGAATTATTTCGGCGGCGTAGCTCAGTTGGTTAGAGCGTGGGCTTCATAATCCCAAGGTCTCCGGTTCGACCCCGGACGCCGCTAGTTTTTGGTATGCCTTTTTGCACTCAAGTAACGGTCTCTTCTGCGGTTCAGTTGGCCGAAGTTAAGATTCATGCAGATGGTCGACACTTGAGCAAGCTAAGAAATCCCCTGCGTCCACGGCTTGTCGCCGAGCGAATGGCGGCTGAACGGGCCGCAACTGCTGCTTTCAAGGCAGCTGAGCAAGAGGCCGTGAATGTGAAGTCTGTATAGGGTGTTCTGCCAATCTAGCCCGTCCGGTCATGCGATCGGGGCACTTGCATCGTCTGCTGACGGTACTTGCGCAATAATCAGATCAGCCACGTTATCGCCAAGACCCTGCAACAATGCGCGCTGAAAATTTAGCGCTGCTTTGTCGCATCGCAGGAAAAACGCAGGCAACACGCCCCCAGCTACAATGACCATCATCCAACGAACTATTCGGTGAGATTGCTTCATGATTGAGCCTCCATTTATCCGACACTTCTCACCATAAACGCCGATGACATATTCTAAGAAGGCACATAGGCAAACTCAAGCGAATTAGCTGGGGAGTCGCATCAATCCTCCACCGCCATATCGAGGCCAACCGAGGTCATGCTCAAGCTAATCAAGAATGAACGGGATTTCCGTGAGAATAGGAATCGCCCGCGGGGTTGGAGTGTCGCATTAGCGCACCGGGTGGTTTTGAACCTCGAATTCAAACAGGTAATATTAATGGCCTGCGATTGAGCTGGCCAAAAAATACTGGAAGCCGAGGCTTGTCGCCAAGCGAAAAGCCTTTGAACGGCCCGCAGCAACGATTGCGGTGGCCGAAGAAGAGGCTTCGAAGGCAAAAATGACCGTCAAAAGCACTATTTTGTTGAATACGCCGTCGCGATTTCGTACTATGGGACTTAGGCAGTCTAACCGGGCATTAAAAAGCCAGCGGCGAACGTGTGTCGCGTTCGCCGCTGGAGGGCTTGAATGCCGTATCGGGTGAATAAAGCACTCATCTCAGTAAACGGAACTTGCCTAGAACAGATTGCACAACCCTCAACAACCCAGTGTCAATTCTTGTCATAAGAGGGCTTACAGTTGTATAATTTGGGGTGTTTTCATAGGGCATGCACTTCATAGAATCCCCACCTCTATTATTTAGAATGATGGGGTCGAAGCGGATTCGTAGTTTTGGTAGGGCAATGCGATTCCTCCCAATTCTTCGAGTCAGTTCAAACAGCCTTCGCGGGGTGGGCCATAAGGCAAGAAACGACCGGAGACAGCGTGCGGGCAGCGATTTTGTAGGAAAGCATTAAATCGAAATATGAACCTGCCCCATTCAGCTTCTGGGCGCCCTCAACTCAAGCTGGCTTGACTGTGATGATGTGCAGGTGCCGATTGCATTCGGGTAGCCTGCTTATGTACGATTGCGGCTTGAGAATTATACGGACTGCAATTGTTAGAAAAGGAGATGGTGATGGTTCATGAGTTCGACCAGTGGCTTCGGGCATTTGAGGACGGCAAGATTGGGCGCCGGGAATTGCTTGCGAAAATGTTGCTTGCCGCAGGAGTGGCAGTTGGAATGACCCCATCAACAGCTGTTGCTGAAGAAGAAACAAAAAACTCAACGTTTCCTGCCAACGGCCTCAATCACCTAGCCCTCAACGTGACTGACGTAGAACGGTCACGTGATTGGTATCGCAAGCATCTCGGTCTCGAGGTTCTTCGTGACGGGACGCGCAATTGCTTCCTGAAATCCGGCGACGATTTCCTTGCTTTGTTCAAGCACAAAGAGCCGGGTATGAACCACTTCTGTTTCACCTGGCCGGAAAAGACAGCGGACGAGGCAGTTCGTCGGATAAAGGCTGCTGGAATGAAACCACGGCGGGTAGAAAACCGCGTCTATTTCCCGGATCCTGATGGGCTCACCGTTCAAGTCGCGGCGGAAAACGATTGGGACGATTGGCGGTAGCAATCGTCTTCCCAAACACATTACTTCACCGGTTCGGCAAACTCGCCATGTGAGACGTGTTGCGCGCATTTAAGTAACTGATTGCCAGCAGCTTGATTCTTAGGAATCCGCGTATTGATTGTGGTACTGAAAAGCAATAACCAAGAATCGACCGGAGACAGCCGGTAGTCAATTGAGCAACCTTCCAAAGGGAAGGGAGTTCCGCCGACTGCCCCAGTCGATCGCCATTCTGCACGACAGCGCGAAGCTGCGCAGCGGGTTTCGCAACGAACGCCGCCCACTCATGTCGCATGATCGACACAAGTGGGCGGAATATCGAATGCGTTTCTTGTTACTGAAATCAGCCGGGGTTTTATCCCAGCCCAAGGGCTGCGCTGATCTGCGGGGCGAATTTCACGATCAAGCCCGCAAACACAACGCTCACCATACTCATCAGTTTAATGAGAGTATTCAGGCTAGGCCCTGACGTATCCTTGAAGGGATCGCCAACCGCTCAATCCGGCGACCGAGCGCCTTGAAGCCGTCACTATGGCATGACCGACACCGCCCATAACAGAATCCCGAAGAATATCTGCCTATGGGCGATAGCAGTTTGCCGGTCTCATTGCTTCTCAGATGCAATTGCTATGTGCTTCCAGTGACAACCACCTGAACTACGGAGAAATAGCGTCATCGTTCAAATCGTCAAGTCGACCGTTACAACAAGGATCAGTTGGATCGAGACAAATCGTCGGATTGTGAATGCACACTCCATTTGGGGCGCATCGATCAGTGGTACACGGGTCACCGTCATCGCAAAGCGTACTCGGCGAGCAAGTGATGCCAACGCAGCAAACCGGAGCAAAATCAATAATCACCGGGGCGAGGGTCGGATTTGGAAACTGAGCAAGAGTTGGCTCTGCCATAAAGGTGTTCACTGGATCGCCGTCAATAGCGATCGTAAAAGTTCCGTTGAGGTCGCCGCTCATGTCGGGAGTCGCGGTCAAATCAATCGATCCGAGATACCTGGGTGTTTGGGGATCTGCTTCACCGATTGGTTGCTGAGAAAGCACAAAGCTGAGATATTCGAATCCGCTAGCCGGAAACCCAACGGTTCGGAAGGTAGGCAGTCCCGCAAGAATGATATCGGCCCTGCCGGATTCAATATAACCTATCGCTTCGTTCCTACAGAAGCCGGTACCTGCATTGCAAATGCCAGGCTTATAGCAGGTACATTGACCGAATTCCGTCGCGCCATGCGTGCATGGACAAGTAGTAACGCCAATCGTAGTCAGGTCGCACTCAAGCACCGCGTCACAGGCGATTTGAGACGGTTCAAACGTTCCATTCTGCCCACTCGCCAGGGAGGCACCATCGACTTTCCACTGAACGACGTTCACGAGCGGGCCAGCAGGGCAGGTATCGGGGATACAGGCGTTTACGGAACCCACATGCACGTAACATTCTCCATCAAAAATACACTCAAAGCTTGGATCAAGGGCGCAATGACTTTTTGTACAATTCTGCGCAGAAACCGAGCAAACATCGTTGTTTTCGCAAACGCCTAAGTCAGGGCGTAGATCCCAACCTGCTACATAGGCTTCGACGATAATCGAATCTCCGACGGCAATATCGCCGTTCGCCTCATCGAGAGCCGTTCCGTTCGTGCAAGACGAGTTCTGACACATGCTGTTACCTGGGCAGTCAGAATCAGCTGCGCATCCCATGCTCTTCAGCATCTGCCCGTTGATGGCAGAAATCTCAAGGTACATGGTTGGCGTTGCCCGGAAACTCACCACCGGTTCAGCAAAGGCCGTCTGCGCAGCTAACACAAATCCTAGTCCCAAGAGAAGTGAACACAAACGAGTCGTGCTGTGAGCTGCTTTAACGTTTCGTCGGTCGGTTCTTTTTGTCATTCTATTCCCCATTAATCGGAAAACTCTTCGTTTTCAGCATTTGGCCTCATGCTCTCGGCTGCAGTGTTCCTGTCAGAACGCCAATGCATCAGTTTATCAGAGTGTACATAGTTATTCCAAGAAATATTACCGAAATATACGCAATCCGCCATCAGACCCTCCCCGCAGGACAGCTCCACGTCGTGAGTATTCACATGTGCTCGATGCGTGAGCAGCGCCAACGAAAACCGCCCACCCATGCCGTTTGATCGACACAAGTGGGCGGAATATCGAATGCGTTTCTTGTTACTGAAATCAGCCGGGGTTTTATCCCAGCCCAAGGGCTGCACTGATCTGCGGGGCGAATTTCACGATCAAGCCCGCGAACACAACGCTCACCATACTCATCAGTTTGATGAGAATATTCAGGCTAGGCCCGGATGTATCCTTGAAGGGATCGCCAACCGTATCGCCGACGATGGTTGCTTTGTGGGCTTCGCTGCCCTTGCCG
>JAJDEA010000023.1 GCA_029260035.1 Phycisphaerae bacterium
CATGGAGTACATTGACGGGCAGACAATTTACGAACTTCTGACCGATGACAAGCCCATCGACGAACAGGAAGCACTGCGAATCGTTCTCGAATGCGCTCAGGCACTTGGCCACGCACACGGTCAAGGGTTTATTCACCGCGACGTCAAACCAAAAAACATCATGCTCACAAAGCAAGGTGTCGTAAAGTTGGCAGACATGGGATTGGCACGAGCGGTCGATGACTACGAGACTGCCAATGCCGAAGCGGGTCGCGCCTACGGCACTCCCTATTACATTAGCCCGGAGCAAATCCGCGGCGAAATAACGATCGATTGTCGAGCGGATATTTACGCTCTGGGTGCGACGTTTTACCATATGGTCGCTGGCCGAGTGCCCTTCAACGGCAGTTCGCCATCCTCGGTCATGCAAAAACACTTGAAGGAAGCTCTAGTCCCGCCGGACCACCTCAATCACAAGCTTTCCGCAGGCGTTGGTGAAATCATCGAAGTCATGATGGCCAAAAACGCAGATGAACGGTATGCATCCATCGAGGCAGTCATCGATGACCTGGAGGCGGTAAAAAATGGCGGTGCGCCACTTCAGGCCAGGACACGATATGACAACACACTTCTCGAATCTCTCGCATCTCAAGGCGAGAGAATAGAGGAAACTCAACCAGACGGTTCCGCATCACGAGAAACGGGTGGCATTCCAAGCCAACTCGTGCTTGTTCTCGTGGCTATTCTCGTAATCTCCGTCCTATGCAATATCGTGCTATTCGTGACACGATAGAATCGGTCGCCTCGCGATGATAATCACTGGCAGGTAATCAGGTCGGCTAACAGCGGAAGCGGGTCCGGGCTATTCACGCGCGCTCGGCTATAACTTGGAGTCTTCACGCGGACAGCCCAGTCCTTGGTCGTTCCGATGTCATCGCCAATCTTTGCGAGTTCGGCTGGCACGACTTCAACGCATGTTTCAAGCGTACCGTTTGCCGGAATGAAATTGTTGCATTTGAAGTTGAATGAAAGATCCGCGTCATCGGGTTCGTCGATCTCTTCTCCGCCAGTATACCATAAATCGATATCGAAGCTCTCAACGTAATAACCATGAGCCTCAGTCAGGTATAGGTAGATTCGATTTTTCCCTGTGGATGTATCGACCTCGTGCGTAATCGAAACGTCCGGCTTGTCAGGGGGTTCCTCGCCCGCCAGCTCGCGCTTCCAAAGCGGAGTTTGGGTTAGTCTGATAGTATTGATGTCGTCCCCTCTTGCATTGGAGAGTGATATGACATCCTCCCCCGGTACAGATTCTGTACTCTTGACCGTCGCAGGCTTGGTCGCCAGCCAAACAGCCATGCCAGCAGCTACGACAACGAGAATGATCAATCGTGCACTCATAAGCAGTCCCCAGTTTGCGTTTTGATCTCAAGCCCGACTACGAGCTTCGCGCCAGGATATTACGATTACAAATCACCATCTGTTCAAGCCAAAGAATCGGGCAGTCGCATTGCACTTGCGAAAGGTCTCGCCGAGCCGACTCCGTAAGCATAAGTAACGGCAAGTTAGTCTAGCTGGCGAGAATCTCATCGCAAGACCAGAGCGCGAGCGACGAGATTTGACGCTCGCCGTTCACTTGCCTACATTATCAGGCCAATTGCCCAAATATTCGGGCTTTTTTCTATAGGAACCGCCGCAGACCGGGCGCTATGAAACGACTATACTATCCTCGCAGTTGGCCCTCGGTTTGCGTGGTGGCGGTGCTGTTGGTGGGTCTGTCGTCCAGTTGCGCCAGTTCTGGGAGGGCTGGCCGAAACGTTCGTTTGCAGTCAGGAACGCCATACAGCAAGGATATACCACTGCCAGAGGGATTTCGGCTGATTGATCAATCGAGCGAAGACTGGTCATCAGAGGCAGTCCGGTACTTACGCCATCAGTATGCTGGAAGGGCTGATCGGCTCAACGTCCGAGAATTCTATCGGAAGCAGATGCCCCTTGTGCGATGGACCGCTGATAGTGAAAGCGACGTACATGGTCGATGTACCATGCAGTTCTCACGAAGAAACGAGCACTGTACGATCACAATAAGGAAGAAACGTAGTGTCCTGCGATCGCGAACGGTTGTGGATGTAATAATCGCCCCCGGCAGGAAACAGGATATCTCATAATCTCAGCTCAGGTGTAAACATCCATGAAGGCAGAACGTCGTCACGAATTGAAAGAAAATGATCTGGCCCACATTATTGGGCAGGCCCGTGTTTATCTTAGCGAGCACGGGACAAAGCTTGCCTTAATCGCCCTCGCGGTTGCAGCCGTCATCGTTGTTATAACGGTAGCCATGCAATCAAGCACCGCAGGAACCGAAAATGCTTGGCGTCAGAAGCAGGCGCTGGCATTCACGGATGTCGAAAGCGGGAAGGCATCGCTAGACACATTGAACGCTCTCGTCTCCGAGTCGAAAGACGACAGCTTTGTTCTCACAAGCCTGATCGATCAGGGAACGCACGCGCTGCGTCTTAGTCAGGAAGCCGAACTCCCTCCGGACGAAGAACTCAACAACAAAGCGCGAAAGGCTTTCACGCAGCTCTTGTCGAAATTCTCGGCCAATCCGCTTGCGTTTGGTGCCGCTCATTCCGGGTTGGCTACGGTAGCCGAAAACGATTTCGCGATAGACGGTGAATCTTCGCACAAGGAAGAGGCTCGCAAACATCTAACGGCCATAACGAGTAATCCAGCCCTTGCGACAACACCTTTGCCTCAGTTCGCATCGGATCGCCTTGCTCGTCTTGATTCAGTATTTACGTTGGTCCGTTTCGCCCCGCCGCTTCCTCCCGAAGAAGTGACTTCGCCATCCACTTCCGAACCAACTGCAATAACGCCGACAAGGATTACGCCCGACCAATTGCCCGAGGATATTCGCAAGCAGTTTGAGGAATCGTTGGGAGAAAAGAAGCCAACCGATGAGGGCGCCGCACCGACAGGCGACTGAGAATAACCAGACAACCACGAAGCTGGCACGGCATTCAGAATACCCCAGCTAGAGCAGTAACTATATCAACTGTAGCATCGGGAGCATGATTCCTTCCGCGAAAGCTCAGAATCGCCGCGACGCATAATCGTTTAGGGCCGAGAATTGCGATGCAATGTCCTAAGGGCGATCATCGTAGGTTGCGCTCCCTCACCGGTACGGAAAATGCTTCTTACACGTCCATCGGATACATGCAAACGTCACAACCTCCCTTGCATTCTCATTACAATATTCGCTTCCGCTTCATTCACTGCATCATCAATCAGCTGCAAACAGGCTGACTCTAATGTAGCGTTTCGCATATTGGGTCAGCACTCGATTTCAACCTCAGCGATCGGTGGCGCAGACAATCACCCGCCAAACCGAGTCAAGCTCCGGGGGGCTATCAATGAAACGGTTGAATTTCGCTTCGCCCTGGAGACCCGGGAACGGGTCATTGAGAAGCCACAACTTCGCACGACACCGTTGTCTCACGCCAACGCAGAAATCGCAACTTCGACTATCGAGCTCTTTCGCATGCACCCGGTTCAGGTGGAAACATGGCCTGGCTGGCACATTCGAAGTATTCCGCCACGCTTGCGAAATCCAAAGCCGAACGACGTGCTGGTCCCGGTGAATGCCCTGCGAGGCGGGCTTCCAGAAGAATTACCTCCGGGGCAAAGCTACTCTTTTTGGGCAGACGTCCATATCCCCAAGGGGACAGCAGATGGCACTTATCAAGGCCAAATCGAACTCGTTTCTGGAAAAGAAGTTCTCGCCCGACTCGACATAGAACTCACCGTTTGGCCATTCATCCTTCCAGATGAAGCCGATGTTGACGTAATTGTCAATCTGGATCACCGCCCGCTGTTCGACGCAACCGCGAATGCTCCGGCCGATTCAGCAATCGCGAACCGCCATCTTCAATCGGAATCGGAGAATAGCGGCCGCCAAATGGAATCGACCCTCACCACAATGAGACTCTTGCGATCTCATCGTTTGACGCCTGTACTTCCGTTCTGGCAACCAGCCACAACTGTTACAGCCCAGGCCCAGGTACGCATTGATTGGCATGATTTCGACGCACTCGTCGAAAAATATCTTTCTGGAGAAGCGTACTCCAGTCGTTATCCACAGAAGTTTTGGCCCTTTCCGGCGAAGTTTACGCTCGACGTCTTGCGCGCGTCCGACTCATCCCATGTTGGCGAGTCCAGGGGACTGATTCAATCATACCTCGCTCTTTGCGCCGAGCACTTCCAAGCCAAAGGCTGGCTCGATCGCTCTTATCTCGGCCTTGTCGACCCGATGCCATTATCACGGCAAACAGATGCATTGGAATCAAAGCTCTTCTCGGCGGCAAGGTCCACCGGAAAGGGAATCCAAACGCTCTCCCGCTTTTTTTCGCAAGACGCAAAGGAAGTTGGCTGGCTGCAGGCTTCGCCTCCAACTGACAAGCGATTGGTCGATGTATGGATGCCTCGCACTCAGTTTTTCGATGTGGAGACAATGGCAAACGAACGGGCAGCCGGCCGAAAGACCTGGTTCGCGGTCGATCGTCCACCGTTTAGCGGATCTCTGGCTATCCAGGCACCATCCAGCTTCGTGCGTGTATTGGGCTGGCAAGGGTTGGCGATGGGGGCAGATGTTATTCACGCCGGTTGGGCTAATCGCCACCCTGCTGACAACCATATTTCATCTCAAGAAGACACCCGTTCCCGCTTCGACGAGAACCTACTTTATCCGGGCGGCTCGTTTGATCTCGAAAAACCAGTCCCCTCAACAAGGCTGAAGTACTTGCGCCGAAGCCTGCAAGATGTCAGCTACCACCGTCTGCTGCGCGAACACGGTCTAACTCACGTTTCTGATGCGACGATCCGCTCGATCGTTTCCTACGCCGGCACGTCAGCCTATCGAACACACTTTGCCGACGGCAAGCCCATCGGATGGATCACGGACGATTCAGTCTTTGACCTCGCTCGCGAAATCATGGCGGAAGCGCTGATACGAAAAACGCAAAGCCAGGTAGACGAAACCACAAGCTCGATCACGAAAAATCTGAAGTGGCGACAGTTTATGACGGCCACTCGTCGCGTTCACCTGCGAAGCGAAGGAGTTCGCCTCGCCTGGTCTGGTCATCCAGGTCGTCACGGCATGGATGTAGAAATAGCCATCAGAGTATTTAACCATACGCGCGTTCCACTCAGCGGAACTCTGCAAATTCGTTCGACAGAGGGCATTGCTTCATGGGAACCAGCAGCGAAAGCAGTAAGCAATCTCCAACCCAACGACGCCCGGATTGTCCGTTTGCGAACTTACTTGTCCCCACAAGCTAACGGCGATATGGAAATATGGCCCTTTCCTCTTGAGTTTATTCTGGATAGCGGGAAGACAATGTTCCTCACCGCATTTGTCAGGCCGGTGACAGCAGACACAACACATAGACCAATCAAAATTGACGGCGATCTGTCAGATTGGCCTCTCGGAATCGGCAACGTGCTCGCGAATTTCAAACTCGTCTCCACTGACGCGACATCAGATGGCAATGAGACACATAGAAAGCCGTCGAAAGCAACGCGGGGTTTCGTTCTTCGTGACGACAAATACCTTTACGTTTCGCTGAATTGTCAGTTAAGCCCCAACACCAAGACGCCAAGGCGACGGCATAATCGAGTCATTTACGACGATCTGGTGCCGCGTCATGACGAACTCATCGAAATACTCATTGATCCATTAAATGCTCGAACGCGATCGCCGGCTGACCTTTATCGCATTGCGGTCAAATTCGCCGGGACAAACATAGCCGAGCGGGGCATTCGAACGGACCCTCCTTGCGGCGTCTGGGTTCCCTGGCCCGTTGACCTGGAAGTTGCAACAAGCCATCTTGACAACCGGTGGGTCGCGGAGATCAAAATTCCACTTGAAGCGTTTGGCCCCGGCGCGGCGGATCGAGCCATTTGGGGATTCAATGTAACTCGCTTCGACATGGAAGGCCAGGAGTTTAGCAGTTGGTCGGGCGCTTCGCCGAACCCCTATGACCCCCTATCTCTAGGCAATCTCGTCTTGCCATAACGGAAACGAAGCACGTCAGCGACGGGCCAGTCAATCGCTTGACACGGTCTTTGAAGGGATTCCTTGGATTGACCGTCTTTCACTGCTATGATTCGTAAAGTTCCGGTGAAATGACCAAAGTTGTCGAGCCGTCACCAAGCAGAGCGACCAAGCCATGTTGACACGAACTATTCTGCAAACTCGAAATGCTCGACGCGAAGCGTTCACGCTTATTGAATTATTGGTCGTCATTTCGATTATCTCGCTTCTTATTTCGATTTTGCTGCCATCGCTCAGCCGAGCCAGAGAGCAAGCGAAGAGCGTCCATTGCCTTGCCCGGCTGCGTGAATTTGGCACGGCGATCGCAACTTATGAGAACATAAGCCAAGGCGTGTTACCCCCCGCCCGGTGGTATCCGAGTGTGGCGGACCTCGACCTTGGAACCAGAACAACGCCAATCCCGCCGGGGCAGTCGATTCCGACTGTTCAATATGGCTGGATGGAGCTGCTATTCACACACATTTATGGAGAACTCGTTCGCGTTGCAGAAGATTTTCCGGTACAGCGCAATTTCGAGGGCGACCGCTGGCAGGAGTATTTCATTTGCAAAGCAGCTGGCGACGACGGTGTCACGAGCGGGCACTACCGGGTATACCTTCCCTCCTGGAGTGCAGGCACCTATCTTCTTGGAGCTGGCGGTCGGTATAGTGACCTGGCCAAGGCAAATCCAGACAAGCCCTCGCGACGAGAACGCATACGCCCGAAGATGCCGCTCATCGGCGACGCGAACATTGATTCCGAGCGAGGCGACGGAGCCGGTAACGATGACTCCAGCTTCATCGATGCCGGTGAGGCGGACTACGCAGGCTCCAACGGCCGAACAAACGGGAACCGCTTCTCCGACAGGCATTATGGTGGCACAAATTTCCTTTTTCAGGATTTGCACGCCGAATGGAACACGCGGCTTCGGCGCGAACTGGCCGTCGATTTTGACCTGAACAGCGTAGAAGACATCTCAATCCTTCCGTAGAGCAAGCTCTATATTAACGGGGCAGAAGAGCCGGGCGTTTGAAGAGTGCCGCTTGTTGTCACCACATTAATATCCATTTTCGTCCCACATTCCGGGCATCGAGGCTCAATCAATCCTGTCAGATTGTAGCCGCAATGAAGACAACGATTCGCGAAACGCCTCCGCGCACGACGAAATGGCCCGCGAAGGAATGCTAGCAATGGCCACGCACTAAAGATTCCAACCAACATCCAAGACGGAATTGATAATGTTCGCTCCTCACCAAACGCGACAACCCCCTGGTTGCGAGGAAGTAGCGTTGGTGATTCGATAGATGGCCCAGCGGCGATCGTTTGTTCATACTCGATCCCACCAAACCGATACTCCGATCGATCAATGGGTTTGCTATAAACCGGCTCCGCAGCATAGTAGTGGAATGCGACGCGCTTCGGTCGCAGCTCTATGCTGAAGAAACTCTTTTGGGATCCGATTGCATCGCGCTGCTCGGCGGCGACAGAATCAATACTTTCGGATAGAGTGAATGAACCGTCTTGAAATAACGGAATCTGAAATCCCAGCCAGGCTTTTCTCGTACCGAAAGCAAATTTATCTCCGAAGTACCCCCAACCACGGGGCAATCCGATTGAGCAGACAGCCCAAAGAACGGCAATACCAAGCGCGAGCGAGATCGATACGGCAATAAAACCACGACGAACGTAAACGGAAAACCTGCGGCGATCTGGGGTTAAGGTCCAGAGTTCAGCCCATACAAGTCGAGGCGGCGCTCCCCACTTTCTAAAGGCCTTGCGCGAAGCCGAGAATGCCGGAATAAGCAGAAGCAATCCCAAAAACGGAACGTCAACCCGCAGGGTATCGACCATCGTGCCAAGCAAATCAACTGGACTCGTTTGACGCCCGATTCGACCCCACATATCCGCATTTAGGATTGCTCGCCAGGTGTTCTTGTCGCGTTCGATGACCGTCGCAGCTGTCCACGACGCCGACGAATCACCCTTAACTGCCACAAACCTGACGCCTCCATTGGAAGCGGTTATTTGTAACCAATTTGCTTCGGTGATTTGAGAATCGAACGACATCGGGCGAAAGAAACTGACAATCGCAATGGCGACACCGACACCCCAACCTGTCCAGAAGAGTTTTTTCATGGCAATCTCTATATCGTTCCCGCTCACTCCACAGTCAATGGTTCATTAATTCTACGGTCGGCATCCTCCGTTTTCATTTGAGCATAACCGTTTACGATTGCCCAATTCGGCTCCATCCTCGTCCCACACTCCGGACACCGAGGCTCGATCAATCCTGTCAGATTATAGCCGCAAAAAAAACAACGATTCGCGAAACGCCTCTGCGCTCGACGAAATGGCCCGCGAAGGAATGCTATCAAAGGCCATGCGCTTAAGAGCACGAACAGCATCCAAGACGGAAAAAACAATGTTCGCGTGTAGCCAAGTGAGTTGGGTCCTGGGTTGTTCAAGTAAAGGAACATAGGGCAGGTGATGGCCGGCCCCGCTGAAGCTCCTTGGGCGTATCTGATTCCCCCAAATCGTAAGACCATTGGATTGGCAGAATTCTTCGGAATTCGGTTCGCCTTATAAAGGTGGAACGCAATGCTCCCTAGCCATATTTCAATGCCGAGTTGACTCTTTTGCCGTGCCGCGAATTTTGCGTATACGTCGGCTATGTCGCTCATGTCCGACCCACAACCCGGCTTTATGGACGCCTTCCTTTTCGCCTTCATGGCCGGGGTCCTGTAGTATTCCGAAGTTCGTTTTCTACCTATCGCGAAGCGCTCGCCGAAAAAACCTGCCCCACTCGGCAGTGTCTGATAGCTGAGATTTCCAAGTACGGCAAAACAAATCGCAAGCGTCATCGAAACTGCAATCATGCCGCGACGCATGTAAACGAAAAGTCTGCGCTTTTCTCGCGGCATCCTCCAAAGCTCGGCCCATATCAGCTTGAGGGGCGCTCCCCATCTTTTATTTGCACGCAATAATAACGATACCGCCGCTATAACCAGCAGCGATGCCAAAAACGGCAGAGAAATCACCAGCGCATCGACCGTGGTGCCAGCTTCGTCGAGCACATGTTCTCTAACTGTGTAAAGAAAACACGGGTACGCATTTAATGCTCTTCGCGAACGACTCTTACTGCGTTCGATGGACGTCGCCGCAGTCGGAGACACCGAGGGGTCACCATCGAGCACCAGCAGCCTGACGCCACCGTTATAGGCGGCTACTTGCAGCCAATAGGTGTCGGCGATTTGCGAATCCATCGCCATCGGCCGGAAGAAACTGACGGCTGCAATAGAGACACAAACACCCCAAGCTGTCCAGAAGAGTCTCTTCATGGCAATCATCAACAATATGCTTGCTGATTGTATCGCCGTATAGAGAGGATTTCTCGGAAAAACCTCAAATTGAGCTTCCACAGGTACATAACGCCCCGACGATCAAGGTAGCGATGAACTCGCGGAAAGAGACCTGCTTTCGGGGAATATCGCTGAATAGGGCTTGCTCAGACTCTCCGTCCAAAATGGAATGACGAGTGTGCCACTGCTCTCAAGTAGTGATCTCCGTCATCCAAGAACTTGACTCGCACTGCTTGAGAGCGGTGGCACACAACTTCGACTTTACCCAACGCGTTAAACCATCAGTGATGCGGCGGTAGACCTCACTCTTCTATCTTCAAAGACTCCACATTAAACCATCTTCTCCGAAACGATTTCCAGAATTTCCGATTCCATAGCGATCGCTCGGTCTTGAATCGTTCCACCTCTGGAAAGTATGTCGTCGATCCATGCTTTGTCTTCGACGTCTTTGGCATTGATTCTAACGTTCAGGTAAGCGCCCATGACCGCTGAGCGAGCCGCAAGTGCCCCGACACCGGCATCGGATACGGAATTTGGATTGCCGATTTCCGCCATCGCCTTGACCACGTCCATCGCCGCAAACGCTGTTTCCATAACGCGGAAGGGGATTTCGATTGCATGTTTGGTCGCTTCCTGAATCGCAAGCTTTTTGGCAGATTTTTCCTCTTCGCTGCCAGCGGGCAAGCCAAACGCGTTCATGATTTCGTTAAACGCGTCCGTATCCAGATCGATGAGCCTTAGCAATTCATCGTGATAGGCCTTCCCTTTTTCCGCCCAATCGGAAAACTCTTCCCACCGGTCGTCCCAGCCTCGCTTGTGAGATGAAAGATTTGCCACCATCGTCGCAAGAGCTGCCCCAAATGCCCCCATAGCTGCAGCAATTGACCCGCCGCCCGGCGCGGGTGACTCCGAGGCTGTTTCATGCACCAGGCCTTCAAGCGTCAGGTCGACGAGTCGCTTTTTGGGCTTCGACATAGCCCGGAGAACGTATTCGATGATTTTTTCCTCGGGCTTAAAAGGATAGAGATCGTCCAGCCCAAGCGACTTCACGGCTATTTTGATAAGCTCACTGTCGGAAACACCTATCGAACGCTCTTGCTTCTTTAGAAAATACCGCCCCGCGTCCAGTATCGCGCCTAACGGAATCAGGCCCACAAGCTCCGACCCCGTAACCCGCACACCCCTTGAATCCGAGGACTTGCAGATTTCGTCAAACGCAATGTGTACAGGCGTAACGCTAATGTTTGTCAGATTCACCGACACCTGCGCGACACCATACTCCTCGATAAACCATCCGATGCCCTTGACGCATTTGAGCTTGCCGGGAAACCAAACATCTCGCCCCTGTTCATCCTTGACGATTGGCCCGGTGAGCGAGTTGCCATCTCGCTTCTTTCGGCCTTTCTCACGAACGTCAAAAGCGATCGCGTTGGCCCGGCGGGTTGATGTCGTGTTCAAGTTTACGTTGTAGGCGACGAGAAAATCGCGAGCGCTGACGGCTGTCACTCCGGCGGCGGGATTGAACTTCGCCGGGCCAAAGTCGGGCTTCCACTCGGGCTTCGCCAACTTCTCTTTCAGCCCTTCATACTCCCCCGCCCGCACGACAGCCAGATTTCGCCGGTCTTCCTTAAGTGCGGCATGTTCATAGCAGTAAACACCAATCCCCACTTCCTCGCCGATTCGCCTGGCTAATGTTCGCGCATATTCGACAGTCTCATCCATCGTAATATTGGAAACGGGCACTAGCGGGCAGACGTCTGTCGCACCAAAACGAGGATGCTCACCGTGGTGCTTGCTCATGTCGATCAATTCCGACGCCTTTCGGATAGCTCGCACCGCGGCTTCGATCACCTCATTCGGCGAGCCGACAATGGTCACAACGGTACGATTTGTCGCCTGCCCCGGGTCCACGTCGAGTAGTTGAACGCCATCAACAGTCGAAATCTGGTCGGTAATTTGCTTAATCACCGCCGTGTCTTTGCCTTCGCTGAAATTCGGCACGCATTCGATTAGTTGGTTAGTCATTTTTCAAACATCCTTGAATCGATGGGTCAGAGTTTTGTCCGTGTTGAATCGGTCATTTTCGAGCAAACATAGCCTCGCACCAGCATACTACAGCTATTGGCAGGCCGAAAGAGAAGTCGAGCAACTGTGTGAATCCAATCTTATCGATAAGATGTGCTGGTTCCGGAAATCAAGGAGTATCGCAAGGATAAGCCGTCGTGCGCTTGGAGGAGTCCGGCCAAACGATTGACTTTTGCACGCAGGGCCATACCTTTGCTGGTTTGCAACATTATCCACACATGGATGAAGAATACCTAATGGCTGACCCTACTATTCTGGAACCGGTGTACGATCCGCGAGCGGTCGAGTGCGACGTATATGATATGTGGGAGTCGTCGGGAGCGTTCCGCTCGCACCCTGCCGATCCGCCCACGCCGCCCGACAAGACTTATTGTGTTGTGATTCCTCCGCCAAACGTGACGGGTGCGCTGCACTTGGGTCATGCACTGAACAACACACTGCAGGACATCATGGTCCGCTATCACCGGATGAGGGGGTTTAACACGCTTTGGCAGCCGGGCACGGATCACGCTGGCATTGCCACTCAGGCAGTCGTCGAAAGACGAATCCGTGAGCAGGAGGGCAAGAGCCGGCACGATCTCGGGCGAGACGAGTTGGTCCAGCGAATCTGGAAGTGGAAGGACGAATACCAGGAGCGAATCGTTAGCCAACTTAAGCTGATGGGGTGCTCTTGCGATTGGGATCGCATACGGTTTACGCTCGACGAAGGTTTGGCGCAGGCAGTGCGTCACCAGTTCTTCAACATGTTCAAGGACGGCCTCATCTTTCGCGGCAAACGGCTCGTGAATTGGGACACGGACCTGCAAACAGCCGTCGCCAACGATGAAGTGTACTACGAAACGATCAAGGGCAAATTCTGGCATTTCAAATATCCGGTGATTGATCCCAAACGCGGCGAGCCAAAGCATGTTGAAATCGCAACGACCAGGCCCGAGACGATGCTGGGTGACACAGCAGTGGCTGTTTGCCCTGACCCCACAGGCGCACTCGATCGGCTGGAACAGCGACTTCGCGACAGCTTGACGTCAGTATCTCCAAAGGATAAGCCGGCGATCGAAAAGAAACTTGAAGCGATCGCCGAAAGACGCGAGACGCATCTCGAATTGCTCGAAAAGCTAGCGGGAATGGCCAACGACGGGCGAAAAATCCGGCTACCTCTGGTTGAACGAGAAATTCCGCTGCTCGCCGACGAATGGGCAAACCCGCTGCTCGGAACGGGATGCGTCAAGATCACGCCAGCGCACGACCCCAACGATTACGAAGTCGGCATCCGCAATAAGCTGCCCATGATTAACGTGCTATCGCCGGATGGCACGATCGCGAACATCGTCGATGCGAATGGGACAACCAACCCACATAGCGCTGAATATCAAGGACTGGTCTTTACTGGATCAGGACGTGACAAAGTCGTGGCAGATATGGAGGAGCGAGGCTTGCTCGGCGACGTCGAGGATCGCGACCGCGAGGTGGGCCATAGCGATCGAAGCAAGACGCCAATCGAGCCTTTCCTTTCCGATCAGTGGTTCGTCAAGACCGGCGACTTGAAGGACTCTCCAAAGGATTCCGAATCCCTGAACGATACTTCGTCGGAATCTGAGCCTCACTCTTCGGTGTCGCAGGAACTTACATTGGGTGACGGTTCCAAGGCATCGGGATTGGCACAGGCGGCGATCGACGCGGTTTCCAACGGTCGTGTCAAGATTTTCCCGGAGCGCTACAGCAAGAGCTATCTGGATTGGCTCGGTGAAAAACGCGACTGGTGCATCAGCAGGCAACTATGGTGGGGACATCGAATACGGGTGTGGACAATTCGTAGCGGAATATACACCCACACCTTGGGCAATGTGGCTGGAATGACAAGACAAGAACAAGCACTTGCCATGCTTGAGGATGCGATCAGAGAGTTCATTGAAAAAGCCGTACCAAACGCGCAAGTTTCGTTCTATCCGCGTGGCGCTGCCGGTAATGTAGTGAAATTCTGCGAATTCGATGAACAGTGCAAGAAGGCACTTAAGGAACTCAAAGAGTTTCACGACAGTC
>JAJDEA010000221.1 GCA_029260035.1 Phycisphaerae bacterium
TCCGTCGTAGGCGTGAACCACCGAAAATGAAAGCGAGAATTCGATGCGTGTTTTGGCTCTTGGTTTTGAGAATCTCGGGTTGTCTGCGCAGGCAGGATGAAAGTCGTCTCGCTCAGGTTGAACTCGGCGGCAATTGCGAGCATCGAAGAATCGTCAAGCCCTTCTGCATTGAACACAACTGCGGCTGGATTTCCTGTGAATGGCTCAGCTGCGAAAGCGTCGACTACAGCGTATTCCCTTGGCATTTCTTTCCATTCCTGCTATGCTTACATCGTTCCGCGTCGCGGATGGGGGTTATCGGTCTTGATCGTATGAAGCCGAGCGGCATCAAGCAACTGGTACTCATTAGCGGCACGTGGACTGACATGCCTTGGAGGGGGCAGCATTGGCAATTTTGGCCTTTTGTTCGCCGTTTTTATGCTTACTTCTCGACGGCGCAAGAGCAATAGCCGAGTACAAGAACTATTACATTTTAAGACTCTAATGGTTTATCGGCGGCTGTGGAATCCGGGGTAAAATATGCCTAGACTAGCAACGGGAGGTGGAAGAATGTTTAGGAAAACTACAATTGCATTGGTACTGGCAGTCGGGGTGTATACCCAAGTCTCAAATGCGCAAACCATCGAGTTGGTACCTGTAGGGAGTACAGGCCCTTTCACGATTACGGGGCACGAGATTGATATTCCTACTGGTGGCGCCAGCATTGAAGTTGAGTTAGAAATTCAAGTAAACAATTGGGACCAAGGCGCAGGCACGCTTCTAGGCGTCGCCCAGTGCAAGATTGATGGCACGGCAACTGCCTTATGTCCGACCTGTGGGGCTGGTGCCCTCGGCTATGACAACGGAGAAGGGACGCCGCTTGTTCCAAAAGGGTTCGGTGCTGGCCAGTTTGAACTCGGTGCGTACATCGCAGCAAACGTTTGTTTCTTTAACGAGCGTCATGGCTGCAATCCGCTGAACGGGCAAGCGCCTTGCGACAATGTGATTCCCGGCGGCCCCGACGGGCCTTGCGTTGAGAACCCCCGGGGTGTCATGACGCCGGATGCGACGGCGCAAATTACGGGTATTACGTTTCCAGACGAGAATTATGAATATCTCCTCGTTTCGCAGTCGGGCGGGACGCCTGATATTGGAACGAACAATTACTTCGGAACGTTGATTCTGGAGATCCCGGCCGGCGCCGCTGGCACTTATACTATTGGCTTTGAAGATAATCCGCTATCGACGCTTCTGAGTGATGGAGACGTCGCTGACATTCCGATTCAGGGATTGATACCCGCGACGATTAAGCTGCCCGGCAACCCGTGTTCGGGCGTGACCTGCCCGCCTTCCGGTATCGATTGCATGGACAACGAATGCCAGGATATTGGCGGCGTAGGAACCTGTGTGCTGGTCAATTCCCCTGTGGGGGCGCCCTGCACAGACGATGGCGATCTGTGCACAAACGATCGATGCAACCCTGTCGGCGTCTGTTTCCATCCGTTAGTCAACTGCTTGGGACTCGGCGACGAATGTTGCGCTGACGATGGAATGTGCAAGCCGCCTGCCCAGTGTATTACCAGTGATTGTACGATGGTGCTTTCCACCAATCCGCCGAACTGTGAAGTCGATGCGGGTCAGCCTCACCCGATTGGTGACAATAAAACGCTCCAGGGTTGGATGAGCATGGATTTTGACTTTGATGAAGCATGCTCGCCAGCAAACACCATCGCCGATTTCAGTGTCCGAACAGTGCCAGGAAACTCGCTGCCGCCAGCAATTGCAAGTGTTGTGAATACCAGCGCTACAACAACGGTGAACTTCGCCGGTGTGATTCCGACGAACGAGTGGACATGTGTTACGCATACGCCACTGGGCGTCGAAAAATGCATTGGCTTCCTGCCAGCTGACGTCAATGCGAGTCTGGGCAGCAATGCGCAGGACATTACGGCGCTGATTAACTCGCTCAACGGCGTGGTTCCAAGGCCGATCTTCGCGACGGACGTCAACCGATCAGGCCCACCTGCCAACCCGCAGGATATCACCGGTCTGATTAACCTGCTAAATGGTGCTGGCGCGTTCATTCCATGGAACGGCGAAGTGATTTCGACACAGTGTCCGTCGTAGCCGACTGATTCATTTCAAGACTTAACCAGCCCGGTGGAGACATTGCTCTTCGCCGGGCTTTTTGTTTGCGCTAGTTGCTATGAATTTGGCACTTCATCGCACCGGTGCTTCGTGTATGTCGCGTAACGCCGCAACCTGATACTCGATGACGGGCTGGCAAATGCGACCCGCGATGCAATCGATGGACGCGCATCGGTGAATATCCCAAATGCCCGGCCAGTTGTTGTCACGACGTGGCATCTTCGCGCCCCAATGGCGAGGCGCTTAGGCGCGATCGATCAGGTGTAGTGTCAGATTGCGGACATATGCGGAAAGAGACAGGCTTTCGGCTGCTACGATCGACGAGAGCAAGCTCCATTCTGCTGTAGCGTTCGTATGCAATTCGCTCTCGCAGACTATTGCGATTCACCGCTACACTTGACTGTTCGCTACCATAGTGGTTGCCCCGCTCGCGCAAGTCCTTGTCACGGAAGATGTTAGCGGCTTCATTGAATCCTCGCCTATGTCACACCATCGCATACGTGACGATCTTGTATTCTCAGCACTCGGCTGGTATTATGGGAGGACAATCGGGCTATCGATTTATTCCTACTGTTGGCAGGGCCATTTGAAAAGGAGACGCGATTATGACTTCTTCCGGTTGCCCCACAAGTTGCAAAATCCCCAAAACCTCTTGGAAGGCTGTTCTGGCTGTCGTCGCCTTGTCGGCTACGCAGGCTTTTGCGACGGGCACCTTTAGCATGGTCGCCGCACCGACGCGCGGTACGCCCAACGCGAGTGGTCCCGGCTATGTTGCACCCGGGCCTATCAGTTCGACACTAAGCCCCAATGACACGATTGCAGTACCCGCTGGCGTAATCGTTCAGTTGGAGATTCACATCACCTGGGACGATGGTGACCCCGGTCGTCTCCTTGGCGTAGCGGGGTGGAAGATTGATGGCGCCACTACGCCCCAATGTACAGCTTGTGGAGCCGGTACGATTGGTTATGACAATGGCGTCGGTACTCCGCTGGAGCCGCTCGGCTCTAGTAGCGGAGATTTTTCCTTCGGTGCATACTTCAACACCAATCGTTGCCTGTTCAGCGATCGCGAAGGCGGATCAGACAACGGCTTCGATCCGCCCTGCAACGCTGCCGATCCCAACGACGGCCCGCAAGCTCCGGCTCCAGAATTTGCCATGAGCCTACAGGTTCCAGCCTCTGATGTGTTTGCAGCTTCTGTAGACTCCCACAACTACGAGTTTTTACTGTTATCGCAATCTGGTGGAAACGACAGCAACAATGGATTGCGTTACTACGGCAGCACCCTGCGTCTGGACGTGCCGGTAGGGGCTTCGGGAACCTACGAAATCGGTTTCGTCGTCGATCCCTTATTAACGTTCATGGCTGATGATAATTTCGTCGAAATTCCAATTACTGCTTATAATTCCGCCTTCATCAATGTGGTCGAGCCGAAGACGCCTTCACTCGCCACGACGTATCCACATGGTGCGCTCAAGAACAAGTACATTTCCTTCGTGCCGGACCCTGCCAGTGCTGTGTCTGCAGGCGGCTTGCTGCATGGCTACCAAGTGACACATGTGGATTCAGGAGATGCATGGTTCATTAGTGCGCCTCGCAGACTTCCAGCTTCCGTGATTGGCCAGAACCTGACGTATTTGGTCGGTGATGCTACGCCGCCGTTGCACGATTTCGGGACGCTATCCGAAGTTCATGTGGGTGGTTGCATCATTGCTACCGGCGAGACTTACGAGGTTCGTGCGACGATTGATGGCGCCAATTTTTCAGCTCCGCTTGTCGTCACAACAGCAGATGTTCCAACGAATGGCCGAAACTGGGCGGATATTGTCGGTGCATTTAGCGTTACGGGTAATGTCAGTACTACGCCACCCACGCCAGCAAATAGCTGGGAGCCGCCCAATGGCTCGATGAACGGATTCGATGTGACCGCCACGCTTAGTGCAACGCAGACGGGCTTCAAGCCACATGTGTCTTGGGTAGACGTCGACGGCGGCCCAGAGGGCATACCGAACCGGTTCGTAAACGGAAACGATGTACTTCGTGTGGTCAATGCGTTTGCAACGGGAACAGGGCGTGATTTCTATCCGATGGATCATCCGGATGTGGGTGGTGCAGGCTGTCCGATTTGTGATCCCGTCACTTCGGGGCCTTGCGGTACTCCCCCGTTATTGCAGGACATTTTCCCTTAACGGCGCGTGCCGGTACATCGCGACAGATACGGCTAAATCGCGAAGAGCGGCATTGGTGTAACGCCCAACGGGATTTCAATGCGCAGCGGGTGCGATCACGATTTATAATCGAGAATCTAATGCAGCCTGCGCTCATCGATGCGCGAGCATACCCAGGAAGAATAGATTCTGTTGAACTCTACCGCTAATCGGAGTTAGCACTAGAAGGCACGATGATCGCCTTGATTGCGCGAGCCTCTGCGACAGCTGATAGCGCATCATTTGCCTGGCTAAGCGTATAGCGATCCAGCTTGATTGTGGACCAAAGAGCCTGACCCCGCTCAGTTCGAAGCATATCGATAGCTCGATGGAAGTGCGAATAATCCGAGCCCCAACAGCCTCGCACGTCGAGGTGCTTTTTGTTGAGGTCGAGGTGTGGGTTGAATGGCACTTCGCCGTGGTCGGTATATTGACCAACGATGACAACCCGCCCCGCATCGCGCGCGAACCTCATCGCCTGGCTCACCGCTTGCGGAGCACCCGTGCATTCGATCGTAACGTCGGCTCCGCGACCGTGCGTTATTGAGCGAACCCAATCAAGCCGGTCACTTTCTGTATGCTTGGTGAAATCGAGCGTGTCGCTAGCGCCCATCAGTTTGGCGTGCTTAAGCCGATCAGTCGGTGCGCCGATGCAGAGAATCGTGCTCGCGCCGCGAAGGTTTGCAAAAGCAACCGCTGAGAGTCCGACCGGCCCGGAGCCGAGGATCAAGACCGTGTCGCCGAATGCAATATCCGCCCGTTCGACGGCGTGTATTGCAGTTGGCAATGAGCAGCCGCCCGCCATGTAAGTTTCGCTGCTGACGCCATCCAGCCGAATACAATGAACTCCTGGCTTGATGTAAATGTACTCCGACCAGCCGCCTGTCAGCCCATCTTCGACGCCGTAGGTGATGCCATAGACTTTTCGGTGGGGGCAGCGCGTTGACGCTTTAGCTACCATACAGTGCCAGCATTGATGGCAGGTTTCGTGTACGTCGAGAAAGGTGACACGATCGCCTTCGTGGAACGGCTCGCCATGAACGTCGAAAATTTGGCCGTGAATTTTCTCCAACACACCTACGGACACATGACCTGGAATAATGGGGTATGGAACGCCGGCGAGTTTTCCCCGTTGCAGGTGCACATCGGTACCGCAGACCTCGCTCAATTCAACCTTGAGTAAGGCCGAGCCTTCTTCCAGTTCGGGGAGAGGCAACTCGCGCAGTTCGATGTCTTGATCGGGGCTGGGCATTACCGCCGACAGTGCCATTTTATTGTCCGTCATGTAGGCGGTCTCTTATTTCTTCGGGAGCGGCTTAATTGAAAGAAACAGCTCATCCAGCTGCGCCTGCGCCACGTTGCCTGGTGCGTCCGTCAGAGGGCACACTGCTCGCTGCGTTTTGGGGAAAGCGATGACCTCACGAAGACTTTCGGAATGGCTAAGCTCCATGGCCCAACGGTCAAAGCCGAACGCAATTCCGCCGTGGGGCGGCGCACCGTATCGCAAGCCTTCGAGCAGAAACTCAAATTTCTCCGTAGCCTCTTCCTTGGACATGCCGAGAATCGCAAAGACCTTTTCTTGAATGTCACGCTGATGGATACGAATGCTGCCACCAGCCATTTCGGTGCCGTTGAGGACGAGGTCGTACGCTTTCGCCCGAACCTTGGCGGGGTCCGTATCGAGCAGCGGTATATCTTCGTCGAGCGGCGCCGTAAACGGGTGGTGCTTGGCGAAAAAGCGCTTTTCCTCCTCGTCCCATTCGAGCATCGTGAAGTCAACTACCCAGAGCAGATTCCATTGATTGGGCGGAATGAGGTCCAAGATGTCGGCGAGGCGCGTCCGCACAAAATGAAGATACTTGCACACATCGGCGAACGTGCCAGGCATAAAGAAAATAGTGTCGCCCGGCTTTGCGCCAACCTGCTTGCATAGTTCGCTAGCAAGAGGCTGGATGAATTTGGCAATGCCGGTTGCGAACTCGACGCCGTTGTCGCCTTCGAGCACTTTGACGATGGGTAGCCCGGATCCGCCGATTCCTTTGATTTCGTTGGTGAGTCCATCGGTGATCTTGCGGGTAAGCTGATCGCCTCCTTCAGCAACGAGACATTTTACAACGCCTCCGGCATCGATAGCTCCGCGAAATACTTTGAATTCCGTATCGCGCACGAGGTCCGTCACGTCCTGCAATTCCATGCCGAAACGCATGTCAGGCCTATCGATTCCGTACCGCTCGAGCGACTCCGCTTCCGAAATTCGTGGGAATGGCACCGGGATATCAATATCCATCGCGTATTTGAAAATTCGTTGAACACAGCCTTCTACCATGGCCATGACGTCATCCGCCTGGACGAATGCCATTTCCATGTCAAGTTGGGTGAACTCGGGTTGCCGGTCTGCCCGTAAATCCTCATCGCGAAAACAGCGGACAATTTGTGCGTATCGATCAAAGCCTGCGATCATCAGAAGTTGCTTGAAAATCTGAGGCGATTGCGGCAACGCGTAAAAACTTCCCGGCCTCACGCGCGACGGGACGAGGTAGTCGCGTGCCCCTTCAGGCGTGGATTTCGTAAGGAAAGGCGTCTCGATGTCCACAAAACCGTTCTCGACGAAATACTCGCGGATGGCTTGCCCGATGCGGTTGCGAAGCCGTAGCTTTTCCTGCACCTCAGGCCTTCGCAGGTGTAGGAACCGGTATTTCAGGCACAGGTCTTCGTTGGCATCGAAATCGTCGTTGACCTGAAATGGAAGCGGGTCAGCATGGCTGAGGACCTGGACACCATCGACCTCGATTTCAATTTCGCCGGTCGGGAGCTTCGGATTGACCCACTCACCCCGGCTTACGACCTTTCCCGTAACCGTGATGACGTCCTCGTTATGAAGCGTTCTGGCAGTCTTGTGGGCGTCTACGGCGTGGTCCGGATTGAACCGGAGTTGGGTAATACCGGTGTGATCCCGCAAATCTACAAAAGTCATCCCGCCGTGGTCCCGTGCGGTGTTCACCCAGCCGGAAAGAAGTACAATCTTGTCGGCGTCGGATGCGCGCAAATCGCCGCAATAGTGGGTACGCTTGTTATATGCAATGGTCAAAGCCTTGCTCCTTACAGTTGTCCGATATACGCTGGCTATAGCCACGGGCCATCAAGTGTAGCGGCGAATCGCGAATTTACACCGGAAGAAACATGCTTCCAGACGCCACAGTTGGATATAGCTTGCCCTAGTCTATCGGGGAACTTGTACGGATTGTTAGACGGAAAATCAATCGCCGAGGCCAGTCTCTTAGTGAAATGACTTGGTTTGTTTGGTAGGGTGAGGGGTAGATGAGGGTCCTACGCCGGTAATGGGTCTTGAAACGGGTTAAGTGGACGGAAAGAAGCCCGTACAATCCGGAACTGCCCGCTTGACCAGACAGTGGTCAATACGGAATACTATGTACCGGAGTGGTGTATCTGGGGAACGCCTTGTACGATCGTTCAGGGCTTTGTTTGTATTGGTTGAAAAGTGTGATGAATGGAAGAGGTGTTGTTTTGATTGAGCGATTGAGCCAATGGCGAGCCAGGACTGCGAGATGTGCCTTTGGACTGCGTCTGGCCCTGTCTGTGATCTTCTTAACGGCTGTCGGCGGTTGCGACGCGCTCAACCCCGCTTTCGTAACCCTGCTGGGCGATGGTACGACTGTTGGTACGCTCGAAAACGCTCCAGGCCACGTTGTTGTTCAGTTCATTAACAACGCTGAAGTTGACGAACGGCTGATTACCTTCCTCGAAGGCGCAGGTCTGGAACTGACGGATGACGCAAGGCGTAAACTGCGCCCCCGCGTGCGCATGAGAGTGCTTGTCACATTTGCAAATGGAACGACGACGACGATTGAATTTGTTGATGGAAGTACGAATCTCGTTGATCCTACCTTCGACATCGACAACTTTCCTGATCTTACACAGAATGATCTTGATAATGCCGTTGTTCGTTGCGACGTTGCGAGATTGGAAGTGCTACCGAATTCTTCGATCGAGGTATTCGTTCCCGGTCAGTTGCAGGAGTATGATCGTCAGGAGGCGACGCAGCTTGTTGCTGCCACATTCATTCAGTCCGGGGCGCCCCTTCAACCTCAATTTCGCGTACTGGAGGTCGATGATGTCGATCCAGACCTGAATACGATTCTTCAGAACAATATTCCGTTTCGACGACAAGCCGCGCCAGCTCAGAATCCGTTCTGCGGCTCGGTGATAGCAATCGAAATGACGGGCGTTCTTCGTCTGCCTTTTCTAACCGGAACAGGGGTTGTCGAGGGGCAGCCAAGTTATGATCGTGCAGACTTGGCAACGGAAGCGCTGATTCCAGGTCGTTTTGAATTTAATGTAACTTTCAAATAACTATCGCAACGTATTGAAATGAGTGATCGCATGAGCAGCAAAGTGACGGGTCAAAAGGTCATCAATCGAATTGTTGGAATGGCGTTTGTTGTAGGGTGCCTATTCCTTTCGTCTTGCGGCGGGATATTTAATCCAGCTTTTGTGAACACGGTCTCGGGCGGACAATTTCCGCTAACGCCGGGGCCGGAAGCATCATTCATTCTTGTCCGCGTTGTGAATGAAACGGCTCAAAACGCAGAGTTTATAGTTACGATTGAGCGAGACGTGATTCAGCGAGATGATGAAGGAAACCCTGAAATCGATGACGCGGGCATTGTCATTACGCGGGCAGAGCGGGAAACAAAACGTCTGCAGACGGTTTCTACAGCGCCTGGGAACGAACTTGGAGTGTTATTCAGTTGCAAGGAATCTCCCATCAATGTCATAGGCTTGGGCGACAACCTGTTGCCCACGGATGCGGCGTTGTTCCTGGGGACTGCGGGCGGTGCCGGGGGTGGTGGATTTGGTGTTCCCGCTGAAAGTGTTGATCCATTGGTGCGTGAGGTTGGGAACTTCGCATGTGGAGACACGGTCGTGTTTCGGGCTATCTTGAGCAGGCAAACTGCGGGCGGTGTCGTGGTCGAGTCATTCCTTCTAAGTGGATTCAATCAACCTTCCGTTTTTGAAGGCCCGAATACGTTTGTAAACCTGGAGAGCTTTCTCGAATCTCAAGTTGCCGAAGACGGATAGACTCGCACTACTCGGAGTTTCCTTACGTCCATGTACATTTCGTAATATGAAACAGATTTCGCGCGGAGGACGACGGTGATAAGATCACGAACAAGAGAGACTAGTAGGCTTGGGCGATCCAAGCTCGTGAGAACGCTTTTCGCGATCTGTGCTGGCGGGTCTGTTTTTGGCGGATGTGAAACTCGTTTGAAGGAAGCAGCCGTATCAGGTCTTACGGGGTTCCTACTTTCTCCGACAACCGCTGGCGATGTCATATCCTGCCTGGATCTGAACGCCGACACTTCGTCGCTCTTTTGCCCCGACTTCGAATCCTAGCCCGCTGGATTTGGCGTAACGACCTTTGTCCCTTCTGACGGTTGATCCGCCATCACTCGAATAACGCTTCCTATATCAGCGAACGATCCGGTGTGACGGCGAATCGCTCTGCTGTGCGAGTGGAAAGTACATCAAGACGCTACGGTGAAATAGAACCTGCTTTAGTCCGAAAACAAATACCAATTCATGCGCCATTCCTGTTGTTATTGAGATTTTGTCTCAAGAAAATGCCTCTCCAGCGGCCTGACTTAGCTTGTTTTCGATGTTTCCTGAGAATATACAAGGCATTGAGGCTCGCCGATTCGCACTTCCTGCGCGCCAGGAACGCATCTTGCATGGAAATTTGGGTCTGGGCAGAAGATCCGACGAAAGGGCTGGCCGATTGGCGGACGATAGGTATAATTAACCCGTAAAGAGATATGATCTCAATTAGACCATTCATTCCGGATTTCGCAGGCGGAGCGATATATGTTTGAACTCACCGGACTTCAACGGCTGACCAAAGGCGAAGCCGCAAGGATTGCAGGCGTCGAAGGCTCGCACTCATCCTCGAAGCGACTTGCGGATTTCGGGTTTAGAGAGGGAGTCCAAGTGACTATGGTCCGTCCAGGAGCTACTTGCATTGTGCGCATAGATGGTCGCTGTTTAGGCCTGGGTACAGAGCATCAGGCCAGCGTTCGTTTGTCTACTGAGACGTGTTAGGCCCTCTTTGTGAACGGTTCAACCTGGAAGAGGCCCTTGAAATGGCTCGTGGTTTAACAGACTCAAGCGGGGCACTGCTGATCAAGTAGTAGACGAAGTGGCCTCTATTTCCCGTCAAATGACGAATCCTCCCCAATCCGAGAAAAGCCACACCGAGAAACTGGTAGCTCTTGTCGGCAACCCCAATACCGGCAAGACAACACTTTTCAACGCGCTGACAGGTTTTCGCCAGCGGGTCGGGAACTACCCCGGCGTGACCGTAGAAAAAAAGACAGGACATTTGGCGCTTGGTGAAAGCAAACGCAGCGATGTTGTGATTCAAGACCTTCCTGGTGCCTATTCACTTTCAGCGAATTCAGCGGATGAGGCCGTCGTGCTTGACGTGTTGCTTGGGAGTCAAGCTGATTCACGTCCGCCCGATGCAATTCTTGTCGTCCTGGATGCGACAAGCATGGGGCGTAATCTGTTTCTGGCCAGTCAGGTATTGGATTTAGGAAAGCCGGTTGTCGTGGCGCTGACGATGGTGGATCTTGCGGAATCGGAAGGGCTTGATGTCGATGTCTCTGCGTTGTCACGAGAACTCGGCTGTCCGGCCGTTCCGGTTGTCGCGTCGAAAGGCGTAGGGCTTGAACAGCTTGGCGTTGCGATTCAAGATGTTTTCTCAAAAGTGCCGGAAAATCGCTGTCCGTCTTTCCCCGATTGCGTTTGTGCTGAAATGGATGGACTGGCCAAATCAGTGAACGAAAGCAATCCGGCTCTTTCTTTTAGTCAGTCCCGAACGGAACTTTTGCAGACGATATTGGATCCGGGTGGCTATCACGAAGAAAGGTTGGCTCAACGGTGCGGCAAGGGGCTTGCCGAAGAATTGGCTGAACGCCGAAAGCGCATCGAAGACTCCGGCGAGTCCATCGTTGAGGTGGAGGCGCGGATTCGCTATGCGTGGGTTGACCGCGTTCGCGAACAAGTGGTTTCGCGTACGTCGCCATTACGACAGCCAGCGTCAGAGAAAGTTGACCGTATCCTGACGCACCGCGTCTTCGGGCTTGTGATTTTTGCGGTGATGATGGGGGCGTGCTTTCAGTCTATATACGCGTGGGCTACACCAATCATGGATGCCATTGATACCGGCATCGAATTTCTAAGGGTATTTGTTGGGGGCTGGCTTCCCGACGGTGCAGTTCGGAGCCTGGTCGTTGATGGTGTTATCTCTGGTGTCGGGGCGGTACTTGTTTTTCTGCCACAAATCCTCATTCTGTTCCTGTTTTTGGCCATCCTTGAAGATTGCGGGTACATGTCGCGCGCTGCGTTCCTACTCGATCGCTGGATGGGCATGTTCGGCTTGAATGGAAAGTCGTTTATCCCGCTGCTTTCTTCATTCGCCTGCGCGGTACCCGGTATTCTTGCGACGCGTACAATCGAAGACCGGCGCGATCGATTTGTCACCATTCTCATCGCGCCACTTATGAGCTGTAGTGCCCGTTTGCCCGTGTACATCCTTCTGATCGGCGCATTTGTCCCATCGACGGCGCTGCTTGGCGGGTTAATCAACCTGCAGGCAGCCGTACTGTTTGGCATGTATGTGCTGGGTGTTGTGGTGGCTATCGCGATGGCTGCGGTTTTGAAGCGCACGACGTTTCGGGGTCAGCCGCGATCGTTCCTCATGGAGCTGCCGACATACAAAATGCCCTCGGTCAAAACGGTTCTCTATCGGATGTACGAACAAGGCAAGGCGTTTTGCGTTACGGCGGGCACAATTATTTTCGCGGTGTCGATCGTCATATGGGCGCTGGGATACTATCCTCGTTCGGCTGATGTCGCGAAGAAATACGATGGACAACGCAAAGATATTGACGCTCGCTTGGCAGAAAAATTTGACGGGCTGGCCGAGACAACGTCTATACTGCTTACTGAAGGAACAATCGCCGACAATCCGAGCATTTTGTCAGTTCTCGACGCAATCACTGAGGCAGAGACTCGATTTCGAGAGTCTGTTCGCGACGGAGGTTTGCGTCAGGATTCCGCCGAATGGACCCGGGCTAAACGAGTTGCAGAAGACGCCACGCAGAAAGCTGTTGCGAGTGCCGGACAGTTCGGCAACCTCGGGTTGCAGGTTTATCGATTGAAACAGCAAGCCAACCTCGATCGGCGAGAAATCGATCGGACTGAGGCAGGCACTTACCTGCGTCAGAGTTTCCTCGGGCGCATGGGGCGATTGATTGAGCCGGCGGTTGAGCCTTTAGGCTGGGATTGGCGGATTGGAATGGCTATCATCGCCTCGTTCCCGGCAAGAGAGGTGGTCATTGCGACACTCGGAACGATTTACAATCTGGGGGCAGACGAAAACGAAAATTCGACCAGGCTCCGTGAAAAGCTTCATGCGGCGCAATGGCCGGATGGCAAGCCTGTGTTTAACCTGGCGGTCGCGCTTTCGATTATGGTATTCTTCGCGCTTTGTTGTCAGTGCGGCGGCACCCTGGCAGCCATTCGGCGTGAGACGAATAGCTGGCGATGGCCGATCTTCACATTTGTCTATATGACGGGGCTTGCATATGTTTTGGCGTATGCCACTTACCACGTCGCGGATTGGCTCGCGTAGGAGCTTGGCATGGACATACAGGACGCCATTGTGTTACTTGTGATTATGGCAGCGACTGGTTACCTTGCGATACGCATGCGCCGATCGATGAGTGGACAAGGCGGCTGTAGTAGCTGTCATCCTAGCAGCACGAGCGACTTGGGTACGAAACAACAAGCCAAGACCAACAGCACTGGGGTTCGCGCTGCGCCTTTTGTCAGCAGCGAACATCTCATTGCATCATCAGCTACATCGACTGACGAATAATCCACCTGATTCAACAGCGGATGATGCATCTGTGCGGTTCGATTTCTCGTGGGGTCTTTAGGGTACTCATCTCCCAAATTGACATTTTGGCTTTCTACGCGTCGAGACAACGTCCAAATATAGGACCCAAAGCCGCCTATAATGTCGCTGTTCGTATTTCCTCAATTCAGTTTTTGCTATTGGACAATCCGAATCCTACGATTTAATGACCGTTTCTCTATCGAGTAACGGTAGAATGAAGCAATACAGAGTGTTTGAGCGAGTCTTGTGCAATGAAGATCAACCCAGACCATCCTCTTCGGCAACATTTTGCGGGCCTGATTGAGCACGCTTTTTGTGCAGAAGTTGGAATGTGCAATCCGCTGCTAACGGACTACCTTGCAGAAATGCTCGTGGAGTTCACGCACATCGACAGGTTGAATACGATTCGCAACGCCAGTGGCAAACAGCTTGAGCAGATCGCGGCGATGCTGATCGTTCAATCAAAAGAAAAGCCAGCGAATCGTACGGAACGCGATCGGGCACTGTATCGAAACATAGGCGACTACACGCTCTTTTGGGCGGGCTTGTATCCTGAGCATTTGCGCAAAAGCCAGGCCCCGACGGATGTTCTGCTTGATTATGTAAGCCGAGGCAAAAAATCCTATGCAATTGTCTCTGAGCTAGCGGATGAGAACGATCGGTTGCCGCCAAGGCTCTTTCGCAACCTGAGCGAAGATTTTGAGTATTGCCTCTATGGATTGGGATTGGTTCGCAAAGGGTGGGACTGTCCGAATGCGGGTGAGACAGATGGCGACGATGGGCTGATCTTATGAGTTAGAGCCTTTTCAGTTGGGCGCAAGGACGCGATATTTCTTCGAGGCTTTTCTTCAGTGACCCTGCCCTTGACTTGTTTGTTGGGAACGCTACATTTCTAAACGGTTTCGGCTAACACCGAAATGATCCCCGATAGCTCAATTGGTAGAGCGAGCGGCTGTTAACCGCTAGGTCGTAGGTTCGAGTCCTACTCGGGGAGTTGATCGTAAATCGTTCCATCCTGGCAACTCACATCTGTTGTAATTGCGCTTCAATCATTCACTTTCTACCGAAATAGCAAGCCCAAAGCGGCAGCTACCTTTCTGCGCTTGTGAATCCTTGCGAGTGGCATGGATGGTAAGTCCCGTAGGGTGCGGCCGGCCGCATCATTTCTATTCTGGCGGATCGCTTTGCCACTCCCGCTTACCCGCAGGGCGGAGGGGCGGCGGGGCCGTCTCGCGTTGAATCGAGCTGGCCGCACGGTTAGGATCGAGTGAACGGGGTTCGGGCATTTGGAATTGTTGAACAAAACCAAGGAGAGATTCTCATGGAACTAACCCAACTCTGGCTTCCTGTTGTACTGTCTGCTGTGTTCGTTTTCATCGCGAGTTCAATTATTTGGATGGCCCTGCCATACCATAAGGCCGACATCAAGGTCTTGCCCGATGAAAAGGCGTTGACCGAGCCGTTGGCCAAGCTCAACCTCCCGCCTGGCACATACATGTGGCCCAACTGCGGAAGTGGGGAGAGTCAAGGCTCTGCCGAGTTCAAGGCACGCTGGGATGCCGGGCCGTGGGGGAGTATCAACGTCCTCAGCTGTAAACCGAATTTTGGGGCCAATCTGGGGCTGACCTTTGCTTTCGATCTCGTGGTGGCCGCGTGTGTCGCGTACATCGCGTCGCAATCGTGCGAGGCGGGTGCGAGTTGGGAATCTGTATTTCCAGTCGCCTGCGTCACGGCGATTCTCGCATTCTGTGCCGGCGGAATCCCCGGCGCGATCTTTATGGGCAAGCCGAAACGATTCATGTTCACAGATTTCTTCGACGGCGTGGTCTACGGTTTGATCACAGCCGCTACACTCGCCTGGCTTTGGCCCGCGGCGTAACAAAGGGCTAGCATTTTCTGCGAAGGTGGCGTGCCGTATCGATGGCCGCATTTTGGGTTAAGCGTATCCGCTCAGGGCGTGGCAGTGTTCGAGGGGGATGTTTTTTGAGTTGGGTCAGCCTCAATCGTCTTCTGATCCGTCCTCGGTTCCAGCGGCAAGGATTCTCTCGATCTCCTCGGCGCTCATGCCACGCTCCACCATCGACTTCTTGAGCCGATTTTCGGATTGTACCTTCTGGGCTTTGAACCAATAGCCGAAGGCGATCGAGGAAATTGGGATCAGGCAGCCCATAACTATCGCGATTTGTGGCATACCGAAGATCGACTGCCAAATGGAAGCTGCTAACATGAGAGTAATTCCTCCGTACATTAACCTGCGTATGCAAGCACTGACTTGATCCGATCGCGCGTCACATCCATGTGTTCGTGTAAATATATATGATATTTGCCATGTGAAGGAAAGAACGCCCGCCTCGACAAGGGTACAGATTTCGCGGCGGGGGGTCTGAACGTGTAAGTGCCTTATATGGCCCCCTTACGTTCTTGGAAGACTTCCCCGCCAGCACACTTGCCGGGTACCTAAGGCTCGATAATTACGCTGACCACCCTCCGGTTGTCCGTCCAACGTGCTGAATCGATTGCTGACCTCATGTTGTTATGTAAACGGAGGGTCTTGAACTGGAGCAGTCGATTCAAGTACGATGGAGTGGCACGATGTGCTCGGGAGGGAGAGGAACTTACGATATGAGGCCACGCAAGAGCAACCTGTTCATTTGGCGGAGGGCAGCGCGCCGGATTGGGCCTTGGGTTGCCAGTGCCACCCTCTGCTTGTCCGCTGTCGTTGTCACCTTCACCCTCGCCGTTTCCGCTTCGCCCGCGCATGCACAGCCCGGGCCGAATGTGCCTTGCGACATTGACGAAGATGGTGATGTTGACCTCGATGACTATACAGCGTTCGTGTCGTGCATGACTGGTCCATTGGCCACTCACGATGGAATGCAGACCTGCGCGTTCGCTGATAGCAATAGCGATGGCCACCTGGACGCACTTGACTTCCAAAGCCTGCAAGCCTGCTTCAGCGGACTCAACAATCCGGGCGCTGGCACCTGCGTGATTCGACCGATCGACACTGCATTGCGACTTCCATGCTCAGGCGGCAGCGCACCGGATCCTTCGCAAGGCGCCGGGCTTGACCTGCACAAGGTCACAATTAACGCGCCAGACGCCATATGCAATGACGGCTCGCCCGGTGTCTTTTACATTCGTCGAGCCGATTCCGCTCAGCACCTGACACGCTGGGTCCTTTACCTTGAGGGTGGAGGAAGTTGCACGGATGTCGAGGGGTGTGCGGAGCGTTGGTGTGGCTCGAGCTTTCACACGGCGGCGAAAATGAGCAGCCTGTGGGCTCACGACGCCATCGCCGGGTGGGGGATCTTTGATCTTTCGCAGAGTACTCTTGCGGATAGCATTCTCGTGTATCTTTACTATTGCAGTTCCGATGAGTGGTGGGGTCAACGCTCCAACGCCGTGCTGGCTTCCGATACCGATCCAAACATGACATACACATTGCACTTCCGCGGCCACCGTATTCTTGAAGAAGCGTTGAACATGCTGCTTGCTGGCTCCGTGACTTCTGATTCAGGAACGCAAGTCATTCCACCATTGAGTACGGCCACAGAGGTGCTGTTCACCGGAAGTTCTGGTGGTGCGAACGGTGCGCGATTAAACGTCGATTGGGTAGCCTCTCATTTTGATCCAACACAAACCACGCTCCGTGCTGTTTTCGACGCGGGCCTGTCGCCGGTCCCCGATGTCTTAGTCGATCCTGCGGATGCAGTGATCCTGGAGGATCGCACACAACTGGAAGCGGAAGTTAAGCAGGATTTGTATCGCCCGTTCTGGGACGAATCGTGCATTCAGGCGTTGGGCGGTGGGCCGAATTGGTGGCGCTGCGTGAATGGAGGCTACACAAGCCTCAATCACATTACGACGCCGTTCTTTCAGCGAATGGACATTACCGACCCGCGCCCTGCGGGATCGTTTATTCCCTTGCTAGGCTCGACATTGGATGAGTTTGCCGACGGGGTCATCGCATCGCTAATGCTGCTGCCAAACATCGATACGACTGCTTCTGAAGCTGGCCAAATCAGTTTTGTCCCGGGTGTTTTCGGTTCTAACTGCGGCCAGCATACAGCCCTTACTTCCAGTAATTATTTTCTCGTCCACACCGTTGATGATGGAAACGGTATCCCACGCACGTTCGACGAGGCGCTGCGCGCATGGCTTGGGGGTTCGAGCATCTTCATTGTCGACGACCACCCCGCGCAATCTTCGACTTGCACCCCACCGTAACATCCTCCCGATTGGTCGTAGTCGCTTTGACCACGGCTGTGCATATAAGGTCTAGAGCAAGCTCTATTCTACTGTGGCGTTCTGTTGCACTTTCAACTCGCGCAATAGAGCAATTTGCCGCAACACTTAACTGTTCGCTGCTATAGTCGCCTGGGATGCCGTCGAACGCCGGTCCAAGGTCGGCAAACCAAGTCGGAGTGTCTTGAATTCGACACACGCTCATTTTTCTTGCCAATTGCGGCCTCGGTCTAGTATAATGCGACTTCAAGCAGGGCCGCTTGAGGACTCCCCATTTCGTTCGGTTTGTTGTACGCATCAGGAGATAATTAATGTCCACAAAGCGATTCTTCTTGGCAGCCGGTCTGTTTGCTTGCGCCCTCACATCTACTGCATTGGCGCAACCTCGACTTTTCCTTGTCCCATCGGGCGATGACCCGCTCAATTTTTCATCGGGCCAGACTACTGTCACCGTTGATGGAACTTTGGTGGAAGTAGGGGGGTTCACGCAAACGCTGGTTGTGTACGCGTCCGATGCCGCAGTGACGACACTTCGTGGCTACCAGATAGTTTTGAACAACGCCAGCGGCGGTAATAGCGGGACGGTGACGTACAATCCAGCCAGCCCTGCCGTATTGAATAACTTGCGGGCGAGCTATGCATTTGGCTCAGCTGCTGGATTTATTGCCGAGGTTGTGGACCCCGGCGCGCCAGCCAGAATTGCGGCAGCGGTTTCCGATGCTGTGGGCGATTCGGCGACGATCTCCGCGCCAGCGTACCTCGGCGAAATCACCTATGAGTTCTCAAGTAGTGCGCGAGGGGCATTCACGGTCAGCTTCATCGCGCCTGGCGTGATTCCCGGAACCTCGCAAACGATTTTGGTGGACAGCACAAACACACCCATTTCGTTCACTTCGGATGGCGCCGTTTTTGACATCGTCGGCGGAGCGTCCATCCCGACTGTTTCCGAATGGGGAGTCGTTGCGTTGGCACTTCTCGTTGCGACGGCCGGCAC
>JAJDEA010000222.1 GCA_029260035.1 Phycisphaerae bacterium
TGTTCGACTCCCGTTTCGAAGTCCGCTCCTTTGCTTTCTGGTCTGAGATACTGGAAGGTACACTCTTGTTTTGACCGCCAAGCCCCGCACTTTCTGATTGGCTGGAACTGGATTGGCCCTCTTTTGGGGGAAGAAACACAACAATCGAATCAGCTTGAATCTCAAGGAACTCATTCGAGCCTGGCACGCCCCGAGAAAGGTAGGCTCCTCCCACGACGGGAACCATGTCACGTCCATCGACTGAGACAGTGGATTTCACGTCCCCTCTGGAGTGAAAGTTAATGACCGGAGGCGGCGCGCTTGATTGCTTCGGCGGCGCGCCAAGCCCGGTTGCATGCAGGATTCGCAATGACGGTTCTTTCTCGGGACTCGACGCCATACCTTCGGTAGCCGCCAGTCGAATTTTCGTTGCATAGGCAAAAACTTCACTCTCAACAGCGGATTGATGCGCCAGATCATCGAGGTTCATTTTCACTGCGCCGAAACTATTCAGTGTGACGAACAAGACCGGCCCGGATGTCACGGAACCGCCAACTTCCACGACTTCGGCCTCTTGCCACAAAGCAACTTGAAAATGACGGTACGATCGTCCCTCAAACGATCGTTCGTTGATCCAGACAAAGGCTTCTCGGCTTCGGAGAGTCTGTCCCTGCCCATTGCCTAGCTCGATGGATGCATCACCGATGACGTGGACAACATTGGCGCCATTCTCGTCCTTAAATAAGTACGCCAGTTGGCCGTTGATGGTAACGGCAAGCTCTGATACGCCTGCGGGAAAGAGTGCGTGATCAACCGGGTCCGCGATGGGGGGGAGTGACTGCCCTTGCGTCTCGGCGATCCCAAGGAGCAAGCCGGCAATGCAACCGATGCGAAGAAAGAACTTCATTCAGCAATCAATCCCGTGCAAGGAGTATTGGATGATTCGCGGCCTTTGTTCCGCGCCGTCACACACGATAGCGCGCCAAGTATAAATGCCGACCCCCAGCCGTCAATTTGATGTACACAGTCGCCATGGCAATCAATCACAAAAAGACTGTGAGTAGTATTCGGGCGCGGGAATTGAGACTGAAGCTGACCGCGTTTCCTTATCCAATGTGTCACGAAATAGATTGTTCAACGTAGGTTCCTGCCGCCGGAATTCGCGCTGGCGATTCTGAATACGCCTTGACTCAATACGGTTTCCGTAACATAGATTTGTTGTCAGCCCGCATTCGAATGTTCAATCCGCATAATGACCCCATCCAAGCCGACTGACTTTTCCGATTCACCTATCGCTGAATCATCCTTGCCCATTGCACCGGGAAGATCGGGCGTCATAGCTTGCGGTACAAGGATTCCCTCTGAGAAACCACTTTTTCGGTCGATTGCAAATGTCGCGACTTGTGGAATAGCACCTAGAGAGTCATCCCAAGTGCGATGGTTTGATAATAAACGCCTTTTTGTTACAAAAATAAGGTGAAAGATGGCTTTATTTTTGACTTAGAATGTGCTAAACTCCTGTAGTGGAGATTCGTTATGGGGTGTAGCGCTTGGCATTTCGCGCATGTTATCCCCCTTCTTTGCAAATGAAAAGTTCACTCACCGTCCAATCCCCCATTGGACGGTTCCCCAAGGCCCGGTCCACCCCGCCGGGCCTCTTTTATAGGTCCTTCTTTCAGGCTGGTAGGCAACCACTCAGTTGCTCCAATTCGTAGCCAATATGTCGCCGAACGAGAATGCTTGGTGCTTGGTGAACGCGCTTGTATATTCTTGCACTTGCGCAAAATCGTTGGAGGAACAAGAAACTTTGAACCCTATGATTATTCGGCCGACAGATTGATTTCAGAGCGTTATTCCGCTACCTGCGGTTTCGTCTTACCTTCCCGACTGTGAGTGGGTGCGTCCAAACGTAGATAGACTCGCGTTATTGACTACATGAATGATGAATGCCAACACACCGACACGACAAAGACTGATTGTTTCTTTCGCGCTCATCATACTGTTGATCGGCTGCGGAACCGGCATCGCTGGTCTGCTTTACATAACTCGCGTAGAACCACCTCACCGCGACATTACCGTATTGCCCCCGCTTGTCGAAACGATCCTTCTCGAATCGGAAGACATTACTGAACAATTCGTCGGGTATGCGACGGCTCAACCAGACCGATCGGCCAACATCGCATCTGAGGTTTCCGGCTTGGTTGTCGAACGTGCGGACAACATCAAAGCCGGTTCCATCGTCGAAGAAAACCAAATACTCATTCGGTTGGATAATCGCAGCTACAAACACGCGCTTGAGCAAGCAGAGGCCAAAGCCGCAGCCGATCAAGCTTCCATTGCAGAGCTTGCAGCTGAAGCGCGAAAACTGGATCAACTCTTAGGCACAGCGGAAAAAGAGCTGTCCGTCGCAGCCCGCGAAAAGAAGAGGCTTTCAGATTTGTTGGAAAAAGGCCGGGCGGCCAAGAAAGAGTTCGACTTTGCGGATCTTGCCTTTCGGCAGACTGAACGAACATTGCAGGAATACCAAATGCAAATGGCTCGGATCGGCCCTCGCCGAGACGGATTCTTTGCGTCCATACAAGGCCACGTTGCAGAGGCGGAGATAGCGAAGCTGGATATTGAACGGTGCGTTATTCGAGCCCCATTCGGCGGAACCATTGACGCAATGTTCGTGGAAGTAGGGGATCACCTTGTCCCGGGTGGCCCGGTTCTTCGACTGGTCGATACGACTCGTGTTGAAATCCCCATCCGACTTCCTGCAAGCGTACACGCGCGCGTAGCTGTCGGGGCTATCTGCGACGTCGCACCCGAGGGGATGCCCGGCGTAAGCTGGCAAGGAAGGGTAGCCCGCATCGCGCCTTTGGCAGATAGCCAAACGCGGACGTTTGCCGTATACGTCGAAATTGACAACGAAGAACAGCCACACGCCCTCCTGCCCGGCATGTTTGTAAAGGCTGTAGTCAAAGGGCCAACTCATACGCAGCGTCTTCTCATTCCCCGAGGCGCAATTCGGGAAGGCATGGTATTTATTGCGAAAGGCAAAACGGCGGTTCAACGAAGCGTTCAGGTGGAGCGATTGTTTGAAGACCGTGCTCTTGTCGCCGGCGATGTTCAGCCTGGTGAACTCGTTATCCTTTCTCACTTAGGCCAGCTGAAAAACAGTGCGGCAATCAGGTTGTTCGGCTCCGAGTTGCATCCGGGCAATGTTGGTGCGCTGTCCTCAGGCCGAACCGATGGTGCGAGTTCACTCCCATGAGTTCGTTACCCAAATTCAGTGTCAACAACCCGGTACTCATCAACCTGTTTATGAGCACGCTTCTGGTTAGCGGCGCGTACGGAGGGTTTACGCTAATCCGCGAGATGTTCCCGGACAGTCAGCCAAACCGCGCGCTCATTCAAACAGATTATCCTGGCGCAACACCGAGCGAAGTCGAAAAAGGAATCGCGCTCAAAATAGAGGAAAAGATCAAGGACGTTAGGGGCGTCGAGAATGTCAACTCGACGATCAGCGAAGGGCGAAGCGTAATCATGGTCGAGCTTGAGAGCGGGTTCGACAAAGTGGACGAAGCTGTCCGAGACATCGAATCCTCTATCGATACGATTCCGCGCGAAGATTTCCCTGAAGACGCCAAGGAAACACAGGTATCCGATTTCGTCCCGCGATGGCCCGTCATCAGCGTTGCGGTCTACGGCGAACTCACCGACCGCGAACTGAAAGAAATGGGCGAGCGTCTTCGCGACGAGATTTTGGCACTCCCGTCCGTCACGGACGTGACGCTCGAAGGAACCCGCAAGGATGAAATCAGCGTGGAGGTTAGCCCGGAGAGGCTCGCACAGTTCCATCTTTCCTTCATGGATGTTGCCGACGCTATTGCATCGAGCAATCTGGACATCCCCGGCGGTCAATTGCGTACCAGTTCGTCCAACGTATCCGTTCGGACACTCGGAGAAAAAGACCGGGGTAAGGACTTATATGACATTGTGATTCGTAGCGACGCCGACGGCGGAGTCGTGAAGCTCAAAGACGTCGCAACCATCATTGACGGGTTCGAGGATGTCGATGTCATCGGCCGATTCAACGGACAGCCTTCCGTGCAGGTAACTGTTTACAAGACTCCAGAGCAAGATGCCATAGCGATAGCATCGGTCGTCAAGGCATTGGTCGCGGGCAAAACAGGCGATCCACTTGTCAGGCCTTGGTCAGATAAGCTCCTGGATTTCGTCTCCGGCAAGAATGACATTGAACAAATCTACGAACAATCCGGAAACAACCCCTTCCCCGACAACGTCAAGATTGAAGCCTATATGGACTTGTCTCGTTTCATCGAGGACAGGCTTGACTTGCTCAAACGAAATGGGTTTTGGGGACTCGTGCTTGTAGCCTTGTCACTGTTGTTTTTCCTGCACTGGCGAGTTGCGCTGCACGTCATGATGGGATTGATTCTGTCCATTGCCGGCTCGCTCATTTGTATGAAACTGATGGGGCAAACGCTGAACCTCATCACGATGTTCGGCTTGATTATTGTTCTAGGGTTGTTAGTCGACGATGCGATCATCGTTGCTGAAAATATTTATTCGAAAATCGAGCAAGGTATCGAGCCAAGACTTGCCGCGATCAAGGGCGCGGAGGAAGTCACCTGGCCTGTCGGTTGCGCCGTTGCGACGACGATCGTCGCATTTCTTCCTCTCATGTTTATCGAAGGCCAGCTCGGCGAATGGATGGGCGTACTTCCGATTATCGTTTGCGTAGCGCTTTCGGTGTCGCTCATCGAGGCCCTTACGATTTTGCCCGCCCATCTATCTCATGGATTGAAAAGGGTTGAATCCGCAGCGCCCAAAGTCATCGCCACGACAGGCGGGGTCTTCGGCTTGCGCTCATTCAGCAGAAAAATCCGCAGTGCCCAGGAGTCCTTTGTCCAGAAAGACCTTCGCGTCTGGTACGAAAAACTCCTTCGCAAAGCAACACGCAACCGCTATGTCACCATGGCGTCTTTCGTTGCAATGCTATTGGTCGTGTTCGGATTGTACCTGGGCAACCATGTTCCCATGGTATTCCTGCTCGCCATGGATTCCGAAACAGTCGTTGCCAACATGACCATGGGTGTGGGAACGTCAATCGACCGCTCGGGGGAAGCCATTGCCGTCGTCGAGCAGGCAGCGAAGGACCTTCCTGAATGTAGTTCGACGTTTACACTGATCGGTCTGCACGCGAGCATGAATTTCACGCCGACTTCGCCTCAGTCTCATCTTGCGCAGGTATTTCTCGAACTCACTCCGACGGAAAATCGAGACCGAACCAGCGCCGATATTACGAAAGAACTGCGCGAGAAAACCGCTGACATTCCGGGGGTCGAAAAATTAAGCTACGCGAGCGCGCATGGCGGGCCGGGCGGCATGCCGATTCACCTCGAAATAAGCGGCGACAACGTGGAAGACCTGCGGTCGATTTCGACCGACATCAAGGCAAGACTCCTCAAATTCGTTGGTGTTTTTGACATCATGGATGATTACGATGCCGGCCAACGAGAGGTGCAAATCGAACTGTTCGAGTCGGCCCGGGCATTGGGTCTGACCACTGAATTGCTGGCGACGCAGGTTCGCTCCGCGTTCTACGGGTTCGAAGCACGGAAGGTTCAACGAGGCCGTGAGGATGTGAAGATCATGGTGCGCTATCCTCTTGCCTATCGAACGCGGGTCTACGACATCGAGTCCATGCGCATCAAAACACCCGTCGGAATGCTCGTCCCTTTTACAGAAGTTGCGAGACTCACCGAAGGCACTGGCTTCTCAACGATCAAGCGTAAGAACCAGGTGAGAACAATCACTATTACGGCGGACGTAGACGAAAACAAAACGGAAGCCGATCGAATCCTTACATCGCTCGAACGAGATTTTCCGGACATCCTTGAAGCATTCCCAGGTACGTCGTTGGTATTTGGCGGTGAAAAACTGGAAACGAAGAAGTCGTTCGCATCTCTGGAGACAGATTTTGCCGCGGCGGTTTTGTTGATCTATGTCATCCTCGCAGGACTCTTCAAGAGCTATGTCCAGCCGATGATCGTCATGGCGGTGATTCCTTTTGGATTGATTGGCGCTGTGCTTGGTCATCTGGTGATGGGATATCCTCTGACGATGCTCTCGATGATCGGCCTGGTTGCGCTAACAGGAATAGTCGTGAACGATTCGCTCGTGCTTGTGACGTTTATCAATCAGCGAATAAGGGATGGTTCGCCACCTTACGAGGCTGTCGTTGAAGGGGGCTTGGCCCGAATGCGCCCTATTCTACTAACATCTGCCACTACCATTCTCGGCATCGCACCGCTTCTGCTGGAACGATCGTTTCAAGCGCGGTTCTTGATTCCCATGGGCATTTCGATTTCAGCGGGCTTGGCCTTTGCCACGATCCTGACACTGATAGCCATTCCTTCACTTTATCTTATCGCGATCGACTGCCAAGACTTGCTTCGTCGATTCAGGGCATGGGTTCTGGGTCGGCCACTTGCCGAAACAGCTTAATTCCACGCGTCGAACAGGCACGCTTTGCGCAAGGCCAAGTCTCTCCACCTAAATGCATTCGGGGTGGAATTCGTAAATCCGACTTCGTTATCGCCCCTTCCTCCGATGGTGTCTTCTTCTCCGGCATTTCCAATAGGATTATCTGACCCATCAATGCCACTTGCAGGGCATGTAGTCGATTGTCGATGAATTTCTACGGTTCGAAGATGCCTTCGCTCATGCCGTAGTGATTGGCGACTGGTTCGTTCAATCTTCCGGACTCAATGGGCAATGGCTTTAATCGACTCGATAGTGTAATACGACTGACATTCAATTAGGAATACGAGACATGCAGAAATATCCGAACCGACCAACGAAAATGCTCATCTTTTGCGCCGTGGCATCCATGACAATCATCGGCTGTCGCGCAGAACCCGTGGGCCTGAGTGTTTCGTTCGTCCGAGGACGAATTGCCGAGTCGTCGACACAAGAGGTTCAGCAAAAATTGATCGATCGTCATTATCCGGAAGCGGATCGAGTACTTGGCAGGCGGATGGACGTTTTGCGCGATGCGCGAACAAAAAAGATATATATGCGATATCCCGTCTCCAGAACGCTCAACCTGGAGGACTTCTACATTGTTGGCGTGTCCGACACGAAGGCTGTTACGGATGTACACCGATGGACGGAGTGGTCGGATGGGTTTGCGGACACGTTCAAGCTCGTATCGCTTCGTAGCAAGGTAATCGATCAACCCATCGCGCGAGCGGAAGCCGGGGCCAATTTGCCGCATCCACTATTCACATTCCAAAGCAGTCGATCCCCCAATCGAATGTATGTTTACAACGCGACAGGCATCATGCACAAACGTCAGCGCTTGCTCATTTTGACCACTAACAGAAGTGGCGTTTGCCAAAAAGCTGCCTACTATGGCGTCGCCGGTTCTATGAACTCGCGCTGATTCCACATTCCGTTCGTTCAGCTTCGACCGATCCATCCCAGATTAGAGCAAGCTCTATTCTACTGTGGCGTTCGAATGCACTTTCTACTCGCGAAATAGAGGGTTTCGCCGCTACACTTGACTGTTCGCTGCTATAGCCTCACCGACAACTTGCGAATTGACGTCTTCGCATTTAAGCTGCGGCTTTTCCGTGTGGTGCGGAATGCGACATTCTATTAGAGCAAGCTCTAATACTCCGAAGCGGCCTTAATTCGAGTGGATATCGACCAACTTAATGAGCAAATCGCGCGAATCGAAGCGCAGGTCGGGTTGGACCTGGCTGGCGTAGAGCAGGTGGACGCGCTGCGCAGCCTGGAAACGACAGTGCTCGGCAAGAAGGGTTCGCTCGGCGTCTTGATCGGCGGCGTGAAAGATTGCCCACCTGAGCAGCGCAAAGCGTTCGGCCAAACGGTCAATCAAGCCAAGACAAGAGTCAAGACTCTTTTTGACAGCCGACTGGGAAAGCTCCAGTCATCTGTCAGTGAGGCAGAGACCAAGGCGGAAACCGTTTTTGATCCTACTCTTCCCGGTAAGTGCAAGGAGATGGGAAGCGTTCATCCTGTCACCTCTGTACAATGGGAAATCGAACGGATATTCGAACGGCTCGGCTTTACTGTTGAGGCTGGGCCTGAGATGGAATCGGAGTACAACAACTTCGAGGCGCTGAACATTCCCGCGACCCACCCAGCGCGAGACATGCAGGATACCTTTTGGCTCGACAACGGAAAAGTTCTCCGCACGCATACGTCACCCGTTCAGTTTCGTGCGATGAAGAAGTTCGGCGCACCGCTGCGAATTATCGCGCCGGGTCGATGCTTCCGGTATGAAACAATCGACGCTTCACATGAGAATACGTTTCACCAGGTGGAAGGGTTGATGATTGATCGGGATATTTCGATTCCGAATCTTATTGCCATGTCGCGAATGCTGCTGCGAGAAGTTATGGAGCGGGACGTGGAACTTCGAGTCAGGCCTGGCTATTTCCCTTTTGTCGAGCCTGGCATCGAAATCGACATGAACTGCCAGATATGTGGCGGCCAAGGATGTCCAACGTGCAAGCAGTCCGGCTGGGTTGAGATTTTACCCGCTGGCATGGTGCATCCGAATGTGCTCGAGGCGGGCGGCGTGGACACAGAAGAATATACGGGCTTTGCTTTCGGGTTGGGACTGACTCGGCTCGCCATGATGAAATTCGGTATCGGGGATATTCGCATCTTAAACGGTGGCGATCTTCGGGCGATGGTCTCTCCGGAACGTCTTGGTGGCCCTATTTTGAAAGACAAGGTTTGAATTGTTGCGCATGTTTGAGGACTCTGACACTTATCTGAGCTTGCCAAACCCATGCTGATTTCTCTTACATGGCTTCAAGACTACATCGAGATTCCGCCAGCGATCGACTCGCGCGAACTCGCGGAAAAATTCACCGTTACGACTGCCGAAGTGGAACAAATCGAACGGATAGACATCAGTGCGCAGGGATTGATCGCAGCGCGAGTCATCAGCGCCAAGGAATTATCTCACTCCAGAAACCTAAAACTTGTCGAGCTGGATGTCGGTGGTGGAAAAACGGTGCAAACGGTCACCGCCGCTCCGGTCATTCACGAAGGTTCAAATGTAGTCTACGCACCGCCCGGGGCTTCTGTCGCTTCCATGCCGAAAATCGACAGGGCTTCTGTCGCCGATGTCGAGAGCTGTGGCATAATCTTGCCGGGCGAAGCACTAGGTATTGAGATGGCAGCTCAAGAGGCGGTCTTTCTGGACGAAACATTTTCGTCCGGCGCGCTGCTGCCTTCAGACTTGTTTGACGACTGGATCATTGAAGTCGACAACAAGTCAATCACACATCGGCCTGACTTGTGGGGTCATTATGGCATTGCGCGCGAAATGGCTGCCATTCTCCGCGTGCCGCTCAAAACCTATCCGGTTGTACCCATCGAAGACCTGATGACACCAGATCTCCCGGAACTGCCGATCAGCATAGGCGACTCCAGTGCATGTCGGCGGTACAGCGGACTTGTGGTGGAAGGGGTTCCGACGAAACCTGCACCGCTTTGGATGCAGTTGCGCTTGGGGCACGTCGGAATGAGGCCTATTTCAGGGTTGGTTGATCTCACGAATTATATCATGGCAGACCTGGGCCAGCCTATGCATGCGTTCGACGCCTCTGCAGCCGATCAAATTGATGTCGGTTGGGCGAAACCAGATGAGAAGTTTCGGACTTTGGACGGAATGGAGCGAACGCTTCATTCGGACAGCCTCATGATACAATGCCAAGGCAAGTCGGTTGCTATTGCCGGAATCATGGGCGGATTGGAATCGGAAGTTTCCGAAACAACCGTCTCTCTCTTACTTGAATCCGCAAACTTCGACCCCTCGACCATCCGTCGAACAGCCGGCAAACTCGGAATGCGCACCGATGCAAGCGCTCGATTTGAGAAATCGCTTGACCCAACGAACACAGCCTTAGCCATTCAAAGGTTTATCGTTTTGGGCAGGGATATGTACCCGGAACTGACGTGTAAGAGTCGCTTTTCGGATTGCTATCCCGGAGCGGTCAAGCCTACCACGGTGTCCGTAAATCCGGCGCACGTTGCCCGGACCATAGGTCGGAATGTTTCCTTACAAGAGGCAAACGATCTTCTAAAGCCTCTCGCAATGGATGTCTCAGCAATCGGAGACCAATGGTCAGTCGCTGTTCCGTCATTTCGAGCCACCAATGACATTTCAATCGAAGCCGATGTGATCGAGGAGTTGGCGCGAACAATTGGGTTCGGAACGGTCCAGCCTGCGATGCCTCGTGTTTCCATGCGCCAATTTGAAAAGAACGGGTTGCACGAACTTGAAAGACAATCTCTGGCCTATTTCACTACGGCTCATTCGTATCACGAAATCCACGGCTATATTTGGTACGACGCAAATTGGTTCCGAAAGCACGATGTGGACCCCGGCCAATGCGTCGAGTTGAAAAACCCGGCTGCGGAGGGGCTTCAATATCTCCGACGTTCATTGATGCCCGGACTCCTAGCTGCTACGGCACGCAATCGCTTTTATTTCCCGGAAATCTGTCTCATCGAAACCGGCAGCGTTTTCACGCGTAAACAATCTGACGACAACGAAGTCCGACATGTCGGCTTGGTCCGCGCGCGTCGAGGCAAGAAAGCGGAAACTGCCGTCTTCGAAGAATTGAAGGGGGCGATAGCGGGCTGGGCTTGGGATCGATTCGCAAAACAGGTCGCGTATAGACCGGCGAAGGCTAACAAGCATCACCCATGGGAGCATGCACAACGCACGGCAGAGCTAACCATCGACGGCGATTCCTATGGAACACTAAGTGTTGTCGATGCCTCGTTCCGACGACGTATGGACGAGCATCTGGCATCATGGGCCATCGCATGGGCAGAGCTTGATCTCAGCAAGGCGAGCAAATTAGCCCGCCACAACGAAAAACTCGACACGATTCCAGCCAACCCGCTCGTCGAACTGGATTTTTCGTTTTTGGTTCCGTCTGCCTCGCTTTATGAAAAAGTGGTCGCAAACGCAAGCGGCTTTGAACATCCGCTTCTTCGCCGACTGTGCTATGTGGGTAGCTACGAAGGCGATTCCGTGGGCGCGGGCCAACGAAGCATCACGCTTCGCGCGCTGATTGGCGAGGCGTCGCGAACGCTTCTCGATGAAGACGCCGCGGCTTTCAGCAAGGAATTCGAGAAACATCTCGTAGAATTCGGCTACCATATTCGGCGATAAACCAACTAAGTAGAACTGCCAAGATTGAGACATAATGGTAGAGATCGACGAAAACCTTCAAGAAACTTCGTTTGGCCTTCGAGTCACGGCAAACGGACAGGTCCATTGTCGCAATCAGATTGCTGTCATGCTATGCCTTGCAGCTGCGATGCTCTCCGGATGTGAGACGTTCAGCGAATCGAACATGCCGGAGCCAATACTCAAACGAGCTGACCCTGTTCTGAGCAGACCTTACGAATTCTACAAGCCGTCAGTTTATGATCGAACGAAAGCATGGCCCTTGATTGTCGTATGCCATACGTCATTTCCCGATTCACCCAACCGACAGATTCTCGCCTGGGCCGAGTTCGCTGAATCGAGAGGCTTCCTGGTGGCGGCAGTCGACATCAAAAGCGTTGAACGATCGTGGAGCAAAGACGCAACCAAAGATAGCGCCAGACTCAGTCAGGATGAAGAACACATACTCGCAACCGTTCGCCACATTCAGGCAGGCCATACCGTTTCTCGCGATCGTGTTTTCATTTACGGTTGGTCGGCAGGCGCAAAGGCAGCTTTATATACCGGCTTATTGCACCCTGATGTTTTTCGGGCAATCGCCATAGCCGAACCCAAGGTTGAGGAAGAATCGCTCAGTCGTGTTCGGCCCGTGATTGACTCGTATCAGCCGGTCGCGGTGTTCTTCTCCATCGATGACGCAATCAAAGGGAATCGATCTTCGAAGTGCGTGGATTGGCTACGAACGGGAGGGGCCACTGTTCACAAGGATTCGTCTATGCAGGTCCGCAAGACCGACGGCCATCGAACAGTGGAGTTCTTTGAAGATGTTATACGCGGAGAACCGTGGGCACTCATCGAGGTCTTGCCAACGTCTGGGATGAACCCGCTCGAGGTGAGGTTCAAGCTGAAGTGCTCTGTGGAACCAAGCGAGATTCGCTGGGCATTCGGAGATGGGGACGAGGCCCCTGTTGCTGAGCCGATCCATGTTTACACAAAACCCGGCAAGTACCGTGTTTCGCTCAAGGCTAATGCAGGTAAAGGAACGGAAATCGAGCGAGTTCGGATCGTTACGGTTCCGTAAAAGGGCTTCAACTCTAGTGAGATCGGTTCGCCGGATTTACGTTGGGCAAGAGCCATTGCATGGCATGAAACTGGCCAGATAAAAAGAGTGAAAAGGCTCTCGCAGGGATAGTTACGATTCGACACTGAAATTGACCGTTTGGGGTCATCATTCGGATTTGGGAGATTCTTCGGTGACTAGGATTGACGAAGCGATCACACAACGAAACTCAAACGTTCTTCGGCAAAAAGCACTCGGCGTTCTCGCTGGCGGGGTCAATAGCCCCGTGCGCGCATTCCGAGCCGTTGGGGGTGAACCCATCTTTCTTGAGCGCGCCTCCGGCTGCCATGTTTTTGACGTAGACGGCAATCAATACATCGATCTGGTCGGAAGTTGGGGGCCGGCGATTGTCGGCCATGCGCACCCCAAGGTTGTCGAAGCAGTTCAGGAAGCGGCCGTCGATGGGCTGAGTTTTGGCGCCTGCTGCGCATCCGAGGCGGAACTCGCGGAAATCATAGTTGGCGCCTTGCCGAGCGTTGAATTGCTTCGCATGGTCAGCAGTGGAACCGAAGCGACCATGAGTGCCATGAGACTTGCACGCGCGGCTACGGGCCGAGATAAGATCATAAAGTTCACCGGCTGTTATCACGGCCATGTGGATGGCCTACTTGTGGCGGCTGGTTCCGGGGCTGCAACATTCGGCGAACCCGACTCCGCTGGCGTGCCCCGCGCCTACGCCCAGCTCACGCTGCTTGCTCCCTACAACGATTTGTCCGCCGTCGCGAAAATCATGGCGGAGCACGGCCAAGATGTCGCCGCGATTCTTGTTGAGCCAATTGCAGGCAACATGGGGTATATCGCACCAGCCCCTGGGTTTTTGGAAGGACTTCGCACTATGTGCGACAGCCATAGCAGCTTGCTTGTTTTTGACGAAGTAATGACTGGATTCCGCGTCGGCTGGGGCGGCTATCAAAATCTTTCAAACCTTTCCCCGGATATCACATGTCTGGGCAAAGTAGTTGGGGGGGGTATGCCGGTCGCAGCGTTTGGTGGGCCACGCCACATCATGGAAAAGCTAAGCCCATTAGGCCCTGTATATCAGGCGGGCACTTTGAGCGGCAACCCGATCGCCATGGCAGCCGGTATCGCAACGCTTCAAATATGTCAAGCGAGTGGCTTTTACGATGACCTATCAGTAAAGGCTACGAGTCTGACACATGGCATCCAGACGGCGGCAGATTCAACTGGCATTCCGCTCCAAACATCAAGCACCGGCGGCATGCTAGGCCTGTCTTTCAGCAATCGACCTTTATCCAACTTCGATGACGCCCAGGCATGCGATCATGACTTGTATGCCCGGTTTTTTCAGGAAATGTTGAAGGAAGGAATATGGCTCCCGCCCTCCGGGTACGAAGCCATGTTTATTTCAGCCGCACACGATGAAAAGGCGATCGAATCGATCATACAAGCCACGGCCAATGCCTTTGGGAGATTATCGTCTTGACGAAGCTACGAGTGGGAACGCGCGGAAGTGACCTGGCTCTTTGGCAGACCCGATGGGTTTGCGCAAAGCTGCGAGAGCATCACCCGTCGCTGGAAATAGAGACGATCGTCATCAAGACGCCGGGAGATGCCAACGCTACCGGATCTTTTGGCAAAGATTGGCCGGTCGGTGCGTTTGTGAGTGCGATCGAATCCGCCCTGCTCGAAGAGCAAGTCGATTTCGCTGTTCACAGTTATAAGGACATGCAGACTGCCCAAACGAAAGGCCTCATGATCGCTGCGGTTCCAAAGCGAGAAGTGACGAACGACGTCTTACTGACCGATCGCCCTGTCGAGCTGGACGCGATTCCAACTGGCTTTCGTGTAGGCACGAGCAGCCCTCGACGCATCGCTCAACTGCAACAACTCGACAATATTGAATGCGTGCCGATCCGTGGCAACCTGCCTACGCGCGTCGGGAAAATCGGCAAAGACGGCCTAAACGGCGTCGTGTTAGCGGCAGCCGGCCTTGCTCGGCTTGGCATCGAGCATCCACACTCGACCCAATTGCCGGTAGACCGGTTTATACCTGCTCCGGCCCAAGGCGCCCTCGCCATTCAAACGCGCGCTGCAGGCCCAGAAGCTGAAGTCATTGCAGTGCTTGAACATCCGCCGTCTCGCATGGCCGTCGATGCAGAACGGAGTTTTCTCCACGCCATAGGTGCCGGATGCCATACCCCTGTCGGCGCAATCGCAAACATCGAAGGCTCATCGGCAACTTTGACAGGACAGCTGTTCAGTGATGATTTTTCTCGCATGGCTCGGGGGCAGGAATGCGGCGAAAACTCTTCAGAAATCGGACAGAAACTCGCGAGGCGACTCATTAGCGAATTGGAGGCATAGCCCATGCGCGTTTGGATGACGCGAGACGAGCCTCCGGACGGTCCTTTGTCTACAGCGCTGCGCAAAGCGGGATTGGAAAGCATCTACGAACCTGTTATATCACGGCGCGTCTTTGCCGAGACGGTTGAATCACTCCGCCAACTGAACTCGAACGATTGGTTGATTCTCACCAGCCCGTTTGCAATCCAAACTGTTCCGGAAGAGATTATTCGCATACCGCGCATCGCAGTCGTCGGAGAAATCTCGCGATCCGCAGCCGAAGCTAAAGGTGCGCGAGTCGAGTTGATGAGCCAATCGCAGGATGCCGCAGGCCTATGGGAGGCGTTACGGGCAACGGTAACCACCGGCAATGTCTATTATCCTCGATCGTCAAAGGCCAATGCTCCGACCGCCTGGGCAAACATCAATCTCATCAGCCCGGTTTTGTATGGGACCGTCGCAAGATCATTCGACCTATCCGTTATGAGCCGGGTGGATGTCGTAGCCGTCGCAAGTCCATCGGCAGTGGCTGCCATCACTGAGGCGTTAACAGGGAAGGAAAGGGCAGCATTCGCGGACCTGACGTTCGCCTCGATCGGCCCCACTACATCGCTTGCCCTCTGCAACTTGGGGGTAGAACCCTGGACCGAAGCCGAAGTACGCTCACTGGAAGGGCTTGCTCAGGCAATTGCCGAAAAAGCTGGCGCTGAGCTTCATTAGTCCGGGCTGCCCAGAACCGGGTAGATACTATGGCACGTTTAGCTAGGGCTGCGAGAAAACAATCGAGTGGTATCGGACCCACCATCCCCTAGGAAGTATGAAACCTGCTTGATCCATAATAACGAGCTTTTGAGCCACCCACGCGATGAAATTCCACTTGGCCCGCCGTTTGCTAGCAAAAAATCGTGTGCTCGATTGCGTTCGCGGCCCATTGAAATGATTCTCGACCCTCCCATGACTACGATTACATATCATCGTCCTGCAAGACGATGAAAAGCTCGATTCAAAGGCTGATCGACCATGATTTCCAGCAGCCAGACAAAAGCCAGCACTGCGCGAGGGCGAAAGAGCACAGCGCTACCGGTCTTGCCGCTGCAAAAAAAGCGGAACTACAAGCGATGGCGTGCGATCTCTTTGTCCCTCGTCTATCTTGTTTTTGCGATTCACATCATTCACTGGAAGATCACCGGCAAGACGTTGGCACCGCTCGAACTCAACGAGGTCATGTACACATTGGAGCTTGGGATCATTACGGCAGGCTTCCTTTTCATGGGCTTGCTGGTCGCAGGCACGGCGATTTTCGGCAGGTTCTTTTGTTCCTGGGCTTGTCACATTATGGTGTTGCAGGACTTCTGTGCATACCTCCTTCGCAAAATCGGGATTCACGCAAAGCCTATTCGGTCCAGAGTCTTGCTCTGGGTTCCCCCATTGACGGCTCTGTATATGTTTGTTTGGCCTCAAGTGCTTAGAATGTGGCACAGTCAAGCCTTTCCGACTTTCCATCTCGCAAGCGACGCCGACGGCTGGGCGTCTTTCGCGACAACAAATTTTTGGCGTAACCTGCCCGGCCCCTGGGTGATCGCGGCTACGTTTGCTATTTGCGGATTCGCTATCGTTTATCTGATGGGCTCTCGCACGTTCTGCACTTTTGTTTGTCCCTATGGAGCGGTGTTCGCGCTGGCGGATCGTTTCGCACCTGGGCGCATCAAAGTGAACGATGCGTGCCAACAATGCGCCCGCTGCACTGCGGTATGCACCAGCGGTGTTCGTGTGCATGAAGAAGTGAAACTTCACGGCATGGTTGTAAACTCAGCCTGCATGAAGGACCTGGACTGCGTGAGCGTCTGTCCGCAAAACGCGCTACAATACGGACTGGCAAAACCCGCAGTCTTCAGCGCAAGCACTCGCGCTAGTGGCAGCCGTTTGCTATCCCATTTTTCGATCGCTGAAGAAATCCTGCTGTCAGCGGTGTTCCTGGTCGTGCTATTTTCTTTCCGAGGCCTTTACGGTCAAATCCCTTTTCTTCTGTCGCTCGCACTCGGAGCCATACTTGGCTACTTGGCAGTCTTAACGGCAAGGCTCGTGACACGCCCTGCCGTATCTTTGTCAAAACATCACCTAAAGCAAACCGGCCGATTGACCGGACTCGGTGTTGGGTTCGCCCTATTTTCGTGCCTGTTGACGATATTGGTAACTCACAGCGCATTTGTAAGGCTTCACGAGTATTCCGGACTGCGCAGCTGGCAGGTTTGGCGGCAAACGGAATCAGAAGATGAACGACATGGGCTCGCCGAAACGATTACCCAGCGCCTTGATGTTGCGAACCGCTGGAGTCTTATTCACAATCCACGCGTCACGCGTGCGCTCTTGCAATGCTCACTCGACCTAAAGCGATTTGACGACGCAGGTATCTATGCTCACCAGTTTCTTCAGAGATTTCCAAGCGATTCGCAAGCTCAGTTGCATCTTGGCCAGGCACTCGTCGGCTTAGGGAAAAAGAAAGAGGCAGAGCAATATTTTCGAGCACTGATCGAAAATGGCCCCGGTTCGCCCTCAGGTCAAAGTGGAAACTTAGCGACAGCACACTACACGCTGGCTTCGCTACTTGTTGAGCGGGGTGAGTTCCGAAACTCAATAACATCTTTTGAAAAAGCCATCAAGTTGTCACCGGAACAAGGAACCTGGCTTGCGGCGCTTGGCAGCGCATACGCCGAAATCGGTGAACTGGACAAAGCCGTGGCATGCCTGCAAACGGCGATCGAATTCGACGACACCCTCTCTCGCGCTCAATACAACCTCGGGACGATTCTTGCCATACAGGGCAAACTCGAACCCGCTATCGAAAGCTACAAAGATGCACTGCGCAATGAACCGAATGATCCGGAAGTGCTCAACAACCTTGGCTTGGCGTTATTGCGGGCAGGTGATCTCAATCAATCCCAATACTACCTTGAACGAGCCTTGGCGCTAGCCCCGGAAAACGCCGATACCCATTTCAACCTTGGTAGACTGTTCACAATGCTGAGCGACTTGGCCCGAGCAAACCGCCATTTCACGGAAGCAGTTCGCATCAATCCTCGCTACGAACGGTTATTGATTTCGGGGCAAGGCCATTAGCAGCACATACGTCAAACAGCATTTTCGACAGCGGGTGTGCCATTGTCTTGAGCAGTGCATGACATTGACGATGGTCGTCGCGGGCACTGTTCAACATGTAGGGGTACACAGCACGGCGTTACTCGTCACCTGGAAACCGAAACGTGACACTACGCGAGCACAGCAATCAATCGAAAGCACTATCTTGGCGAAAACTCATATCGCCGGAATCTGCTGTATAAGAAAAATGGCACTGAACAGATAGCCTGCGAGAATTGCAATAATAACCACTCCCCATTCGCCCATACCGAGCCTCCTTACCAGTTGACAACAAACCAAGGGTCTATTCTAAGTCCGATTCAGGAATTGAGTAGTTCCTTCAACGATGTTTGAGAATAAGTCGGGCGAGATTATTCGAGAGGCTGCATCAGGAATGCGGTACCTACAAGATCGATCATGTTTGCCTGAAGGCCGCGACCCAAAGAGGTATCGAACCTGCAACCTTCGGCTTCGGAGGGCAATCAATCCTCGACACTCAGCCAGGTAGTCATTTAGTTTCGGGCGCCCATTACGAACCCGAAAGTAAGCCCCTATTTACCCCGCCCCATGAACGCTTGACCACTATATCGGAGGAAACGAGTCTTACCGTGGTTCCTAAAGGCTATTTGCCCCCTGTCTGCTTGCTTCTTTTTTCAATTCGCCAGTGGCTGTTGGCGATTCCGCAATGTTTCCTCAACAAATAGAGATACTTGTCGTCCATCGAAATACCCAAGATGCCACCAGGACGCCAATAACGATGCTCTAACGGGACAATTCCACCAGTCCCGAAATTTTGGACGAGCGACCCGGTGTTCTTCTCTCTTTTCTCCAATCTCCAGTCTGGATTACCAAGTCCTCGAAGACGTTGCTGTCCTGCAATAAAAAGATAATTCGCATCAGTCAGAACCTGCTCTGCGCTATCAGACCATGGGCCTGGATTGACAACGATTATTCCTAAATCACCAAAATTCTGCTCTAGTTCGCCGCTTGAAGAATCTCGTTTTTCAATGCGCCATTCCCCACTATCTAGACAATTGTCGTCTCCCACAATGTAAACGCTGTCCTTGTCGGCTGCCACAGCATATGGTTGTTCGTACCCTGATGTCGGGTTATGTTCAACCACGCCAGATCGCCCGAACTCCTCGAACAGAGATCCAGTCAAGGTGCTTCGTTTTTCGATATGCCATTCGAAATCTGTTTCAGATTCACTGCCAGGGCCAAGCGAATTCTTGCCAATGACGAACAGGCATTCTCCGAATACATCCATATCCCATTCGAAACTCGGCTTTGGGTTGCGCACCACGCCATTCTCTCCGAATTCAGGAATCAAAGCTCCCGTATTCTTGTTCCTCTTTTCTATGCGCGTAGACCCGGACGTGGTCCAGGTTCTTTCGCTTCCGAGCACAAAGATATGGCCGTCAACCACGTTCAAATCCCTGATACTACGAAGCCAAGTCTGCCCCGAGGCTTTGTCAGGTGATGTCACTACACCATGAACACCGAATTCCTGAACAAGGTTGCCCGATTTCTTGTCTCGTTTTTCGATTTGCCAAAAGTTTTCTCTTTTTTCGTAATACGGGCCGACCCCCCTCAAGCAGGAGGCTATGTAAATATGATGATCGTCCAGCGCTATGACACGATTCCGCCTGGTCTCCCCGCCCGCGTCGGTAAGGACGATACCTTTGCGGCCAAAAGTTTCTACCAAGGCCCCAGTGTCTTTGTGCCGCTTCTCCAAACACCAAGCCATATCTCCGTACTTCAAGTCTGGAGTTTCAAGACCTGAATCGATTATCAATCCTCCGCCAATGACAAAGATGTAGTCGCCATCTATGGCCATGTCTTTGGCCCGATAGTCCAAAATACCAAAGTTTGAGGCAATGCTGTAGAGCGGCGCTATCGCTTCGCTAGGCGGCCTCTCCCCCGGCTTTGGATGTCGTATCGCAATCGTCCTGATCAAAGGGTAGAGGACTTTCTTGTCCAATGTAGGAACACCTTCGCCAAGAGCTACAGTCGAATCGACCTTGAGATCTAAATTTGCCACAAACGTTGCATGGAATGAGTCGCTTCTATACTTGCCGGGAGACAGGGGGTTGTAGCAGGAGCAACGAACTGCAATGGGAATTGCGTCGTTGACCCATTTCGCTGCTGGCGCGAATGATAAGGACACTTCGGAAAAACCGATTCTCGGAGTGCTAGATCCCCTATCCATGGGGCTTCCTAGGTACCCGAATCCTGTTGATGTGTTCTGACCAGCCCAGACAACAACTTCGAGCGACACGATCTTCTTCTGCTGTTCACCGGCTAGCGCAATGACCCTGTCCGCCAACTTCTCCGCCTTGAGACCCTTCAAGAGAATTGCGTCGGCACTATCGAGGTATATCAATTGGATTTCCAAGCTCGCGCTAGCTACGCCTCTTCCTCGTTCTGCTTCGATGAACTCTAACTTAACATCCTCTTTGGCTTGGACACAGAGTGAGTGAGCGAAGGCTATCGAAATAATTAGGCAGGTTACTTTCTGCATCACGGGTCTATTCTTGTCGTTGCCTCGGTAGGAATCCGGCCGTCCGCTCGACGATCCTCACAGATCGTTTATGCACAGTCCAATTATCCCATCAGGGCTGGTGATTACAAGCAATGGCCAGATAAAGACCATGCATAGGCATAGGAAAAACACCTCAAGATCTTCGGTGCTTCCTTTCAGAACAAATGGCGAAACCGCAATGACATCGTCATGAGGCTTGATTTTGAGAAATGTTGTCAACGTCCCCGGCAGGGTTCGAACCTGAAACCTTCGGCTTCGGAGGGCAACTCTTCAGCAAACCAAATCGTGGATTCAAAGCAACCGGCGGTGACTCGCTTGATAACCACCGAGAGGCGAGCAGCCGAAAGCAGTCACCTGATCCTTGCTAACGAGGTAGCCAGAAGTCCGCGTACCTTGCTCTATACGCTTGCGGTTTCGCCCATACCTCCCCAATCGCGATAGTGCAGTCGTATTCCGCTGACTTACGCGAACCGATCTTTCGTTTGCCGATGAACTTAGGACCCCGCAGGTGAGACTTGAACAGGCACTGGCGCTGTCCTGAGTGACTTGGCCTTACTATAAACCCGAAACGATATGATTAATGATGCAATGAGGGCAGCCATGAGCACGATGAACAAGATCAACCGAAGGTAGTTACGCTTGCGTACCTGCCGTTGAGACACAGCTGTCGGGTCCGGCAATTCCATCTGCGCTGTTTCGCTCGAATTGAATTCTCTTCCACACTCCGGGCATTGAGGATTGACTTGTCCACGCAAATCGTATCCACATTTAATACACCAGAATCCACAGCGTTCAAGGACAATTGCGCGATCCAGCATGATGATGAGCGGAAACCAAACGGCCATCGCCAGCGGGATCGGCACCCAATCGCCCGCCAAGCCGGACCGCGTCAGATAAAGAGAACCAAAGACCGTAGCTACCATCAAAGGAACTAGCGCGAAGTAACGCCTGTTCTTGTCGTTACTCAACAGCGATCTGCAATGAGAGCAGGAGAACGCCTTTCTGCTGAGCATGAACCTGACACAGTTGATCCGGTGACGGCAGACTGGACATTCGCTAACCATCGAGATGCCTCTCTGGCTGAGCCGCAGTCGTGTCATCTTCGACTGTCTTGATCCGATCCTTGACCTGTCTCACAAACCGTTCCACATGAGCTGGCGTTGGAAAGACATTGGCTACGCCACCGATGCTCAAGTTCTTTTGCTTGTCTTTGAAGAATACTAAAGCGATCTGCGGCTTGCCATCGGCAATTTTCTTGAACGATGCTCCACCGATCTTGTTCCACGGATTCAGTTCTTCGTCAAATCCCGGCAGGCGTACGATCAGCCCATCGCTTGTCACAGCAACTTCGAAACCTCTCCGATAACGTGTCACGAGAAACCACACGCCAAACCCAACGAAGAAGAACCAGGCTATCGCCGCCACGGCTCCGACTTTGTCCCATCCTGACGCTGATGCGAAGTTCAGAGCATTGGGAAGGTTCTTGAGGACCACCCAGCCTCCGCTGAAGATAGCAATCCACACAAAGAGCAACTGTTTCGGATTGGTCACTCGATACAACTCGCACCGCTCATCGAACCGCAATCCACATTCAGGGCAAGCATGATTAGAGGGTAATCCTCGAAGCAAGTAGGCGCACCTCGCGCATTTCTTGAAGACGGGTTCGGCGAGAGCCTGTGTAATCTTGTCGTTCATGCGACGATCCAAAAACCAAAGAAGGGCAGCGTGACAAACCACAAAGAATCTGCAAGTTTCGTGCCATGACATTGACGTTATTCGTAAGAAATTGTCCGCGAAGGCGATCCGCCTGATGGTCGGTTTGGGCCACCTCAAATACGCCTTTGACGAACTCGGATGAGCGTTGGTAGATCGCTGGGGCGAGAATTCCTACCGGCGGTACTTCTGTGGCTGCACATTCATACAACACGAGTGCCCGATCCATCCAACCAGAATGCCGAATTGGCGGCACCGATCGAGGCCCGTTGGGATCACTACAGATAGAGACCTGCCAGGCGCCCGCCCGAGAATCAGTTCATGGTCGCGAGCGACACTCACTGCGTGCATACCATGGTTCCGGTTGCGGCCGCAGGTGGCCGCGTCAGCCATGTCCGTGATGCGCTGGCCCTGATCACAAGCCACCAAAAAAAGAAAATCGTCGTGAAGATGCGTAAGGCGACGGGAAACCAGGAAGACAATACGTCTCGACAATCAACAAGCACTCCATCGCCAGGGAACAGGGCGAAGCCGAATAGTGCTGGCAAGCGGTACCAGTAATAGCAACTGATAGCCGCAGCCGCGAACACACGGTTTAATCGCATGTGGTGTCGATCAGGAATGAGCCTTTCAATCAGTAGATACGCAGTTAGCGTTACCATCATTGCGCTCAAAGGCCATGCGTACGCTTCTATAAGATGCTTGTATCCTTCGTTTGCAACATAATCCTGCACATGAAACCAGCCCCAGATATACCCGACAAAACCACCAACCATCAACGTGCCGCCGAGCCGACGCAATCTGATTTGATCTTGCACAAGCGGAGAAACACTCGGCTGTGAGTCAGGGCATGGCGTTACGCATGCCACGCAACGATGACAATGGGCATTGGTAAAGGAAGCCACCGGTTCAGAGCCGTAAAGTTTCTCAACTGGGTAAATAGGGCACAGCCCTGAGCACCAGGCACTCTTCCATTCGAAACGAGTGCAGACGATGACGGCGAGCAATATTATTGTCGCGAGTGTGATGGCCGTAGCGGGCCCATTGAGATCAAGAATGACGTGGCGTAACGGTACGATCAGCAAGAGCAAAGCGACGCCCATCAGCTCAAGTCGTGCCTGCCAAGTTACGGAAAGTTCACGACGTGTGAACCAGCCCATATGCCGTGTGAGCAGTGCAGTAGACCCGAGCGGACACACATTACGCCAGAAGCCGGTCGCGATTGCGAACAACGCTGGGGCAACAGGAATCAAAACGTTCCAAAAGGCATGGATACCAATCGTCGGAGCGAAAACCAGGGCGAGGAATATACCCAGCCCGACTAGCCAGACAGTCAGTTGCAGGGTTCTCCAAATGACCCATGAACGACTCGTGAGTAGCGGGGTGCCTTCAAGGATCGACTCGGAGTTTCCCATTTAGTCACGCATCCCGAAACCAGAATACTAGAAACGGGTCGAACGTCAAAGACTTCGGCGGTCGGGAGTGGTCAAGATGGTATTCATTGCACTGGAGCCGTAGAGCCGCGCGTCATGCCCCAGATAGACCACGTCTGCCGCGCCGCAAGCAAACTCACGCGTGACCAACATGGGAGCAGATCTGGGTTGCGTCGTTATTGCTGGTCATTGGGAAGACGCCGGTCGAGCAGCGTCTGGAAGTTCAACACGACGTGCAGTTTCGTGAAATCTCCCTCATCCTCGCCGCGCAGGAACATGTGTCCCTTTCCATCAGGGGACGGTTGCCAGTTTCGGTACCGCAGTCCTTCAACCGATGAAACGTTCAGTATCTTTTCAGCCGACGCGACGGACAACTCCGGCTCGACCGAGATGGCAACCGACCAAATTTGGCCGTCGTTGTCGATTCCAAGTAGCGCTGCGCCGTCCGCCGACCAATGCCGTCTTACGAGAGGCTTGGAGGTTACGATCCGTCGTCGCACACCAATCAGGCCTTTCTTGAAATCGATGCGTTGCAGGTAAGTTTGGGTTTCGCCCGACACGTCGGAACTAAAGGCGAGTATCTGTTCGTTGGGAGATAGGGCTACGACGCTTTCTCTTGCGTCCGAGTCCAAGATCGGTCGTAAGGTTCCATCATCCAGCGACAGCAGCAAGATGTCCCCTTTCTGCGTTCCAGTTTCTCTGCGGTTCAAGAGCAACGCGGAATGACCACCCACCCATGCGCCGATCCGCATACTCTCTGTTGCAGAGTCGACTTCGATGAGCGTCTCTGGCTCAGTCGACCCGTCAATTGGAGCGACTTGAATGGACGGCGGCTCCCCGACCATATACGCGATGCGCAACCCATCCGGCGACCAGACTGGGGCAAACGCAGGTAGATCGGCACGGGTCAGCGGTTGTTCAATACCCGTGTCGAGATCGAGTACCCAGATTCGTGGCGTTCCGCCGTCAAATCGAAAAACAGCAGAGGCGATACGCTGCCCGTTCGGTGCGAAGGAAGGGAATTTGTAGTCTCGCCTCTTGGTGTTCACGACTGTCGGTGCCGTTTCGACATCCGAGACGAGGACGATGTCCATGGTCTCGTCTTTAGGTCCGACGCTGCCGCCGTGGACAAGGGTTCCGTTAGAAGTGAATATGAAATTCCTGACGCCCGCGAGCAGCGAGGTGACTTCGCCGGTCGTTTCGAGTTGCTCGGGGTCGAATCGCGATCCGAGTAGCGATCCGTCGCGAGCAAACAGCAAGTGATTCGACGGTGTCAGGCCCCCCATCTGCACATCGGAGATGACGTCCTTCCGACGCTTCGGGTCGAAGGAACGTAGTTGCAGATGGCGGGCAATCGTACGCGTAGAGAAATCGATCGTGTTTGTCAGGATCATATCGGACAACGGAGTCGGTCGCGCGAAAAACATCCAAGCAGCTTCGGCGGGTTCGCTATCGATCTTGCTGATCGATCCATCATTGACATTGAGACGGGAGAGTGTCTTGTCATGGTGCAAGATCAGCAGGTGGTTCTCATTCAACCAGCAGCCCATCCACATGGCCTCACGTTCCAGGCGAGCGATCTCTACTGGCGGGCTGCCGTCGCGCCGTACTCGGAACAGGATCTTATTTTTCTCATAAGCGATCCAGCGACCACTCGGGCTGAATACGGGTTGATGGCCGCCCTCTGTGCCGCGAATCGTATCCGCGTGCGGTTCGTTCAATTTGCGGAGTTGGAGCGGCAGATTGCCATCGCCCGTGTCTTCGCCGATCAACCCGCGGCAGTAGGCGATGGCAAGTCCGTCCGGCGAGACATCGTACTTGTCAAACTCGTACCCCTCTTGGGCCGAGATTGACAAGTGCATCGGCTCGGGCTGCGGCGCATCTTCTCGCCACGGTTGCCATATGCCGACAACCGCCACGAGAATGGCGACGACGGCGGTCGCCCATGGCAAGAGCGATCGAAAACCTGATGTCGCACCTTCTTGTGCCAGCGCAACCGAGGCGATACCGAGCGACGTGCTCGACGGATCAACCAAAGCGTTCTCAAGTTCTATTCTAGCGTCGGCGATGTCGTGTAGACGACGCTTGCGATCTTTTGTCAAACAGCGGCGAAGCAGGAGCTGGATCGTCGGTGGAGTGGTTGGCGGCAACAAAGACCACTCTGGGTCTTTGTGCATGATCGCTCCCATGGAGTCAGTAGCCGTTTCGCCACGGAAGAGCGTCTCGCCCGTCAGACACTCAAACAGAATGATCCCAAACGACCAGATATCGGTTCGCTTATCGAGTTTGCGACCCCGAGCCTGCTCCGGGCTCATGTAGGCAGCAGTACCAAGCACGACCCCAGGGCGCGTGTAGTTGGCTGTGATCGTTGGCGAGTTGGCATCCGCATGGCCGGATGGCTCGTCGGTCATCGCTTTCGCCAAACCAAAGTCTAGAACCTTAACCGTACCATCCTGTCGCACCATCACATTGGCTGGCTTCAGGTCTCGATGGATAACACCCTGTCCGTGAGCCGCCTCCAAGGCCTCAGCGATCTGCTTTCCAATGTCGAGCGCATCTTCGACCGCAACTGGACCGTTTTTCAGATGGTCGCCGAGCGTTTCACCCTCGACATACTCCATCACAAGAAACCGAGTTCCATCTGAGTCGTCGAACCCATGAATCGCGGCGATATTGGGGTGATTGAGGGAAGCCAGGAGTTTTGCTTCTCGTTCGAAGCGTGCTACCCGCTCGTTGTCCCGCACCATCGATTCTGGAAGCACCTTAATCGCGACCTTCCGATCCAGTTTAGAATCGTTGGCAAGATAGACCTCGCCCATGCCTCCCGCCCCGAGGGGCGAGAGAATTTCGTAGGGACCGAGTTTCGTTCCTGCTTCCAAAGCCATGATCTCTTCTCATTTTCAAGTTCTTTGGCGAACGATGCGATTATCGCGGCAATGAGACTGATAGCAAACAAAGGCGCAAAAAGGGCCAAGCGAGGACCGACGACAAATCGGGGCACGCCGAGCGATGGCGTCAACCGGCGGCAACACCACAGGTCTTCTCTTGCAACAACTGGCTGCCAAGCCATAATCGCTGACAACAATGACGGAGAGGCAACTTCAGTAAACGGTAAAGCAGGAACGGCGAAGAAGCTTCGTGGGTCGGTGGGAACATCTGATAGAACGCATATAGGAGAATCTGCATGGCTGAGAGTGGTTCGAACGAAAGCGGCAGGAGCCATGCTGGCATCATTCGGATCGGAGGCTTCGCGATTCTATTTGGTCTCGCGATACACATCTACGTCAATTCGTTTGTGAAGCAGTTTCCGCCCGATAATCCATCACTGGTTGAGCTACAACAATACCTTTCGGACGAGGCAGAATCATGGGCGATTGTACATGGATTGAGATATGTCGCGTTCGTCTGCATTGCATTGTTTGGCGCTGGTCTCTTTGCAAGAACAAGTCGCCCACACGCTACGCATCCGAACGGGTGGGGAGTCGTAGGCCTACTCGGCTGTGCCATGATGCTGGCAAACGCACTGATCACGAACGGAATCGAAATCTTAGCATTCGTTGATTTCAATCGTCTTGGCGAAGATCCAAAGCTTTTCTGGCTGTTGTTTCAAATCACGCGGGTACTGTTCACGGCTGAGATTGTGACGTGGACCATCTTGATCCTGGGCTTCAGCATAGCAGGATGGAGTTCATCAATGCTCCCGAAATGGCTTGCAGGCTTTGGACTGTTGAGTGCCACGTCGGGTGTGCTAACAGGCGTATTTATCGTATCGATCCTCAATGAGGGGTGGGCGGTAATACTGATAGAAGTGGCGAGTCTGACTGGTTTGGCTTGGTTCTTGTGTGCCGGAGTGTACATGATATTGAAAGGGGGCCGATCCAGTTAATTAGCTCTGCCGTATGAGCATCGCAAACATGGGGCCAGAGAGCAAGGATTCTGGAGCTAACCTGCACAGCACCGCTTCCGTTGCGGCGGAATCGCTCTTGACGATTCCAGAAAGCGGTTTTTGAACGAAAGGAAGTAACGTCCCCGGCAGGGTTCGAACTTGCAATCTTCGGCTCGGCCTATCTCAATCCCTCTTGAAGCCACTTCACAGCGTCTTCCACATAGTCAACCGGAAGACTATGTCCGCTTTCGTAGAATATGAGGCTCTTCATCGAACCGGATATCACATCATAGAGTCGCTGTGCTGACGCTGCATCGCAATACTTGTCGCTGCGCCCCATCAGCATGAGAAAAGGACGACCATGTAACTCCGACGCAAAGGTGGACGGTTTGATTCCGGGACCAGCCCCAATTTGAACCAGGTGTGCCGCTGGCGTCACACAAGCGACCGATGACTTGACACGCGAATCCAACGCAGTCAAAGCAAAAGTCTGGATACCACCGAGGCTGTATCCGACAACGCCGATACGACCGCTATCAATTTCGGGTCGAGTTTCGAGGTAGTCGATAGCCCTCTTCCACTCGACGACCGATTGAACCACGAGGTCCCGGAACCGATTCACATGCTTCTGCTGCACCATGGTCCAGGCTGACTCGAACCTATTCTCAAATGTGCGTTCACCGTGATACGGAGCATCGGGCGAGAGCACGGCGAAGCCGTTTTTCAGTAGGGCGTTCGTCATGTTGCCACCACTGCCGTAGTTATCATCCTCCCACCAACCATCCTTATCTCCCGTGATTCCGTGGAGCAGCAGCACGCATGGATAGGGTGGCGATCCTGTCTTGGGAATGCCAAGGTAGGTGGTAACCCAACTGTCATTAACACGTAAGACTAACTTCTCGCGGACACAATCAGGAAGTTCCCGCTTCTCAACCACTTTCGCTTCCAGCGGAATGTCGCGGTCATACTCGTAGAACGACGCAAGAAGCTTGTACGCCTCCGTTCCGAGTGCTGGCTTCGCCCCTTCAGTCGTATCTTGAGCTGCCGCCCAGGTCTGCACGCCAAGAACTAACGCGGCTGCAAAGATCATTATTCGCATCGTAATTCTCCGGTCTGCCTTCTGCTGAGATGGGCCCGATCTGCCAAGAAGATATAAGGGCCAAGCGAAGGCCCAGTGCATTCTCGCCAATAACGAACGGGCTTTCCTCGTCCATATCCCATTCGATGTTCGGCTTTGGATTGCGCTCAACGCCATTTTCTCCGAATTCCGGGATCAATGCCACCGTGTTCTTGTACCTCCTTGCCTATGCGAGTTGACCCGGACGTGGTCCACGTTCTTTCGCTTTCGAGCACAAAGACATGGTCGTCGAGCCACGTTTGGATCCCTCATACTACGAAGGCAGGTTTGACCCGACTATTATGCAGGTGAGGTCATCCTCTTTGATCTTTCGGATAGCTAGCGAATACTCGTCTAGCCAGCTCCTGCATATCTACAACGACGTCGGTCTCGTCCACAATCTCCTCGCCCAGAAGTGTCTCCAGTAAATCCTCTAAGGTGACTATTCCCGACATGCCTCCGTACTCGTCTACAACCAGCGCAATATGTTGGCTGTTTTTTACGAGGACGCCCAAAGCGCTCCCAACCGTCGCCAACTCCGGAAAGACTGGCAGGGGCTTGACCAACTCTTTGAGTCGCTTTTGGTCTTCGTTGGCGAAATGGACGGCGTAGATGGCGAAACGTGGGATATAACCGGTAACATTCTCAGGATCACCCGAATACACTGGAATCCGCGCGTAGCGAATAGGGGCGTGTTCCGCGAGTACCCCTCGAACAGTCAAGTCCTCCGAGAGCGAGAATACTACCGCGCGAGGAGTGAGTACGCGGCTCAAGGGGACGCTGGACAAGGCGATCAGGTTCGAAGCGATCTCGGATTCGCTTCTGCTGATCACACCGCTTGTCTGCCCAAGCCGTATAGTGGCCAACAGCTCCGCGCGACTGAGACGCTCTTCATGTCGCTCGTAGCCAATGACCCGTTTGACCCACTCCAGCAGGATGATTAGCGGAAAGCACAACAGGATCATCAAACGAATGACCATCGCCGACGGGAGCGCTAGCGACTTAGCGTGAACCGCACCTAACGTTTTGGGAATGATTTCGCTCACGACCAGAACCAGGAACGTCATGACGGCGCTGGCCATGCCGACCGCACCACTGCCAAACACGTTGGCAGCCTGAGCCCCGACGCCGACCGCTCCCACAGTGTGCGCTACTGTATTCAACGTGAGGATTGCTGCCAGCGGGCGGTCAATGCTGTCTTTCATCTCTCGCAGGAGCGCTGCCCCTCGTTTGCCGCGCTCTTGTAGCAACTCCACGTAGCTACGGGGTAGGCTCAGCAAACACGCCTCCAGAAGGGAGCAGACAAACGAAACAGCAACGGCCAGCAAGCCGTAAATAACCAAGAGCGTCATCGGTGGAATCCTCTGATCTCGGCGTGCCAGTGCGCCTCTTTGGATCGCGAGGGAAGTGAGTAACGTCCCCGGCAGGGTTCGAACCTGCAACCTTCGGCTTCGGAAGCCGACGCGCTATCCAGTTGTGCCACGGGGACTTCGACTTGAATTAGCCATCATTGCGATGAGGTCCGATTTTAGGCTCCTTATCGTGACCATACCTGATTCGCAAATACGTTTGGTTGTTCCGAATAACAACCGAGTCTAGCCCGATAGAAAGGCCTGTCAACAGATACTCACGCTCGCAAGGTAGCGTGAAATTCCCTCGAACAATCAAGCGTAATCGCACGATTTTCCGCCCGCCCCGTCCGATACCTGCAGACCGTCTTGCCGCAGAGAATCCTATTCGCAACCAATATTGTAGGCTTGGGGGAAAGGTTTCCACTGACTAGGCGTAAGTGGATCCATGTCCTTGGAGGAAGTGCAACGGATGGTAAAGGAAAACAGAAACACGATACTCATTGTTGAAGATGAGGCGGATCTGAGGTTTGTCATATTGGCACACCTTCGTGCCGCTGGCTTTAACACGCTCGAGGCATCGAATGGCCAAGAAGGCATTGAAATGGCCATCGAACACCAGCCCGACCTCGTCATCATGGATGTTGGGTTGCCGATTCTCGATGGCGTTGCAGCAACAAAGCTGCTCAAAGGAAATCCTGAGACGTCACGCATACCCGTACTCATGCTTACCGGCCGTTCCGGCGCGGAAGATGTCGTTCGGGGTCTTGAAGCAGGCGCGCAAGAGTACCTAGCCAAACCCTTCGACCTGACCGAGCTGCTGGCGCGTGTACAATCCGTGCATAAGCTGGCATGTGCGCATCGCGACCTGGACCATCTCAATGCACAGCTGGAAGTTGAAGTCGATAGCAAGACACAACGAATACAGTGCCTGTACGAAGTCATGCGAGACCTGAACCAAGCCTCATCACACGATAGGGTGTTAGACTTGGTCATCGACTGCGCGGAGCGACTGACTGGCGCATCCCGGCTTTCCCTCCTACTCCGTGAACCGATGAGCGACAGGCTATCATGTTCACGTGCGATCGGGATTGATCCGGCTGTTGTCCAGAGTATCAGTATTTCCGACGGCGAAGGCATAGCCGGGGAGGTCCTCCGAAGAGGTGCAACGTTCTCGGCGAGCGTTTCGGGGACCGGCGCAATGGATGCACGCGGGTACGACAGCAAGAATTTCGTCAGCACGCCTCTCGTATCCTCTGCATCTGGAGGCGAAGACGGAATCATTGGCGTGCTCAACGTAACCGGTCGATCGGACGAAAAGCCGTACACCGAAGAGGAGATCGATTGCCTGCAATCGCTTGCAAGCGCCGCGGCCATTGCGCTGGAAAACTTCGATCGTCGAGATCAACTGGAGCAATCCGTTCGGGTGCTTTTGCAGACAGTCGGCCATTTAGCTGAATATCGTGACGAAGAAACGACACAACATCTCAGCAGAGTTTCTCGCATGGCAGGGCTTCTCGCGACGGAAGCACAGACGGAAGGGCCTTACGCGTCAGTTATCACTAACGATTTCATAGATCAACTGGTTCAGGCGGCCCCCTTGCACGATATTGGCAAAGTGGGTGTGCCCGATGAGATTCTCACAAAACCAGGCAAACTTACTGACGCTGAATTTGAGATAATGAAGACACATACGGAGATTGGCAGGCGAGTTCTCTCCCAGGCTCTCGACCCAGCCCATCCCGCACCCATACTTGAGATGTGCGTCGATATCGCAAGCAGTCATCACGAGAGATTCAACGGCAAGGGTTATCCAAATGGCCTTTCGGGTGATATCATACCGCTCTCGGCGAGAATGATCGCGCTTGTGGACGCATATGATGCCATTACCAGCGAGCGTCGATATTCACCCGCCAAGCCTCACGACGTGGCGGTTGAAATCATACGCGATGAAGCCGGTGCCCATTTTGACCCCGCGCTTGTCGATGCATTTATGCGTTGCCATCAGCAATTCGCCTTCCTTCGGGAAAGACTGACCGGCGCCGAATCCACACAAATCGCGTTGGCAGTTTAGTGAGCTGAATGGCGCAAGAAGAGAGCCTGAAGCTGCAAAGCCCCAGGCTCTCAATAATTCACTAAATGACAGCATGTAGTCGCTGTAAAACGCGGACTACGAGCCAATCGTATACGAATAGGCGAAACCTGCTCCAAAGTTCGGCGTGTCGCCGGTGTGGTCCAGCCCAATTTGCGTCGAAAGGCCGAGCTTGTGTCCGTCGGCAATATTCCACTCCGAACCCAGCTCAACCATATTCATGCTCGAACGACCATCGTATTGGCTGCTGCGAATCATGTAATCCGCAACCCAACGAACGGCACCGTCACGACAGAGAGGGCCATCCATACCAATTACAAAACCCCACTGAAAACTGCGCGGATCAAGACTCTTGCTTCCGAATCCCACGGAAGCATTTGGAGCAAACAGCTTACCGAGGCTGGTACTTCTGGCCATTCGTGGATTGTCAGCGTTGTTTGTGTTAACCGTTGCGCCAAAGATGTTGACGTGCGAGCGAACGCCGCTGTCGTATTCGTTGGAGAAAACCGCACGGAGTTCAGCATCGATGCCTCTGGAGCCGTCTCCCGTCGGGATGCGTACCGTACTACTCAGCGCAATAGCTGGATGATAGCCTTCCTGTTCGTGGACACGCCAAAGCATCCCAACATAGGTGTCATAATTGCCATCCTGGAACGACTCTCTGTCGCCGCCGTCCCCAATCCACGCTGGAACGCGAAGGGAAACTTCGACATTGTCACAAGCACCCCAAACGATTTCCGGCGTAAGAATGTAATCATCATCCGAGTCGCCGACATTGGCGGGCGACGTTGAGGTGACCCAATTAAATCCTATGCGAAGATCGACAGTCCCGGTCTCGATGGGTGTCGCGTCCTCCATGAACCACATGGACGACATCAAGTCTTCATTGCCAGGTTCGATGGTCTTTGAAGTGGTAACGTCTGATTCCTGGCCAAAGGCTGCGGCACATACCGACAGCACGCAAACAACTGAAAACGCGCGTTTCATAGCGAATTTCTCCATAATCTTGTTAAACCGTTCACTCGGCCTGCCTTCAATTCACCGCGCCATACGGGAAGGGCCGATACGATAGTCTGCCATAGTGTACCCATGGTCGAGGTTGCGCCAAGCGGGAAATCGCCCCATACAGGGCCCCGCATATCTTTGCGACCTATCCCCAAACATCCACCATTTAGTACCCGTAATCGGCTTTTTTGCCGTAAACTGCTTAGCGTAAATAAGTTAGGGGTTTCGAGAGTCCTTGAAAGAGCCAAAGCAGGCAAAAAATGCGCGGTTTCGCCCACCAAGTAGCGCAAAAATCACGCTTTCGTGCAGTCCTTCCAGAAACAGAGGCTTGAAAACTGGAATTGACGCCGAGCCACAGATGGTCACGTGCAGCGGCGAATTGCTAACATACACAAGAAAAAACGTGTAATCGGTCGCTACAGGCAATTCGAGATGACTCTAGCCGGTACGAACGAACGAGTTTCCGGGGACGTTGATCCTGTGAATTGTTTCGCTTGCCTTCCCGGAATTCTTGTCCTCCACAAGCACTTTGAGAATATATTCGCCTTCCTGCTGAAACGGTGGCAGGTTTACGCGCTGTGCTATGAAGAAATCGGTTCGTCGCCTTCTACATATGTCAACGATGTCCGGCACCTCATGATGCCAAAGTGACTCGCCGGCTGCGGTCAACAGCTCCAGCCTTGTCGAGACGAGGGTGCGAAACCTGCCGTCCTCGGTGCGTTCTGCGCGAAGATTGCGAACTTCACTATAAACAATTGTTTGCAGGCCTCGCCCAACAACAATTTCGCTTGTATCCAGTTCGTCGTACACGCCGAAGGTGGCCACCTTCTTGCAGAGTGCGATTTGGGTGACGATTGGGTCGGCACGATCGGCCAAAACTTTCCGCAACTCATCTGTACGGCGAATGGCGTCTTCGCCGGGGAGCAGTGGATTGCTCGCAGCACCGCGTACCGCTTCTGCGACACGCACAAAACTCTCCAAAATCTCACTTCCATCCTGCGAAAGGCTCTTTCCTGATTCGGTCACGGGCACATGTCGCCCCAGCGCAAGCAGCGAAAGTCGCAAAGCCCATTCGGAGGCAAAACTCTTCTGCGCTTCTGCCTGTCTCTCGATTTCCTCCAGGAATCGCTCTGCTATATCACCGGTTTCAACGGGGTCAACAATCATCGAACCGTTCATTGCGTTGGTTTCTTCCGTTCGTGTCGCCGCAACCATCGCATGGCTATTCGATCGAATGGAAACCTTCTCGATCCGCGGTAGTGCGGGTCCAGCATGCACGATGGGCTTTGCAGTCAAGGTCACCTGAGAGTTGGCGAACGCGGTGCGTGAACCGACTTGAGGACTCAAGTCGTTGGTGGTCGGCGCATGAGCTTGCCGAGTGACATATGCCGGTCTCCGATTAAAATTGCTCCTGTCAGCACCTTCTTGCCATGAAGGCCTAGGCTCGGGAATATGAGTCGAATTGGTTTCGGTTGAAGCTAAATCATAGTCCTTCGTGCGCTCGAGAAACTCCGCGACAACCGCCAACGCGGATTGGTCCGGCGCAGGGGTAGTTGCAGGCTCTTCGGGAACCTCTTGCGATTGTTCCGCCTGAACCACAGGGGGATTGGGCATCTGCATAGGCGCCGGATTACGAAATGTGGAACAACCAGAAATCATCGCGAGACAGAACGCGACAACGAATTGGCATTTGAGTACCGAGTTTTTTCTAAATCGCATCATGCGCAGAACTTTCCAGCATCCTTGCCTAGGCGCAGCAGCGCCGGCTGTGCTTGATAATGAATTTCTCGACCGACGTATCGGCTGTGGACAATCCCGTTTTAATGGCCTGGTCAGCCATGAGCAGGTCACGAAGCTGTTGCTCAAGCTCTCTTGCGGAAAAACCATCCAGCCTTTTTTGCAAGACCGACGGATCGGTGTAGAGTCGCCTTGCTAACACAGCGACGTTCGTTCCGCCTTCGTAGTCCCGCCTTGCCTGAAGCAACCGCCGAACCCCCCAGGCCAATCCTGCGATCGCACGGGCGGGCGCTGCCCGGTCGGTCGCATACACTTGCTCCCAATTCCGCAAAGCTGTTTCCGTTGAACCGGATGCCAATGCATCCGTCACCGCAAATATTTTTTCTTCTCGAATGCACCCCGTCAGTGCGCTGACATCTTCCAATGTTATTTCGCTGCGGTCTCCGGCATAAATCGCCAACTTGGACAATTCCGCGTCCAGAAGCCCCGGAGAATCCCCGATTTGGTCACGCAATCTCTGCGATACAGAAGGTGCCAATTTCTTGCCATAAATATTCGCCGATCGACTCGCAATCCACGAACCGATCGCATGCCTCTTGATCGGTTCGCACGCCAACACCTGTCCACGCTTTGCGATGATCTTGTAAAGCTTGGTATTCTTGGCGAGCGAATTACAAACGAAGATCAGACAGCCTGATTGAGCCGGGTCGTCGCAGTACCGCTCAAGACTCTTCCGATTAGCCGTAATGAACGCATCCGCATTATCCAACACAACAACTTGCAGGTCACCCAAAAGCGACAATGTACGAACTTCATCCAGTACTTCTGCCAAACCGGCATTCGTACCGTCGAGACGAGCAGGCGAGATGTCGCCGACTTTCCCGGTAATTGCGTCGAGAAGCTGCTGCAATGCATCATGCACCAGGAATCGATCGGCACCGGCAATCGCAATGACAGGATGAATCTGCATCGGGTTGATACCGTTCCCCCAAGAGGAAAAACGATTCGTCAACTACGGACGATACGTTCTGGACACTTTTTCCATGAGCGCAAGCCTCTTCTGCGCCTCGTCAATAACATTCGTCGCGCTCGGATCGATCTTCGTGGCTCGTAGGTAGCTGTCTCTCGCCAGGATTTCGTCGCCCTGGTAAACAGCAATGTCGCCGAGATTCATCCAAACTTCCGCGTCTTTCGGATTATACCGAAGAATCGTGCGCAGTCTTTCCGCAGCAGCAGAGTAATTGTTCTTTTGACGTAATACTTTGGCCGAACCTTGCAGCCCCGATCGGAGTTTCGGGTCCTGGCCAATGGCAATATCGTAAGCACTCAAGGACCGATCGAAATCACCCAGCAAATATAGCAAATCTCCCAACTCGGAGAATGCGGGCGTAAGCTGAGAGTCCAGACGTACCGCCTGCCTGATCTTGGAGACGGCGTCCTTGTATCGCCCTTGGGCACGAAGCGCCAGTCCTTCGGAAAAAAGGTTGCTCGCTCGCGTTTCTTCGAATGTCTTTCGCTGCGAAATGGCTCGATCCGCGGTGTCGTCTGAACCACCCCATCCAGGCGTTGCCGTCAAATCAGCCAGTTGGGCCGTACGTTCAGCTTGGAGTAATATATCTGTGACACCTGGTACACTATCCGCCCGATGACCGCCCTGATCCACCACGGTCACCTGAACAGCGATACGTCCGGCAAGAGAATTCGGAAAACGCCAATCGTACTTTCCTGTGTTGGCCAGCGGGTCTTTTGTAACTGCTCTCCATTGACCATTTGGGACGATTCTGTAGGTAAGTCGAACCGGACGGGCTGCGAAATTCGAGTCGATCGCGGTCCAGCGGATTTGCAGCACACGTTGCCCTAACGACGTGGCTTGTCGAAGCGCATGAAGTTGGACAACGGGTTGTGTGTAGTCGACGAACGCCGTTTTGTGAGGTTGAACGCCTCGGCTCGGCGGAGCGCTTGAAGCGCCCGCTGCGTTGGTAGCGATGAAGAAGAAGCCGTGAAGGCCCTCTTTGTCGGCGTGGAAGGTAAACGGTGACTGGCGATCGCTGTCATACCCATATTGCTGCCAACTGATACCGCCGTCGAGCGTATTCCAAAGTTCAACCGATTGTAGAGGCAAGGCGTCTTCGTTGATTTTATATTCAATGTCGAAAACGCGAGTTGTTATGGGATTTGGATTTGGCTCTGCACCCTGTACGCCACTCTCAAGCAAGACGTTCAGAGCGAGAAGGGCGACGAAGCATCCATGCCGGGAAACGTAAGCTCGCATCGATAAGTCCATCCCTGAAAATTGCGAGAATCGAACCAGCGCACATCCATGTGCGCCTCAGTAATGTATGGTGCCCCTATCGGATTGGAACCAATCGCCGCATCATGTTTTACTGGCACCCCAGAGCAACACTGAAAAACCATCCAATCAAGCTGGCTCCGTCTGTCTTAAACCTACAATCAATGCTGAGATACCCTACCCTTAATTCCCAATGCTGAAATTGGGGGGTTTACAACTCGTTCGACCGTTGACTCAGCTTCCCTTTTTACCACGCGTCGAGCCAAATAGCTTTTCAATTTAATTTTCTTATTTACACCTTATTTTCACATTGTTCGGGATCAAGTCACAAGATTCGCGTATCCGGGAAAAATCCTTGAAGAAGGCCGAATTTCGCCAATTTTTGCTTTGCTACCGGGTATTGCGTCTGATAGACTCCCGCTCGCGGTGCGATCTAGGGAACGATCGCGATCCAGTTGCGCATCCTTGGAGAGTTTGAAAATGGATGAATACGAACGACTGAAGGAAATCATCGAAATGGCGGCGGATGATATACGGAAGGCCAGCGGCGGCAACAAGGCTGCGGGCACCCGCGTTCGCAAGGCAATGCAGGATGTGAAAGAGGCCGCCCAGGCGGTGCGAAAACGCATTCTTGAGGTTCGGGTCGATTCACAATCGTAGTGCCCGGACCTGGTTCGAATGGCTTGAGCACGCTCCGCTTAACGTGCGGCGGTCGAATATCGGTTTCGTCTGAGCAGCTAGTGCATTTGCGGCGCTACACTTGACCAGGCGCGCGAGCCTTGGCTTGTTGCGCGCATCGCAGAAAGACAAACCAGGTTCGGTTTAGGCTTTGTAATAGTCGCAATCACCATAGATTGTTATCGAATACTTGCGCCCGTAAGGCGTGCGGTGCTGTCGGCGCGATGCAAGTGGCGCTAACATTTTGCATCGCAAGTTATGCGATGGAGTTCAGGCTCATGCCGCCGCCGCTATTGATAGACCTCGAACCAATTGATTTGGACGCTGTCGTTGCGACCAAGGAGCAAATCTACGCCGCCCTGCCCCAACGGCACGAGTTCGGGTTGTTGGATGGCGTGTGCCACCTCGATGCCAACGCAAAGCAGATCGTCACGTTTCGCGATTGCCGAAGTGATGACTGGTGGGTTCGTGGGCATGTCCCCGGCAGGCCTCTCTTGCCCGGCGTGTTGATGTTGGAAATGGCGGCGCAGACATCGGCGTACCTCGCAAAGCAATATGGCCAATATGATTCTTTTATCGCGTTCGGCGGGATCGACGAGTGCAAGTTCCGCGACACTATTTTACCCGACACACGTCTTTACATTTTATGCGTGGGTGAAAAACTTCGTTCGCGAAGAATCGTCTCTCGCACACAAGGCTTCGCCGACGGCAGGCTGATCTTCGAAGCCAAGATCACAGGCTTGACCATGTCGTAAGCCCTTCTCTACATAGATGCCCCGTAGCCTCTTTTTCTACATCAAATCCCGCCAACCGGTTGCTTCGAGAAGACCGCTTCATACCCAATCGACTGGCAAACTCATGTTTAATGCAACAATCGAATAGTGGTGGCACCTGCTTGACTTTGCCCCCCTGCATCCTAGCATAGAATGCACAATGATGTTGGTACAGCTTAACCAAACGGAAGCTAGCGAAAGCATGTTTCGTCCCGTGCATTGTAGGGTTTACGGCTTCATGTACTCGTTCGCAAGTATGACTTATGTTCACTGGAATCGTTGAAACAACTGGCCAAATTCTTTCCTCGCAAAATGTCGAGGGAGGCAAGCGTTTGCGTATCAAAGCTGGCGCTTTAGCAGAAGGCGTGACGCTTGGTGCAAGCGTTTGCGTGAACGGTGTTTGCCTGACCGCAACAGCCAATTCGAGAGAAGAAATCACATTCGATGTAATTCACGAAACGCTCACAAAGACTACGCTGGGGGCAAAGCAGGTCGGCGATCGCGTGAATCTTGAACGGTCGCTGAGTGTGGGCGATCGGATCGACGGCCATTTCGTTCAAGGCCATATTGATGGCACTGCAGTTATTAAGAAGGTTCAGTCCACCGCCCGAGACTTCGTCCTATGGCTTCGCCCGCAAGACACAATTGCGAAGTATATGATCCCAAAAGGCTCGGTCGCGGTTGACGGTGTATCACTAACAATAGCTGAAATGCGCGACAGTGCGTTTTCCGTCGCACTTATTCCGACGACGCTTGAACATACAACGCTGTCGTTGCTTCGCGAGGGCGATTTGGTCAATATCGAATCGGACATGCTCGCGCGTACGATTGTGCATTACCTCGAAGGTATCGAGAAGAACGGCGGATTGAGCTTGCAGACCTTGCGTCAGGCGGGTTTCGCATGAACTCGGAGCGTGGCAACATCTCAACTGATGACATTCGCACCGAGCGCAAGCCCTTGATCGGCGTAACAATGGGTGACCCCTCCGGCATTGGCGCGGAGGTCATCGTCAAAGCATTGCTCGATAGTGACATTCGAACACTGGCGAGATTTATTGTTTACGGTATTGATGACTCATTACTGGCATCGGCAGATGCTGCGGGCATTCGGCCATACTGGTTTCGTGTTCCGCAGGATACTGTAAGCCGGGTGGATAGCGGCGTCGTGGTCGTTGATTTTGACCAATACGCTCGTGGTGATTGGCTGAGCGGTCGGCCGACGAAACGTGGCGGAGAGGCCTCGCTCGGTTTCGTCGATCGGGCAATCGAGGATGTCCGCTCAAATCGCCTTGACGCTGTGGTGACAGGACCTATTCACAAAGTTTCCTGGAAACTTGCGCGTTCTCGCTTTGCGGGACACACGGAGCTGTTCGCAGATGCGTTTCGCGTAAAGCGGTACAACATGGCGTTCGTCGGGGGCGGACTTCGCATAGCGCTGGCCAGTTCTCACATTCCTCTTCTCGATCTGCGAAACCGCCTAACGATCGGGTTTGTGTTTCAGCCTATCGACTTGCTGGATCAAGCGATGCGGAATTGGTTCGGGCTGGAAAAACCTCGTATCGCTGTTGCAGGACTCAACCCGCACGCGGGCGAAGAGGGTCGTTTCGGCGACGAAGAAGAGCGCGTAATCGCCCCGGCGATTCTCATGGCACAAAATGCGGGGATCGACGCAAGAGGGCCTTTCCCCGCAGACACACTTTTCACGCCCAAGATGCGAAACCGTTTTGACGGAATCGTCGCACTCTACCACGATCAAGGCTTGATCCCCATAAAGATGCTCGCATTCGACACTGCCGTAAATGTGACGCTTGGTCTTCCGACGATCCGAACGAGCGTCGATCATGGAACGGCATTTGACATTGCGGGAACCGACTCGGCCGACCCTGGCAGCATGAAAGAAGCAATTCGGCTCGCGTGCCATTTGGCGTCGCGATCCAATGCTACGAAATGGCAGACACAGGCGGTCGATGCACTTCGCGATTGAGCCAAGCTATTACTTGAGTGCAACACCAAGCTGGCGTTACATTATGTCGGCTTGCTCACGCTTCTGATCTGACCGACCAACTCTTCGCACGCATGACGAATGGTCTGTCGCCAATCAGCGGGCGCGGTGCCGGCATATTTCTTGTCGTTGTACGCGTAGATAACGCTTCTCGACGCCGTAACAAGAGCGCCCGTGCCATCGGGCTTAAAGCACTTTGCTACTTCTTCCTGCGTTCTGCCCTGCGCACCGAAGCCCGGCACGAGGAATATGCAATTTGGCATAAGCTCGCGAATGATCATTGTCGATTCGACGTCGCGAGGCGAGACGACAGCACCAATCGAGCTGTATCCTGATTCGCCAATCAAGCCTGGTGCGCTAGCCCATTCTTGAACAAGTTTGCCAACATGTTGACATAGTGTTCCGCCCGAATTGAGCTGCATACCCTGCACTTCTGCGGCGGAAGGATTGCTCGTTTGCACAAGGACGAATAGCCCTTTGCCCTGCTCGCTTGCAACTTCTACAAACGGCGAAACTCCATCAAACCCGAAGTACGGGTTGATCGTAATCGCTTCCGGTGCAGCCCAGCTTTGACATCTTCCGCCGAGCTGAGCCATCGCGTATTGCATTGATGTATGGCCTATGTCAGCGCGTTTGACGTCGCCGATGACAATTAACCCCTTGTCCTGCGCGGCTTGGACAAGCTGGTGGTAGGCGCGAATACCGTCCGCATAGAAAGGTTCAAAAAACGCGATGTTGATTTTGATAGCTGGGACGAACGCGGCAATCGCATCAATCACTTCGCTTCCAAAAGAGAGAATCGCATCGGCGCATGATTTTGTGTCGCCAAGGGGATCGACGTTGCGTGCAATCGCATCGGAAAGTCCGTGCTTTTTCAATAGCTCTGATGGAAGCCTATCGATGAGCGGGTCCAATCCCACGCAAGCTGCAACGCCCTTTTGCTGTATCGAGGTAACGATGTTGTCGCCGAAGTGGTTACTCAATGATGATTCCTTTTCATTCGTAGAATCTGTCGAAGAAACGTCAGCCTCGAATGGCTTTTTGGGCGAGGTAACGCAAAAGGTCTTTAGGTACTATAATGATGTCGATGACACCCTGCAACGTGCAACGCGCCGTCATTTGTCGAATAGTTTCCGATCGACTTGCGCCAGTAGGTTGATGTTTTCGCGAGTCGCAAAGTTCACGAGACGACTACGCGATTGCGGAGCCTACTTGAGTCCTGGTTTGCAATGAACGAAGAAAAAGACAACAAGGATAAACCCTCCAAGCCTGGGAAGGTTCGCGCCCCGTTCCGACGGAATCGATCCAAGCCCAGCCGAGATAAGAATTGGACGCAGAAAGCGCGCGACGACGAAGGAGAAACGCTAAACACATTTGACTCGGAGAGCGTTCGTGCCAAGGGTTCGCTTTCCCGCAATCGTACGATCAAGGTCCATCAGACTGGCGATGAAGAAGATTCTGCTCTGCGCGCTGGCGTAGTCGTTGCCATGCGTGGCTTGTACGCAGAGGTGGACGACGGGGAACGGGTTTGGCTTTGCACGATTCGGAAAGTGCTGCGGTCCAGGCAGATCGACGAAAGACACGCCGTTACGATCGGCGATCGAGTAGGCTTTACGTTGGAAACTTCCGGGAGCGGCGAGGCTGAAGAGGGAGTTATTGAACAAGTAAAGGAACGACATGGACAATTACGACGGAAGGCTGGTCGGCGGATCCAGACGATAGCCGCGAATGTCGATCAAGCTATCATCGTAAGCTCAGCCGCCCAGCCAAGCCCAAAACCTCAATTGATCGACCGCTATATTGTTGCGGCTCTTGCGGGAGACGTAGTTCCGATCATTTGCTTTAACAAGATCGACCTGGATGAAGGTCACTCAATTGATTCTTTGCTTCAACGGTATACGAGTTTGGGGTATCAGGCGATAGGCGCGAGTACCGTAACCGGCGTCGGAATCGATCAGCTAAGGCAATTCCTGAAGGATAAGAGCAGTGTTGTCGCAGGACAGAGTGGTGTCGGGAAGAGTTCTCTGCTCAACGCAATTCAACCGGGCTTGAAGCTCAAAACGGGTAGCGTGGCAATTCAAACGGAAAAGGGTCGGCATACGACCACAACGGCGAGCCTGATTCGGTTGGATCAAGGGGGCTATGTCGTCGATACGCCGGGCATTCGATCGTTCGACATCTCAATGATTCCGAAGTGCGAAATAGAATCCTATTTTGAAGAGTTTGTGAAACATATAGAAGACTGCAAATTTCCTGACTGCACGCACACCCATGAAACGAAGTGTGCCGTGAAGTCGGCGGTAGAAAATGGTGAAATCGATGTAGAGCGTTACGAGAGCTATGTGTATCTGTTTGAAGACCCTGACCGTTGAAACAAGCTCTACTCTTAATTGGCGTGGGTGTCCTGCTCCGGGCGCCTTTGAAAACTAGGGTTTCCCGATGAATAGAGTATTGACGGGTTGTTGAGGACGTCTACGCAAACGTTTTTGCTGCTCCGTCATCTTGGGCAGTGGCACGATCGGACGCTGTCGGCTATCCTTAGAGTAGGCTCTGTTTTCTTGTAGTGGTCGAAATTCGGTTTCTTGAGAGAAGCTGTCCCGCAACAGCGTTTGCACAATAGATGAGAATGTTCTAAGCCATGGCTATACACCCTCTCTCCGACATTGATACGACCGAGACGCAGGAATGGATTGATTCGCTTAAATCCGTTACCGAATCTATGGGCCGAGAACGTGCGAGGTATTTGCTTCAGCGTTTGATCGATTGGGGGAAGCAGCACGATGTCATCGCCCCGTTTACCGCGAACACGCCCTACGTCAATACGATTCCGGTGCATCGCCAACATCCTTATCCCGGCGACCGCGCAATCGAGCGCCGTCTTAAGAGCCTGATGCGGTGGAATGCCATGGCCATGGTCGTGCGGGCGAATCGAAAATCGGCAGGCATTGGCGGCCATATTTCAACATTTGCATCTGCGGCGACTCTCCTGCAGGTTGGGTTCAATCATTTTTTCCGAGCGAACTCCAAGGACCAGATTGGCGACCAGATTTTCTTTCAGGGACACGTCGCTCCGGGCATCTACTCAAGGGCTTACCTGGAGCGTCGCCTTAGCACTCAACAGCTTCGTAACTTTCGCCGAGAACTAGCCAAAGACGGCGGACTTTCTTCCTATCCGCACCCCTGGCTGATGCCGGATTTTTGGGAATTTCCAACAGTGTCGATGGGGCTCGCGTCGCTAACCGCCATCTACCAGGCACGGTTTAACCGATATCTTCATGACCGGGGACTGCAGGATACGTCAAACAGCCATGTTTGGGCGTTTCTCGGCGACGGCGAAACGGACGAACCTGAATCGCTGGGTGCCATAACGCTGGCGTCTCGGGAACGCCTTGACAATCTGATCTTCGTTGTCAATTGCAATCTGCAGAGGTTGGATGGGCCTGTTCGGGGCAACGGAAATATTACGCAAGAATTGGAGGCGGCGTTTCGAGGTGCGGGCTGGAATGTGATTAAGGTAATCTGGGGCGAAGATTGGGATCCCCTTCTAGCTGCGGACACCGAAGGAGTACTCGTCGATCGGATGGGCGAAACCATCGACGGCGAATGGCAGAAATACACAGTCGAATCCGGCGCGTATTCGCGCGAAAAATTCTTCGGCACGGATCCAAGACTTGCAAAGCTCGTGGATCATTTGAGCGACGAGAAAATTCGTAAGCTTCGCCTTGGTGGCCACGATCCAGCGAAGGTTTATTCCGCATTCAAGACTGCTGTTGCCCATGAAGGCCAGCCGACAGTCGTTCTCGCGAGAACCATCAAGGGTTATGGCTTGGGCGAAGCGGGAGAAGGACGCAACGTTACGCACCAGCAGAAAAAGCTGAACCTTGAAGAGCTGCGGCATTTTCGAGATCGCTTTGATATACCAATCCCAGACAACGAACTTGAAGATGCACCTTTTTATCGACCAGCTGAAGATACGGAAGAGTACAAGTATCTTGTCGAGCGCCGGCAGGCTTTGGGAGGGTTTGTGCCACGCCGTCGGGTCCGTGCCGCGCCGCTTCATTTACCTTCCGATGATCTGTTTCGCGAAATGTTCGAGGGTTCCGGCGATCGGGAGATGGCTACGACGATGGCAATCGTTCGGCTGATCTCAAAGCTCATGGACGACGAGAAAACCGGTAAGCTCATCGTTCCAATCGTACCCGACGAAGCCCGAACGTTTGGCATGGATGCACTTTTTCGTAAGTACGGCATTTATTCTCATCTCGGCCAAAAGTATGAGCCGGTCGACTCGCACTTGCTGCTCTATTATCGCGAAAGCAAGGACGGACAGATTCTCGAGGAAGGCATCACCGAGGCTGGCGCGATGGCTTCTTTCACCGCGGCGGGCACCGCTAGCGTTACGTTCGGCATCAACACGATTCCCTTCTACCTTTTCTATTCGATGTTCGGGTTCCAGCGGATTGGCGACTCGGCTTGGGCATGTGGTGATTCGCGCTGCCGAGGTTTCATGATCGGCTGCACGGCTGGCCGAACAACGCTCGCGGGCGAGGGCTTGCAACATCAGGATGGCCATAGCCATCTTCTTGCAAGCACAATCCCAAACATCTTAAGTTATGACCCTGCATTCGCGTACGAAATTGCGATCATCATTCGTGAGGGAATTCGGCGGATGTATGTTGAACGTGAGCCGGTCTTCTATTACGTCACAGTTGGCAACGAGGTCTATCAACACCCGGAGATGCCAGCGGGCTGCGAAGACGGCGTGCTCAAGGGGCTATATAAAATTCGGGAATCAAAGGAGCCGGGCGACAAGCCTCGTATCCATCTGTTCGGCAGTGGCTCGATCCTTCGGGAAGCAATCAAAGCGCAGGAAATTCTTGCTGAGAAATTCAACGTCGCTGCAGATGTTTGGAGCGTCACAAGCTACAACCTGCTTCGGCGCGACGCGATGTCGTGCGACCGTTGGAATCTTCTCCATCCTGGTAAGAAGCAGCAAAAGACGCCTTATGTCGTTGAGGTATTGAAGGATGAGCCTTGGCCGATTGTTGCGACAAGTGACTACATGAAGGCTGTTCCAGATCAGATTTTGCGATGGGTTCCAGATGGCTTGGTTTCCTTGGGGACGGATGGCTTTGGGCGAAGCGAAGCCCGGGCTGAGCTTCGAGATTATTTTGAAATTGATGCGCGATACGTCGTGCTTGGCGCTCTTGGAGAACTTGTACGAAAGGGTCAGTTCGATCCCAAGAAACTCCCTTCTGCGATGAAAGAACTGAACATTGATGCGAACAAGCTTGACCCCGTTGAGCCACCCGCACCAACGACGTTGCCACCCAATTGAGGTTGTAATCGGGCGCCTCCGCTCTTGAGCAGTGCGTGAACGAATGAAACTGTATACCAAAGCAGGTGACGACGGCAAGACAGGCCTTTACGGAGGCGCGCGAGTCCCAAAATGCGACGTGCGCGTTCAGGCATACGGAGAAGTCGATGCTTTGTGTGCATATGTTGGGGTCGTTGTCGCGTGTTGTGATGATGCGAATCTAAAGCACCTCCTGTGCCAGGTTCAATCGGATCTGTTTACGATCGGGGGCGAGTTGGCAACACCCGACGACAAGGCGTCTCCCGTCAATATCGATCCGAATCGCGTTTCGTGGGTCGAGCAACGAATTGACGAAGCGTCAGCACAGGTCGAGCCGCTCAAGCAGTTCGTGTTGCCCGGCGGTTCAGAAACGGCTGCCCATCTCCATATTGCCCGTGTCAATTGCCGACGCGCGGAGAGAGCGGTTGTATGCCTCGCCCAAACACAATCGGTACGCGATGTGATCCTGCATTATCTGAATCGACTGAGCGACTTGCTCTTTGCATTAGCTCGTGCTGATAACTATCGGCAAGGGATTCACGATATCCCTTGGGAGCCTGCCAAGAGCGAAAGCTGAGAAACGAAATTACGTTATGCCGTAACCATGAACAGAAGAAGAGCCGTCTCACATGCTGCGACGTGCGAATTGTAGGTTCTTACAAGAATTGCCCAAAAAAACGCCATGCACAATGAACGAAAGTGCCATGGCTGCGTAGTATGAAGCCGGATGGTTGGCCTACCCAAAACGCATACCGACGAGAGGAGCACCCTTCACCCCCTTCACGTTGTAATGATCGGGCTGATCGGCGCCGTGGTCGCGGGCGGCTGCTTGCTTCTTAGCACCCCCGAATCGATGTCCGCCGTGGATGGTGCGATTGAATGGCATGTCGATTCTCCTTTGCGTGCGGTGGTCTCACTGCTCTGCTGTAACTATCAACTGCCTACGCCCAATGCTGGCGACATCAAGGGTTATGTCCTTGGAATTGGCGCGGGATTAGCGCTCTTAGCCTTGGCGGTGGCTGTTCTTGCCCGATCCACATCCGAATCCGAAGACAGCAGATGGGATCATGCCAACGGCGAGCTTGGCGACGCTGCTCCCGCATCGACTCGATCCAATTGGCGTCATATGTCGCCGATTTCAGCCGCTCAACTCTTCGTCGGGTTCTATTTACTGTGGTCGCTCGCCAGCAGTCGATGGTCCGCCGCCCCAGAGCTTGCCTTCGGTGCGAGCATGTTGCTTGCGATTCATTTTTTCTGGTCGCTTGGTATCGGCTGGAGTCTCAACCATTACGCGACGCGCATATCGACTTGCCTAGTCGTGGTGGTCTTGTCAATCTCGTCTATCGTCGCCCTTTGGTATTTCTATGGCAGGAACCCGAGTCTTCGTGCGAAGTTTCCATTTGGGAACCCCAACTTCCTGTCGTCATGCCTCATTCCTGGCATTTTGCTGGCAATCGGCATGCTCATCAAAACCGGAACGGGATTCCTGCGTCAAATCGACCCGAGAAAAATTGCCTTCTTTGTTTGCTGCATCCTAGCGCTAACCGTGATGGGCTGGGCTTTTGCGAAAGCTGATTCACGCGGCGCCTTAGCAGGACTTGTCGCTGGCTTGTTGGCACTCAACTTCTTTTCTCTTCGCGGAAAACAAAAATGGCTCCCCGTAGGCTTAGCGACAATCGCGATTGTCGTTGGTGCGTTATTTTACACGCAACAGCGCTCGACTCCGTCTCTTGAAGGTCGAAGTGCCACACTTCGTTTTCGTGAATACGCGTGGAAATATGCATGGCAAATGTTTGCCGAGAAGCCATTGACCGGACATGGCCAAGGCGGCTTTACGCTAGTCGGCGATTCATACGCTGTCGATGATGTATTGCATGATCCCGATGTATTCGAAGCGCGAATTGCTCACGCCCACAACGAATGGCTGGAAACGGCAGCAGACCTTGGCGCGGTGGGAGTAATCCTGCTCCTTGCTGTCATCTTTATGACATTTCGCGCAGGGTTGCTTGTATTGCGCGACCCCGATCAATCGAAAGACCGCTGGGTTGTGATCGGATTGCTGAGTGCGTTGGTTGCGCTAATCGTCGAAGAGAGTTTTAACGTCGGGCTGCGCGTGTCCGGCGTTCCCACGCTTTTCTATACGATTCTCGGTTTGACCTGGGCTATCTGCCGAAAGGAACAGCGCGATCTGATCTTGACTGTTTCCAACAAGTCAGGCTGGAGGCTTGGGGCAGCAGCAATTGGGGGCACGCTTGGGTTACTCGCAATGGTCGTATCCCAACAGGATTTCGACGCCGCCCGCGCTTCCTATGAAGCACGCCTATCAATGGATGCCGGCAATTATGAAGAGGCCATTCGGCACGCGGAATCCGGCGTCAGTCGCCTTAACCCGCAACGTGCTTTGACGGGTCTCGTGCAACTGAGCCAAGCGCATCTGCTAGTTGCCGACAAGCTATTGCGGCGGGCGGCGGATCGTGAATCCAGGGCTAGACAGAAGGATATGGTGGATCAGCAATTGCTTGCTCTGTCTTGGCAGGATCGCGAGCAAGCGGAAAAAATTTATTGCGTGCAGGCCAGTCAAGCAATCAAAGACCTGATTACGCGCGCGCCAGGATTCCTAAATCATGGCCGAATTGAATTCGATCTTAATCTTTTGTTGGCCGAAATTGCAGCGGCACACAACGATCAGGCAAAGTACGAGCTGGACATTGCCAACGCGGCAACAGCAATCAATCGCGAATTGCAGCGTCAGCCTTTTAATCCGATGATTGCACTCGATTATCTTCGAGTCGCAGCGGCTGACATCGATCCGTCAGAGGGATTAATAATCCTCGCCAGGCCTTTGCGTTATTATCGAATTTCGGCAAACCATGTTGGTCTTCTCACGCAGTTGGCGGGCGGGCAGAAAAACCGGTTTGATCTCGATGCTATGGAATTCGCCGCGCGGGAACTATGCGTCAAACCAACCACTATAGATGAAGCTGGTCGCCCGGTTCAGCATTGGTGCTCGGAAAAACTTCGACTGATTGCAGCCGTTCGATTTTCCCAAGGAGCTTACGATGACGCCAGGAAGTTACTCGTGCTGGCAGCTACATGGTACGAAAACAACCTACCCAAGCCGACGATCGGCATGGCAAGTTGCTATGCGGAGCTGGCGGATAGTCAGTTTTATCTGGACCCAAATACTGCCGATCAGGCCATTGAGCTATTGAAGAATGCAATCGCGTCGTTGCCTACGTCGTGGAAGGGTCGCGGTTTTGAAAATGCGTTGGATCAACGGCTTGTCACATATCTTCTCGCGGACGCCAAAGAATCGGCAGCCCGTGATGTACTCAGAAATATGGCATCGAAAACTGTTTCTGAAGAAATCATTAGTGAGGAATTGGGGCGTCGATACCGCAAACTTTGCGAATCGCTCTTGAGCCGGCGGGAAGCACACATTCTCCGCAAGTCGGCGGATGAAATTCTGACGAAACTTGTTCGATGGATCAACCGAGCCGCTGAACTAATTCCTGATGACTACGCAACGCATTTCATAGCTGCAGACCTTGCATTCCACAATGATGCCTTCGAAGTGGCATCTTCACATCTTCAGAAATCGTTAGCCTTGGGCCTGCCATCTGACGCTGCGGTTCGATTTCTCGATCTTGCACTGGAAAAACAACCGGAATGCGAAGTTCTTCGTGAGATTCGTGCCAAACTGCCCGCAACAAAGGTAGCCCCGCCCGAGATGGCTCCACCCATTGACCTGCCTGCCCGATCTGATAATCCGGCCCAATAAGCACCTCTTTAGCAACGAACGGTCAAAGAAAGCGGCGAATCGCACTATCACACTAGCGGAAATACATCCAAGCGCTTTAGTAGATTAGATCTTGCTCTAATCGATTTGGCGTAATTGTTTGTCTGTAACCGTCAGGATCATAGCAGGTCCGCTCCGCACCGGTTATCATAATGCATTCGGGAACGGAAAAACTCTTCTTATTACCTCAGATTGCGATTAGTTCATGCGTGCAAAGGGACTTTTTCAGGCTATTGCAGTACTCACGGTCGTCACGATGTCGCTCGCTGCAATGAGTGCAATCGGCCGGGCTAAACCCAAAGCGACGCCAGTCGATTGGGGGATCTATCAAATTCTCTGGTCGCGCGAATATGGAAAACATCTGGATGCAGAATTGGCGCGTTTCGCGTCGAAGCCTGATTACGTCATGTTCTATCGTGACCTTGGCAGGCCTTTTCCAAAATTTCCGATCGACATTATTGCCAAACGTGGAGCCACGACAATCGTGTCGCTGGAGTTATGGTCGTGGCACGGCGGGCGCAGCGGTTCTTATCTGCCCAAAATCAACGATGGGTCGTACGACAAGTTTCTTCGAGAGTGGGCAATTGCCGCCAAGGCTGATGGACGACGTGTCCTGCTTCGCTTTGGGTTCGAGTTTAATGGCGACTGGTTCACCTGGTCACTGAAACCAAAGGACTACGTCAAGGCATGGCGTCGCGCGCATGGCATTTTCAGAGAGATTGGAGCGAATAATGTCGAATGGGTTTGGGCGCCCAACGTCGTAAGTTGTCCCAATACGCCGGAGAATAATATGCACCTTTATTACCCGGGGGATGAATACGTCGATTGGGTTGGCGTAGATGGCTACAACTTTGGCGACCATCATGACAAGTGGCACCAATGGCAGTCGTTCGACGATGTTTTTGCCAAGACACTCCGTGAATTCGAAGTACATTATCCAGGGAAACCCGTTATGTTGGCTGAATTCGGCTGCGCATCGGGAAACACCAAGCAACGAGCATCGTGGATCAGAGACGCCCACAAGGCACTCGAAGCGTATCCGCAGGTCAAAGCGGCTATCTGGTTCAATTTAGACAAGCGTCGAGAAAACGAGCCGAACTGGTATTTAACTTCAACGGATCAATCGCTCCAGGCATTCAACGAGACGTTCGCATTCAAGCCTTAAAACCCAACGTCAAATGGATTCGTGCAAGGCTCGGTGTTCTTATCGTTTCAATGAGCACTTTCTCCCCGCCGGAAAGTCGCGATTTGTCCGCCAGCAAGGACGGAAATGCGCTGACTTGCGAACTGAATGGTTTGCCAATACGCTCCCGCTCATGAACTTTGCGATTGGTGCGTAAGCAAGGCATTTGTGTAGGAAGCGGAAAACGAATCGGTACTGCAGGGGTAAAAATGAATTGCCCGGCGTGCCCTGAACGAAACTCTTATGAACTCAACCGTCCATGACAGTCTGCCTTGCGGCATCGAATATGCAGCCCTCCCATTGCCCAAGAGGCACGTCGTATCCTTCTGCTTACGCGTCTTCGCGGGAGCCGTCGATGACCCCGAAGAAAAACTAGGTCTTGCGAAACTCGTCGGAGAGACGATCGACAAAGGCACCGAGCGCCATACGGGTCGCGAGCTTTCCGATGCCTACGATGCAATCGGTGCATCGATCGATATCGGTGTTGGTCGCGAAACGACAACGATCTCGTGCACGGTATTGCCTGATCATTTTGAGAGAGCGGTCGAGCTGACAGCGGAAATGCTCCGAACGCCAACATTTCCCCAGGAGATGTTTTCGGTCAACGTTGATCTCGCCCAGCAGGAACTCATCGCACTTCAAGATGATCCACAAAGCCTGGCCGACAAAATAATCACACGGCAGTCTTATGGTTCCGTCCTTGGTCGATATCCGCTGGGAGAGGAGGCCACCCTCGCCCGAATTAAGCAGGATGATTTGTCGGAATTTTGGCACAACTATTATTGTGGCGGGCGGACTATATTTTCAGTAGCTGGCGCGGTCGAGGTATCGTGCGCCACGGATACGATCGAGAAGCACTTTGCAGGATTCGGGCAAGCGGAAAAGCAAGGCCGATCGCCTCACCCTTTCGATTTCAACGCAAGCGCCACGCATCAAACGAAAGACCTGGAGCAACAGCAGATCAGCCTATGTTGGCCTGGCGCAGAAGTAACCCATTCGGATTTTCCTGCGCAGCGCGTAATGCTCGGTATTCTGTCAGGCGGTATGAGTGGGCGACTTTTCACCGAAGTTCGAGAGAAACAAGGGCTTGTTTATTGGGTTGGCGCGTGGAACGATACCCCCAGAGGCGGTAGCTTGATTTTCCTTGGCGCATCCACAACACCCCAGCGATGTGACAAGACCTATGCTACACTTTTGCGAGAAGTGGATCGACTTGCTGATGACGTCACACAGATGGAGCTTGATCGCGCGATTACAGGAATCCTCGCTGCGCGCGAAACAAGGGGGGACGCTACTCGCTCGCAATGTATGGAGTTAATTAACGATCTGTTCTTTTTCGGTAGACCCATACCTGCAGAGGAAAAGGACGAAAAGATCAAAGCGGTTGGGATCGGCGACATTCGCAGCTTCTTTGCAAAATACCCTCGTGATCGGATCAGTGTCGTAACGCTGGGGCCTAGAGCGTTAGGTCAAAGTGACGAATCCTAGACAGGCGGAACCCTAAGAGATGAATAACCCCTATACGATGCACAAGCTGGATAATGGCTTGCAAATCGTTATCGAAAAAATGCCGGATGTTCGTAGTGCTGCAGCAGGCTTTCTTGTTCGTACCGGAGCGCGCGATGAAGTCGCTCCGCAAGCCGGCGTTTCTCATTTTCTAGAACACATGATGTTCAAGGGTACGGCAAAGCGAGGCTGGCGCGATATTACAATTGCATTGGATGACCTGGGCAGCCAATATAACGCTTTCACAAGTGAAGACCGAACAGTTTATTACGGCTGGGTGCGAAAGGCGGACCTCGAAAAGCAGATCGAAATACTCGCCGATATGTTACGCTCGACCTTGCCGGGCGAAGAATTCGACATGGAGAAGAATGTCGTTCTGGAAGAAATCGCAATGGCTAAGGATAGCTTGGAGCACATCGCGTTCGACTTCGTTCAGGAAAAAGTCTTCGCAGGCCATCCGCTCGCTTGGCCGGTTTTGGGTTACGAAAAAACTGTCCAGGACTTATCCCGCGACACGATGTGGGATTATTTCAAAAAGCGATACACACCGGACAATATAGTCCTGGTAGTATCAGGCCAGGTTGACCCAGCCGCCATTATTGATCTTGCAGAAAAATACTGTGGAAGCTGGAAGCCGGGGAACGAAGAGACACGCCGCACGCCACCCGAAATCAAAGGTGGCATCGATTCGTGTTGCATTGATCGCTTCAACCAACAAATATTAATCCTAACGCTACCCGCCGTGTGTTCAACCGACCGTCTCGTCGAATCGGCTTCCGCCGTCGCCACGATTCTCGGCGGCGATAATTCGCGGTTCTTTTGGAATATCGTACAGGCTGGCGTGAGCACTCGGGCTGGCGCCTATCTCATGGATTATTCCGACTATGGTGCGATGCTGTTATACGGAGCCTGCCAGCCGGAGAACGCGGAAAAGCTTTTGGACGCAATTCGCAGAGAATCGAAACGTATCTGCGAAGATGGTGTACAAGAAGAGGAAGTCGACCGGGTGAAGAACCGTCGCAGAACGTCGTTGGCACTGGAAAGCGAAACGCCTTATCATCGATTGACCCATTTGATGGACGATATCGAATATCGAGGCGGCCCTCGTACCGTCGAACAAATGTTGGCTGATGTTGACGCGGTTAGCGTACAGACCGTGCGAGAATACCTTGAACGCTATCCATTGGACGCAGCGGGTCACTTGGCGAGCGTTGGCCCCCGAGCTTGGCCGACGGAAAGTTGATCTCTTAAGATAAAAGGGGGCGCAGGGAGCACACGCAACAACAGAACATGGACTCAACTCAGACGCTTGATATCAAGGTAGTTTATAGTGCAACGAAAGGCGCCAGCCCCAGAAAACCGGTGTCTGTTTCGCCTGCTGGAGGTTCGCCGCGCTGGCTCGGGGCGCTTGGTTTGTCCGCCATGGTTGTGGCAGCAAGTCTGTGTTTCGCCGCCTGGTGGCGCGTTGATACGGAAATTCGTCTCATATGGATGTTCAAAACGCCAGTTCAAGGCCTCAATCCGGACTCCGCATCCAAGCTGTTTGAAGATTCTCTGACAGCGGGAAATGCACATCAAGCAAGACCCGAAAATCCTCAAGCAAACCCCTCAAGCGAACCAAGAATTGTCGGCGTCACGGCACGCAATGTGATTGTTGGAACCGGAGTAGTTTGGCTGGCTGTCGTGACGATCGCCTGCTGCGCACTTACATTTGCTGCGGGAACAGTAGCTGGCAGGAATCTTTCCGGACTCACTCGAGGCGGCTTAGCGTGTGCCGCCATGGCGTGCCTTGCTGGTATGTGCTGGATAGGCTTTGGCATTTGGCAGGACCACAAATGGGGCTATGAGCCGAGGACTATGCGCATTGGCATGTCGTCACTGGTAGTGTTGTTTGCCGTATTCGGAGCTGCGGTGGGCAACCCTACACAAAAAAAATGGCGCACCGCATCGCTGGCTCTCATCGCTTCCGCAGTGGCCAGCATCCTGGCACTCTATCTTGGCAAGGAAACCGGCGCAATCAAGCCTGAATATGCAACACTCACGGTTCTGGTTACGGTGTTCGTAGCCCAATCGTTTTATGGCTGGATCCTCTGGCCAATCGCATCCCGCGTTCGATCTTAAAGCGTCAGCCTCTGGAGAGAAGTCGTCCATGGCGTACATACCCTATAAAACAAGGGAAGAAGCGTCCGACGCACTTCGCGCGATGTACGATCGCTACGCAGACCGGAACGGCCAAGTAGATAACATTCTCCGCATTCACGGCCAAAATCCACCCAGCATGGAAGCTCACTTCGACCTCTATCGAGTTCTGATGCGCGGCCGGTCTGAACTTACCAAAACTCAACGTGAAATGATCGCCGTCGTCGTATCCCGCATCAACGAATGTCATTACTGACTGCAACATCACGGAGCGGGGCTCCTTAAACTTACCAAAGATCAGGAGTTGGTTGAATCACTCAAGTGCGGAGAACAAACCCCATCGGTTTCAGAAGCTGATCGTGCGATGCTCGATTATGCCGCAAAGCTGACGCTTGAGCCGGCTTCAATAAACAAAGAAGATGTCGAGTCGCTGGCACGTGCAGGATTTACGGATTCAGCCATCCTCGACATATGCCAGGTCACAGCCTATTTCGCCTTTGTCAATCGACTCGCCGACGGTTTGGGCGTAGAACTTGAAGAAGACGGCCTAACAGGCTAAGGCAGGCCCTGTTTTTCGGGGCGATCAAACTTCACCTCTTGGGTTAATCACTTTAGCGCGGAAATGCACCGACAACTCCGCCGTCTACCGGCAAGGTCGCACCGGTAGTTGGTGTAGCGTTGCTGGCGAAGAAAACCACCGCGTTGCCGACGTGGTGACCTTGCACTTTTGCCTTTAACAGGTTTCTACTTTGGTAATACTCCGGCAAGGCCTCCACCGACAAGTCCCTGCTTTGCGCTCGATCAGGGCCAACGTCTTGCCACAAGCCGGATGGAATCGACTTGTCGCCAAAAATGGCATCAGCGTTAATCATGTTGACACGAATACCGAAAGGTGCCAGCTCCATCGCGGCTACCTTACCAAGCTGATGCCCCGCTGCCTTGGATGCACTATATGCAGCAAAATCCTTACCCGGCGCGAAGACGTTCTTGCTAGCATTGACAATAACATGCCCGCCAAGCCCCTGCCGTTTCATAATGCGCGTTCCTTCACGCATGAAGAGCAAGTATCCGGTAGTATTGATCTCCATTACACGGCGGAATTCGGTCACATCCATCATGTCGATTGAAGAAACGTGGGCAATCCCCGCATTACAAACTGCAACATCAACGCCGCCGAACGCACGGACGATATCCTGAAACCCTCGCTTGACGCTGGATTCATCTGTCACATCCATGACAACGCCCATTGCGAGGTTTGCTCCGGCTTTCTTGTTCACAATTTCAACGGTATGGCTGATCCGCGTTTCGTCCAAATCCGTTACGGCTACATGAGCACCCGCCTGAGCACAGACACACGCCACAGCTGCGCCAATTGCACCAGCTCCCCCGCTGATTGCTACGACCTGTCCTGCCAATGGCAAGGCATCAATTGACTTGATCTTCTTTCGTTGTAGCGCGCGACATTCCATGTCAACTAGATGATCCATGGGCAAAGAGCGATACTCGCCGATCAGCATAGCATCCGCTTTGACTCGAAGACTTTGCTCAACGACATCCGCAGTAATCCCGGCGTCTTTCCTGCTGTTGCCCCAGCAAAACACACCCGCCCCAGGCAGTATCACCACTCTTGGCATTGCGGAGTCATTCGGGTCGGCTTCTGTCGATCGAAGCAATTGCGCCTTGTGATGCTCGCAATAATCGCGAATTCCTTGCTCAAGCTGGCAGCGCAAGGCATCGTTGTCGTCCCAATTGGGGGCATCAATATAGAGCCAATTCGGCCCCGTGCGAATAACATGATCGCCGGTCAACGCGCCGGACGAAGCAATCTCTTGAGCTTCCCGGCTATTTACTATTGCCATTATTTCGGCACTATGTCGCCAATCGAATATTTTGCGTAGGTGGGGCTGATCTTCGTCGCTTGATTTTTCTGCGAGTAGTCCACGAAGAATCGGTGCAACGCGATCTGCAAGTTCTTCAGGAGAATCATCAAACTTGGCGGTTGCAACAATTGAACGACCGTTTTTGCGCTTCCGAATAAAATCCTCACAGGCAGTAACAAGCGAGACATGATTCTCGTAGGACGTCTTCGCGTCCTCGCCGAACGTCACAAGGCCGTGATGAAGCAGCACAATGCCTTCTATGATCGGGTTTGACTCGTAGGCGTCGCTAACAATTCTAGCCAGCTCGAAGCCGGGCTTTACATACGGCAAAATGGCTACGCGATCTCCCAACGCTTCGGCAATCAATTGCTCGCCGTTTGGTCGATTCGTAAGGGTCAGCACTGCGTCTGCATGGGAATGATCTATGAATCGCGAGGGAAGAAAGGCATGCAACAGTGTTTCGATTGATGGCGTCGGGCCTGCTGAATCGCACAAGCTTTTGCGAAACTCGTTCACCATCGCGTCATCGACGACGGATTCCAATTGTCGCATTTGACGCAAAGGCGCCAATTCCAGAGCAGGGAGATCATCCATCCCGAGCGAAGCCAGGTCCGCCCCGCTCGCTTTGACGTAAACAACTTCTATAAACTCACGATACAGGGAGCGAAGAGTGCCTTTGATCGAGACGTTACCCCCCCCATGGAGAACCAAGGTTGGTTCTTGCCCGATCAATCGGGCCGTGTAAAGACGATCGGCCATACCCTGCCCATAAGCGTCACCTATATGGCATTTTAATTCTTCCAAGCCTTTTTCCGACCAGAGGGATTTCATGGCTGTTCTGGCAAAACAAGTTTGAAGGGACGAACCTCTACGTTTGAAAAGACTCCGCCCAAGACGTAAGGGTCGCGATTGACGATTTCACGGGCCTCTGTCAGATCAGCTGCATCGAAAACAATGACAGCCCCGACGGATCGTTCGTCGTTGTCATCGCGGATTGGTCCGGCCAGTTCGATTCGACCCGTTTCGTTAAGATTCGAGACGTGTTGAACGTGAGCGCTGCGATGTTCATTGCGGTGCTGAGCGCCGTCCGCACCATCCCAGCCGATCATCACAAATGTAGGCATGCGTTGGGTGTCTCTCGAAATATTCCAGATACAACCTGAACGGAAGAACAAGAACTATTTAACCTTTAAGCTCTTGAAACAGTTCCCAGGCCTCTGCATCTGACTTGCCTTCGTGAACGATGCTTCGAACCGTGCGAATCATGGAAACCGGCCATTTGGATTGGAAAATGTTCCGCCCCATATCAACGCCGACTGCTCCAGCGGAAATGGCACGATACGCCAACTCAATCGCAGCCCGTTCTTCGATTTTCTTGCCGCCGGCAATCACCACAGGCACCGGACAGCTATTCACGACCTTCTCGAATTCTTCGCAATAGTAGGTTTTGACGACCTGGGCACCCAACTCAGCGGCAATACGACAAGCGAGCGACAGGTATCGCGCATCGCGCGCCATTTCGCGTCCTACCGCAGTGACTGCCAAAATGGGGACACCATACTTCTGACCTCGATCGCAAAGTTTCGCCAGGTTTGTAAGTGATGTTCTTTCGCTCGCAGACCCAACAAAGATTGAAATCGCAAGACACGATGCGTTGAGACGCAGCGCATCCTCCATGGAAACCGTGAGGTCCTCGTTCGACAGGTCGTCTCGTAGAATACTCGTCCCGCCGGATACGCGTAGAACGATCGGCACGCGTCGTTGAGGATCAACGACATTTCGGAGTACGCCTCGAGTCAACATCAGCGAATCCGCATATTCGGCAAGTAACTCGATCGCTTCGCCAGGCCTTTCGAGTCCGGTCGTCGGCCCCTGAAAATAACCGTGATCTACCGCAAGCATCAGGCATCGACCCGTCTCAGGACGAATCAGGCCCGCCAGCCTGTTACGCATTCCCCAATCCATGGCGGATGAGTGTTTGGTGTCTTGATTTGTAATAGGACTAACTCCAACAGCTTAGCAACATCAATAAAAATCAGAATGACTGATGTCGTCGCGAATAAATTTCTGGTCCATAGCTAACTGATCCAATTCTGCGATGAAAGCTTTGCGTTTGAACTCAGGCGGCAGAAGAACCGTAAACTTGTGACGATAAGTGAATAGCCCTTGGGTTCCGGGCAACGGCGACTTGTGCGTGTGATGCTCTACGATGTCCAGGCTATGACGCGTAAAAAACAGCGTGATGGAAGCAACCAGGCCTGCGAAATCCGGCGAGGATATTCGCAATGTCAACGGTAGCGTATCACGATCCGTCACGGCTTGCTTATCATTGATACGCGAGAAAAGAGAGATAAGCTGGAGCGTCTCGCCGAGCTTCGACGATTCCTGTTCGATCATGTTCAGCTGTTTGGAGGACCCGGAAACATACAGGATAACGATCGCTTCGGTACTAAGGGTATGGGAGATTCCTTCTTCGATGGTCCCTCCGCGATCGCTCACGAACGCGGATGCCTCCTGCAGAATGCCCGTTCGGTCCTTTCCGATCAAATGAAGTACACCAAATTGACGCCCAGTCGAAGACATATCCATCCAGTCGCTCCAAGAAAATAGAACGCTTATCTATTGCGTAGCACAACGGCGATTCGACGCACCGACAAAAATCACGATTCGAGCAAGCCAACCCGAAGAAAGCTTGTACCTGCCATCGCAAACTACAAACGTCTGAAAAGCTCGATCGTAGATCGCCTGCATTAGAGCGTCAATGGTCGTTGATACATGGAGAGCCGGATCGAGCAAAACCGGTTTGCAATTGAAAAAAAATGAGCCGATATGAGTGGATTCCTGGATTCGGCAAGACGGGCAACATTTCTGAGACGAATTCGACGTCCTATAACATTCACCTTTGCGCTATCCCGGATGACCAATGGATTATGTGATGAATGGGGCAGCGATTACGAGAATTGAGGCACTCACATCCGCACCCACTACCAATATCGCACTCTGATAGCCCGGTGAGTCATGACAAATCACGCAGTCCTGATTCGGAGATCACCTTTACTTCAGTCAGCGAGGCCTATTTCTTGAGCGGAAAAAGTGTCTCAAACATGTCATCCGTTCGATTATTCCAACTGGACCAACCCGTCCCATCGTTCGCCTCACCACCCAGAGTTTCGTAGCCCTTGTCTTGCAGGAGCCTGTCGAGCTTTCGATTCGTGTCGGCCAGGTCCCAGGCTTCGTGCGGATTTCGCAAGTCATACTTGCCCCAATCAAAGTAGATTTGCAAAGGCTGTTTCTCCGCAGACTTGAGAGAGGAGTCAAGCTGTGCACGCATCGAGTCAAAAATGAAAGATGATTGAGACCCAACCTTGGCCACGACGTCCGGCTCGCCAAACGCGCAAAGCAAAGCGGCAGAAGCAGAGAAACCCGCGCCGATGCTTGCCCTCGTATCAGGGGACGCGTGCGTTCGGAAATTCTCATCGATAAAGGGAATCAACTCATTCGCAAAAAGCTGTGGATACTTGCCTTTCGTTGCGCTCGGCCTTAGCTCGATAAACACAACAATCACCGGAGCCACAGACTGCCCGATCAAGTTGTCGAGTGAGGTGACATACATGCCTTTTTCGCGTGCCGCCTTGCCGCCATGAACGAATGCGACGGGGTAGCGGGCATCGCTATCATCGTAACCTGCGGGCAGATACACATGGACGGGATACTTCGATTCGAGATGTTCGCTTTCCATCTCGCGCTTTTCTACTCGGCCTCGCCTCGCCGGTTGGGGTTCGCCCAAATGACGGGCTGGCTTCCACGCGGGCATAGCGACCCACGACATTTCCATCCCATCGCCCCGAAAGGACATCTCCATTTCCTTCCCGTAAACAATCGTTTTCGTTTTTCTCTCGTTTCGCGGGTCCAGAATTTGATCGTAGTCCTTCAGAAAAACATAATTGGTTCTTGCGTCGGGCTCTAGTTTCATTGAGTAATAGAAAAGATCAGTTCCCGACACATGCGTCATCGACGTTTCCTGTCTAGCGCCAAAAATATCGCCCGCTACAGCGACATCGTCCGCCTCACCTCGATAAACGAAATGAATGCGATCGCTCCCTTCGATGATGGGGAACTGCTTTTGTGAAGCTATGAATCGATCGACGACCGCCTTCTTGTCCGAAGCTTTTTCAACCGTCGCGAGGAATTGGCCGAACTTATAGCTTGACAAGTCTTCGGCTACTGCGACGGCGGGCGTACCCGAAACGCTTCCTGACTGAATATCTATGCGCGCGATTTCACCCATACTTCGAGTGAAAATGCTGCCTTTTGCAAAACTGGGCGGCGACCACGAAAGATCGCTGAATACTTCTGCGTGAGCCAATTCTTTGTATCCATCAGGGCTTGCCTTGGCGATGTGTACACCACCCTCTTTCGTTTGAATTACAAGGTGTTGATCTACCAGGATGAGGAAACCATCGCCAGGTTGCCGTGACCGCCAGACACTTTTTCCCGTCTCCGCGTCTACGCAGGTTAGAAATCGGCTGCTGTACGCATAAACGTAGCCGTCGTGGTATACGGGCACATTGTAGCTGTTCTTGATGGAACGGTCGGTCCACACCGTTTTCACGTCAACGGCGCTTTCCGTTGGCGTGACGGTCACAATTGTCGATTCGTCGTCTTTGTAGGCCAGGAACAGGCGGTTCTTACCTGCCGGCACTGGGGTTGCGCTGCCAACGCCGCGTGCTCCACCTCCGCCGTGCTCATGTTCCCAGAGAATCTCGCCGGTACGCGGGCTTAGACCAACTATCTTCTTATCTCCAACTGCCAAGACATAGGCACCAAGACGATCCATACGGTACGGGATTGGCGACTGATACTGAACGGAATCTTCACACGCCTGCCACACGCGCTCGCCCGTCGTCATATTGAATCCCGCGACCGATCCTTTTTCCGCCCCCATTTGCACGATAAGCATATTGTCCATAATGATGGGGGATGTCGTGAAGCCGTAATGAGGTTTCTTTGCTTCATGGTCGTCAACGAGTTCGGTCGACCAGGTTTCCTTTCCCGATTTGGCATCAAGAGCAACCAGTCTCCCTCGCGGCGCAAGCGCGAAAACCTGCCCCGAACTACTCACCGCTGGCGTCGAGATCGGGCCGGTGTGGGAGCCGTCATGGCCTTTGTATGTTTCGCCCAGAACATAGCGCCATTTCTCTGCACCCGTTTCTTCATCAAACGCAATCACGACATCCTCCTTACCATCGGAGAACATGGTTACAACAAGGCCGTTGGCCACAGCTACACCTGAATAGCCGCTGCCTATCGTTTTCTTCCATTTGATTTTCAAACCAAACCCGTCAGAGTGGGCTAGCGCGGAGGAAGTTGGATAGATGCCATCTCCGTTAGGCCCGCGAAACGCTGGCCAATCGGATGGACTGGATGCGAACGTATTCGATGACAATAGACATGCTGTCGCAACCAGTAACATCCTCATTTGAGCAATGATTGTTGGCCTAATCGTTGACACTTGCTGTTCTCCTCAAAGTAAGACATTGTTAATTGAAAACTGAGATGCGATTCCTCTCGGCCCGATTTGCCGGGATGCGTTGGCCGCATAGGCCAAAACGTACCCAAACACTCCGGGTTTTTCAATAGTCGTGTAAGTTTCGACAATTGCCAATACAATTCGCATCTCGGTTGGAGCTTCGGACAATCCGGGCTAGGGTGGTTCTCGGAAAGGAAACGTTTGGAATGAAACACCAGGACGAAACAGGCGGCAGTTCACCGGATAGCGGAGCGACTCTTCGAACCAAGGTACGCCAAGTGTCAAAAAGAGGCGCGTACGATCGAGAGACGGTTTATCGTATCATCGACGAGTCGCTGGTTTGTCACGTTGGGTTTGTTGATGATGGCCAGCCTTACGTTGTACCGACGCTTCATGTTCGCTTGGGCGATGTTCTTTATTTTCATGGCTCGCGGAAGAGCAGGATGCTTCGAATCATGGAAAAGGGGGCTCCTGTGTGTGCGACCATGACACTCCTGGATGGGCTGGTTTTGGCTCGGTCAGCGTTTCATCATTCCGTAAACTACAGATCCGTCATGGTTTTTGGCAAGGGTTCGCCGATCGAAGACGCTGCTGAAAAGCTGAGCATCCTGGATGCGTTGGTTGAACACGTCATCAAGGGTAGATCGGATGATGCACGCCCGCCAACAAAAAACGAGCTGGCCGGAACGCATGTCGTCGCGTTGCCGATCACGGAAGCATCAGCCAAATTGCGCGAAGGGCCACCAGTTGACGACGATGCCGATTACGCATTGCCTGTTTGGGCGGGCGTTTTGCCAATGCGTATGAAGACGGGCGAACCAATTGCAGATCCAAAATTGGCTGAAAACATCGCCTTGCCCAACTATTTGCGTGCATATTCGCGATGACGCAAATCTCGCCTACGGTTTGACCGACGGGTGCGGCCGTCGTTAAACTGCGATCAATACAATGAATAAAAAGAATCGCGCGTCTTAACCCCGGAGGAAACAGCCATGTCCAATGTCAATGCTTTTAGTCTGAAAGGTTGGATCGACGAACATCGCCATTTGCTCAAGCCGCCGGTAGGCAATCAGCAGGTCTACGAAGATACGGACTTCATTATCATGATCGTTGGCGGCCCCAATGTTCGGAAAGATTACCACATCAATCCGACTGAAGAGTTTTTCTATCAGCTCGAGGGTGACGTATCCGTCGGAATTATTGAAGATGGCGAGAAGCGAACGATTCCAATTCGAGAAGGGGAAATCCTCTTGCTTCCGCCTATGATTCCCCATTCACCACAAAGACCGGCTAATACCGTAGGCATGGTCGTCGAGCGCCGCAGACCCAAAGGGCAAATGGACCACCTAAGGTATTACTGCGAGAAATGCGACGAAATTCTTTACGATCCACAGTTCTATCTCACGAACATCGTAAAGCAGCTCAAGCCTTTGATGGACACGTTTTGGAATGACGCATCCCTCCAAACATGTAAGAAGTGTGGCACTATCATGGAACCACCAGTCGCGGCGACATAGCTAGCGCGAACTTCACATTCTACATGTTTGATTGATTCAAAATTGGACAATCGTTAAGGCTAACGGCTTGTGTTTAAGATAGACATCCACACGCACATTCTTCCTGAAAATTGGCCCGACCTGCGCGAGCGCTACGGGTACGGCGGGTTCATTCGCCTTGAACACCACAAGCCATGTTGCGCACGCATGTTCAAGGACGACGAATTTTTTCGTGAGATACAGGACAATTGCTGGTCGCCGACGCGTCGGATCGAAGAGTGCGACGGCGCCGGTGTTCACGTACAAGTGCTTTCGACGGTACCCGTCATGTTCAGCTATTGGGCGAAACCGGACGACGCCCACGATCTGGCGAAATTATTGAACGATCATATTGCCGAAGTCGTTCGTCAATACCCAAAACGGTTTGTCGGGCTTGCCACGATTCCCATGCAATCACCCAAGCTCGCGATTCAGGAGATGGAACGCTGCGTCAACGAACTTGGACTCTCCGGCGTGCAAATCGGCACGCACGTCAATGGCTGTAATCTGGACGACGATAAGATATTCCCCATTCTCCAAGCTGCCGAACAGTTGGGCGCTGCGGTGTTCGTGCATCCGTGGGATATGCTAGCTAAAGATCGCATGTCAAAATATTGGCATAGTTGGCTTGTCGGTATGCCGGCTGAAACCGCCCTCGCGATCAGTTCGCTAATGTTTGCGGGCGTATTCGATAAACTACCCAAGCTGCGCATCTGTTTCGCTCATGGCGGCGGCTCATTTCCGGGCACGATTGGACGATTGCAGCATGGTTTCGACGTTAGGCCTGACTTGTGCGCAACTGACACGAAAACGTCCCCTCGCGATTGGATGGGGCGTTTTTATGTGGATTCATTGGTCCATGATTCGGATGCTCTGGCTTATCTGGTGAAACTCGTGGGAAAGGAAAAAGTAGCGCTTGGATCGGATTATCCGTTCCCATTGGGCGAGGCTGTACCCGGCAAGCTGATCGAATCGATGGAAAAGTTCTCAGCAGAAACGAAGCAAAGGCTGTTAGCCGGGTCGGCTATGGAGTTTCTCGATCTCGATCAAAATCGGTTTCTGTAGGATTCAATCTGCTACGTTCGGGCCGAGCTTTTTATGACGACAAACCATACTAACTCTCCCGCTGACTCTGACGTTTCTTTTCGCGAAGACGAGGCGTTTGCGATCAAGCTGGATGCGGATGATCCGTTGGCTCACTATCGCGCTCAGTTTCACATTCCGAAACAATCAAACGGGGAAGACGTAATTTACTTTGCCGGGAACTCGCTGGGATTACAACCTCGAACCGTTCGGGATTTAATTGGCCAGGAATTGACTGATTGGGCTAAACTCGGCGTGGACGGGCATTTCGATAGCACCAGGCCTTGGTACTCATATCATGAGATTTTTCGCGATACGGGCGCGAGGCTGGTTGGCGCAAAGCCCGGCGAAGTCGTCATGATGAACAGCCTGACGATCAATCTGCACCTTATGATGACGACGTTTTTCCGCCCAACGAAAGAACGATTCAAGATCATGATGCAGTCGCCAGCATTTCCGTCGGACACATACGCCGTGAAGTCGCAGCTTGCCTTTCATGGATTGGACCCTGCAGAGGCGCTAATCATCCTGAAGCCTCGCGAAGATGAGCACACGATTCGACTTGAAGATATTGAGCAAACGCTAGCCGAACAGGGCGATAAGATTGCACTTGTCCTTTTTGAAGGAGTCAATTATTTCACGGGTCAACTCTTCGAAATAGAAAAGATAACGAATCTGGTAAAGCAACATGGATGCGTCATGGGCTGGGATTTGGCGCACGCAGCTGGCAATGTGCCACTTAAATTGCACCAATGGGACGTCGATTTCGCTGTATGGTGCAATTACAAATATCTTAACGCCGGCCCTGGCGCCGTGGCGGGTTGTTTCGTTCACGAAAAAAATAGCAAGAACCTGGACCTGCATCGGCTGGCGGGTTGGTGGGGGAACGACCCCAACACACGTTTCCGAATGCACCTTCAGCCTGAATTCGTTCCGCGTCCGGGAGCAGAGGGCTGGCAGGTAAGCAATCCACCCATTCTCGCGTTAGCGCCAGTAAAAGCATCCATCGATATCTTTGATGAAGTGGGTATGTCGCCACTCCGGCAGAAATCAACTCAAATGACTGACTACCTGGCATATCTGATTGGCCTGCTTTCAGCCAATCGATTCGAGATCATCACGCCACAGCCAGCAAGTGTTCGAGGGTGCCAGCTTTCGATCCTGGCCCATGAACGGCCAAGAGAGCTGCACAACGCATTGAATTCAAAGGGTGTTGTATGCGATTTTCGTGAACCAAATGTCATCCGCGTGGCTCCAGTTCCACTATACAACACATACCACGACGCATGGCGCTTCGCACAGGTATTGGCAAGGCATGTAGAGGCGGGGTAGGGTCGGTGACTCTCGGCGTACCTATTCTCGCATCAGTCGATTGACAAACCGTGCAAGTCGCCTCGCGACGCGTTTGGCAACTGGTACGGCTCCACCTTGAAGCAAAACAGAGCCAGTCATGCCATGGCGAAGGTCGGAAGATTGGGCATCGGGCAGTTCGATAACGATCTCAAAATATGGCTCCGCCGCTTCGTGCGTGTTGGGATCCACTACGATATGGCCGCCCGCCAATTGCGTGAGGGATGTCAAACGCACCGTGCGTGACCCGGCTGGGGAAACACTGACTACAATGCCCTCGTATATGTTTGTCGTATTCGCTACTGTTCGGAACTTGGCGAAACCACCAATTGTTGGCTTGCTTTGGACATATTGATCTTCCGTAAGAAAAGCATGAACCTGCCAAGTGCCTGATGCAATCGTCGCAATGGGGTCACCCTCGTTAAGGTAAAGCCCTCGATCTTGCGGCTTCAAGCTGCTGATAATTCTACCTTCGCAAGGTGATTGCACAGCAAGGTTATCCAGTTTCAATTGGCTGTCTTTCAGGGCTTTTTCCCAGGAATTCGCCCGGTACGCTTCCTGTTGCGCCCTTTCCGGTTCGGTGCCGCGAAAGGCATCTCGTCGAATCTGTGTCGCACGAAGATTGGCGCGTGCAAAAGCCACGTCTTGCTTAAGCGTGTCGTTACTGAGCGTCACCAAGGTTTGATCGATACTCGCATCATCGCCGAATTGGGACGAAACACCTTCCACAAAGCCCGGCACTTTTGTACGAACGATTGTTTCATTCTCAGTCGTCAACCTTCCGCTGGCGTGAACGCGCGATGGCAAAGGCACAAATGTCAACAAGCAAGGCACGATAAGGAGGGCAACTACTCCTAACGCGATCGCTCTTTTTCGCACATGCGCGGTTTCCTCCGCGCGCCACAGGTAACCAATCGTTCTACGCAGCGTCGAAATCACCGTACTTCCGAAATAGAACACCGCCAATGACATACCCAGCAAGAACATTTTGGACGCCAGGATCGCCGAAATGGCGATCAGCAAAGAGATGCGATAAAGGAAAGCACAGATACCAAAGGAGAGTAGGAGCCAACGGAGTCTCCGGCTGGCGATTTCCGGCCCGGAGCGAATCCCGAGGAGCCATCGTTTCGCCTTAGCAGTTACATACTGGGCTGATTTTGCGCGAAGATTGGGAACCTCTGTCAAATCGCTAAGTATATAGTAACCGTCGTAGCGCATGAGCGGGTTGATGTTGAATAGGACAGTGATGATGCTAGCCAGGAAGATGACGTTGTAGGCTATGCTGTTGACCAATGATGGGCCTGTGAACGCCCAAACCAACACCGCCATAGCAGCAGTAAAACTCTCGAAATACATTCCGCCGAAACAGACGATCAAACGATCGAGCTTGCGCGAAAACCCCCACGAAGCGGTCGCATCCATATATGCGCACGGGGTAAACATGATTAGGTACGCGCCCATTTCGGGCACATGTCCGCCATATTTCTTGCACGCATACGCATGGCCGAACTCGTGGAAGACTTTGAGTGCGATAAGCGTAATCCACATGAGTGCCAGATTTTGACTGGCCATGATACCATGCAACGGTTCGGAGAGTTCGTGCCATCGCCTAAACGCAACGAAGCCTGCGACACACATCAACATTAGCCAACAGATGAAAGCTGGCCTAGTGAACAATGGCCTTGCGTACTGAATAGTGCGGTCCAAAAACGCGTTTGGATTCCAAAGTGGAATGCGTATGAAGAGAAACCCCAGGAACTTTTGCTTTCGGCTGGCGCGTTCTCGGGCGCGATAGCGCTTGTATAGAAGCTTGTGATCTGAAATTGGCAAATGAAGAAGACCAAGCTTGTGAAGGCCCATCACGAACCGATAAAACTTCTCTTCGTCGGTCTCGCGTAGGATCTTCTTGTCAACGAGGTTTTGAAAATTTTGGCTCAGCGGTTTGTGATCATTTATATTGATCAATACTTGGTAGTTCGCGGGATCGAGACGCTGACTTTCAAACGTCACCGGATCGCGAACGATGTAGGATGGCTCACCTCGAAAAACATGACGGCTAACCTCCAGGTCTTCGCGCAGCTTGACCTGAACCGACCCAAGTTGGCTGGCGAGAGATGAAGCGGCGGGCGAATTGGCGGCACTTACGGCCATAGGTGCAACCTGATATAGTCAATTGCCCGGTGTAAGGTGATCCACCAGACTCGGCGAGATCCCAATTCGAGTTTCGCTACACCCTCCATACCCGGTCGAAGCCAATCTTGCTCAGCGACGACATCCGCTTCCGCGATATAGACGTTGATTCCGTTGCGAATTTGAGCCTCGCCGAGAACGCGCGACATACTAAATGGCGTACTTAGCTCCGGTTTAGCAAATGCGGCGAAGCGGCCCGTAAGCTTCTCGTGCAAGTCCGCAGAACTATGTTCTGGAACCTGCACCTCTAGCGTCCAATGGTCAAGCGGTGCGACGGCAAAGAGCGTCTCGCCTCGCGCAACAACGCCGCCAATCCGCTGGCGAAGGTCGCCCGTGACGACAACACCGGCAATCGGCGAACGCACCGTAGCCTGCGCGATGCGCCGAGTGACTATATCGAGTTTCGCCTGAGTAAGAACTTGCTTGGCTCTGGCAAGTTGAACATCGATCGGTAAGTTCGAGGCTAATGCTCGATCCGTTTCTCGCTCCAATACCGCCAGCTCGGCTTGAAGTTCCACCTGTTGCTGATCCAGTTCTTTGTGATTCAACAGGCACAAAACCTGGCCCGCTTGAACGACTTCGCCTTCGACAATCGAAGCGGACTCAACAAGGCCATCGAAAGGCATCGTAAGTTGCCGCAACTGGTGCGGCGTGACGACACATGGAACAGTCAATTCATAATTCATCGACCCGAAGAAGAAGCTTGCGGTCATAAGAAGCGCAACCGCAACCATGACTTTCAATCCCACGCGATCCGGATGTCTAACCAATGTCGCAAATCGCTTGATTCCGTCCGTAGCATGAGTGAGAAAGCTTCGACTGGCGCGCCGTGTTAGTTCCAGTGCAGGCGCGTAAGGCTCTACTTTGCTCTTGATATCGTCGAGTTGTCCTGGTTTGAATGGATCACTCGCCGGGCGACGAAGGCTTAGAACAGCTATCGTGTGACCGTCTACCGCAAGCGGCATCGACGCGACCGCATCACCATGCGACGCAGAGTGCCATTGTTTGTGCAGGCGATAGCCGGATAACTTCTCGTCTGTCGCCCAATCGGTTCCCCGCTGATAGGTAATGAGAGCGCTCGCATCGAGGCATTCTTCCATAGCACCTCGAATCGCGGACACGCCCGGACTCTGCGATTTCACATTGTCAAACCCAGAGATAGAAATTATCCGAATTCTCTTACCCTGAACCAGCCCGAGGGCGACTTGCTCGCATTGGGCCTTTGTACAAAGATCGTTCGTCAGAGCAAACGCTAATTCTTCCACGGTCGTAAAGGACGCGGCGCGTGACAGTGTCCGGTGGTCGGTCTGACTGCCAGACGCACGACCTCCTGGTGAATTAGCGCTTGCCGTCGGTTGCGATCGTCCGAGGAACTCGGCACTAAACGACATGAGTCGCGCCAAACTTTCCAGTTGGTCAAGTTGACGACCCAGCTTGGCTTCATTCGTCGGAGCAATGACAAGCGCAACCGCACCGATTGCCGGGCCGGACGAATCGAAAACCGTAGCTGACAGGAACGCGACTTTCGTCGCTCCTGTCTTGGATTTGAGCAACTTCGCTCTGGATGTAGGCTCGGCCAGGGATTCCGTCAAGAACTGTTGTAAGCTGTTCTTCCAAAACTTCGGATCCGTCGGACCAGCGTGCCAATCGTCTTGAATGACCTCGGAAGCGTATCGCACATGCATCGCCGCGTACGGGCATACAAAGTGCTTGGCTATTACTTTCAGGCACGATTGAAGGAACTGAATGGGTGATACGCTCTTGCGCGCAAGAGAAACGATTTCGGCGTAAGAAGCTCCCTCACGCTGGGAGTCCGAAGCACTCGTCGAATTCTTGGATGACGATTTTTCCAACTTCGTTTGCACGGATCGTGTCACCTTCCAATCAAAGCCCAAGTTCAGAGCTATGACAAAATGCCGGATTCCTGTTCGGTCTGTACATTCTCTGGTAGACAGATCGGCTTGAAAAACGCGAAGCCGGCTTCAAATGCGTCTTCGCGAACAAGCCTGCATCGGACACACCGTGCAAAAGTCAAGGGTAATGCGAACGAGCTTTTGTCAAATTGCAAACGGAAAATATCACCAACTCCGACGGGAATCGGGAAAAGTCCGCTACAACCTCCTTGAGAAATGTCGCCCGTGACGCCTTGAACTTTGAACTTCAACATCTCGCTCGAATTACCGGCTTGCAGTACAACGCTGATCTTGATGGCTAATCGAAAGTGCGCGCGCTGTTGCCGAACTTCTTCCGCGGTGTTCTTACCAAGCTCTTGGAGAAGGTCAAAAGCCGAATCCGCATCAAGAGATGTGTTAGGATTTTGAAAATCATCAAACATTTCGTTTACTCACGATACCCTTTTGACTCATCTTTAGAATCTGTTGGACTACTCTTATGCTGCTGATTGGTTTGCTGTGCTTCAATGACACGAGACGACAAGTGGTCTCTCTCGCTTACACCTTGCTGAAAATCTACATATACCTTTAGACCGGCTATCCAACGGTCATCCCTATTGGGTATGGCTAGCTTCACGTTGAACGTTTGACTCGCCCCATCTGCAACCCGGTTAACCAACACAACTTCACCGGCACGGGTTTTCCAGCCTGAGCTGACTGGATTCACGCTGAGTATGTTTCCTGCGTGGATTTGAGTAGCAAGTGTCAATGGGCAGGCAAATGACACCACAAGCGGGTCGAGCTGAGCCACACGAACGACGCCTTCTCCTTGTTCGACGGGCTCGCCTTCTTCTTTGAAGACTTCAGCCACATAACCTGAAAAGGGGGCAGAGACAAGGTATTCCGCGAGCGCATGCTGCTCACGTTGATAGATCCAGGAATCTACCGTATGGCGAAAATTGGCGAGGTCATATTCGATCTTGTTGATATCGCGTGCAGCAAGGGCGTCACTCAATTCCTTGGACGAAGCAGAATCTCCGCCGTAAAGTTTCTCAAGCCGATCCCAATCACGCCTGGCCCGTTCCCATTTCGTCTTGGCCAGTTCAATAGCGAGCGTTGATTCTGCTACCGTTTTTGCTTTCTCAGTTTGGGCGCGCTGCACACGATCATCAAGAACGAATAGGATCTGCCCCTTTTCTATGCTGTCGCCTTCTTCGACGGCGATGTGGCTGATAAGCGTGGGTCTCGCCGCACCCAGCATCGCTTCACGAACAGGCATCGTAAGCCCGAAAACTCTGACCGCGGAATTCGACGCAGGCGTGGCGGTAACCGCTTGCTGAGCAGATGATGTTGATTCTCCGATTACAACGAAAGAGAGAATCAACACGACATACTGCCAGGCAATAGGTATCTTACAGGTTGCTTTCTTGACGCGGGTTCCGTTCCGCATGAGTCATCCGCTTGACAAATACTGCGCAAGAGTTCCGATAAATGAAGGCGCATTTTGCGCGCCCTCCTCTCGATCTTGTCGGCAGTTCATACAGGCGAATTGAAAGCATCTCGTGCCGCCGTTTTGGTTAACGATCCTTGCTTCCTCGGCCACCTTCATGCGTCCGATCTTGTTTTTCGCTACGAGCGCCAAGGCCACGAATTGCGCTCCAAAGCCCTGCAAAAAACCCGCTGGATGCGCCTGCGCTTGCAACCATCGTATCGTCAGTCGATTCGCCATCGGTTTCATCCCAACGATCGACTTCGAACTCGTTATGGGTCTCAACCTCTGATTCGTTATCCCGATTGAATCCGCGATCGGCGTATTCAACTTTTCCGGACGAAGTCTCTGACGTATCGGACTCGTTTCCGTTTGATTCATCCGCCGAGTCGGAAGCAGCAAAGGCCGCCTCGAGATTGTCACTGTGAACGCCGCTCGCAATTTCATGAAAGACGTCCGGCACCTCAAGACCCGCATCGCCATTGGCCAAGAAGCTAACATCATTACTATCTTCCTGGTCCATGTCCGATGAATAAGCGATTTCCTGCTGCGTATCGTATTCCGTCTCAACCGTATCTGCTAACGGAGTAGCGGACGACGTTTCGGCTACGTCCGCAAGAAAATCAGATTCAGCTCGCGCCACGTCGACTGTATCCGAAACTTCCTCCAACGGATTCATGACACCAAGCTCTTCGGAACCATCCCAAACAACTTCATCACCTTTGTCGGAATGCCCCGCCCCACTGCCGCCACCAGACTCATTGCTTTGCGACCCTGCTGTACTTCCCGTCGTTGCCACAGGTACATCGACGACCGGCGAAGAAGGAGTGGTGTCGGTTGACCCATGCTGAGCCGATCCGCCATCACCTTCAACTGACTCGACGACAGCAACGGGTGTTTGAACGACCGGCGTCACATCTGCGACGCTTTCCGTCGGCTCTGGCGGCGCTATCACATCGGACGCCGATTCATCGGCTCCCGATCCACCAGACTCACTCACAGTCACATCGTCAACATCCTTCGCAACAGCGGAGGCATCTTCACTCTCGACGTCGTCAGGCGTAGGTGTTGCTACGGGAGCAGGTGCACTTGGCGCCGGAGTGGATGCAGGCGCAGTCGGCGCGCTCGCAGCCACATTGACCGTAACCGTCTCGGTCGCGGTGTTACCATTGCCGTCATCGACGGTGTAGGTGAAGGAATCGCTGCCGTTGAAGTTGGCATTTGGCGTATACGAGAACGTGCCATCGCCGTTGTCAGCAACCGTGCCGTTACTAGCTTGAGTAAAGCTGGCAACGGACAGGGTATCGCCATCTGGGTCGCTGTCATTGGTCAACACATTGCCCGTCGTAACCGCCGTGTCTTCGGTAGTTGAGAATGTATCGGCCGCAGCTGTTGGTCCATCATTTACCGCAGCCACATTGACCGTAACCGTCTCGGTCGCGGTGTTACCGTTGCCGTCATCGACGGTGTAGGTGAAGGAATCGCTACCGTTGAAGTTGGCATTTGGCGCATAAGAGAACGTGCCATCGCCGTTGTCAGCAACCGTACCGTTACTTGCCTGCGTAAAGCTGGCAACGGACAGGGTATCGCCATCCGGATCGCTGTCATTGGTCAACACATTTCCCGTCGTAACCGGCGTGTCCTCGGTAGTTGAGAAAGTGTCGGCAACGGCTGTCGGAGCTGAGTTGGACGCAACGTCATTAACAACAACATTGACCAAATCTGTATGCTCACCACCATTGCCATCGTCCGCCGTTACCGAGAACGTCAGAGTGGTAGGCCCCGTTACGTCCGGTGCCGTGAACGTAGGCTGGGCGTCGGTGTCACTGCTTAGCGTTACCGATGGGCCTTGAACCTGCGTCCAGGCATAAGTTAGCGAATCACTGTTGGCGTCGGCGCTCAGAGACGCATCCAGTGTCACGTTACTGCCTTCATCCACCGTTTGGTCAACACCCGCATTGGCGACCGGTGCGACATTCACACTGCCTCCGGAACCACCTCCGGATCCGCCAGAGCTACCCGAGCCTCCGCCAGAACCACCAGAACTTCCGCTTGAACCTCCACCCGAGCCGCCGGAGCTACCTCCAAAGCCACCGCCTGAACCGCCACCCGATCCGCCAGAACTACCCGAGCCTCCGCCAGAACCACCAGAACTTCCGCCTGAACCGCCACCCGATCCGCCAGAACTACCCGAGCCTCCGCCAGAACCACCAGAACTTCCGCCTGAACCGCCGCCGGAGCTACCTCCAAAGCCACCGCCTGAGCCGCCACCTGATCCACCAGAGCTACCTGAGCTTCCGCCTGATCCACCGCTCGAGCCGCCGAAGAGCGAGTCATCTCCACTGCCACCGAATAGCTGGTCGTTCGAATCACCACCTGACATTAAGTCGTCATCGCTAAGTCCGTCAGCGCCGTCAGTTCCAGTAGAGGAGTCGTTTCCTTCGGTGGCTCCGTCTAGCGGATCGCCCGTATCCGCATCCACCCAGGTTGCGGAAAGGAGAATGCGAGGCTCGAGCGCTTCAATATCCAACGAAGCAGAATCTGGAGTCTTATTAGACTGGTTTCCCTTCTTCTTACCTGATCCGCTGCGACGTTTTGTTTGCTTGCTCTTTTTCCTGGCCATAACGATTCCCTTTCCGTTTATTCAACTGGAACTTATGCTGCCGACAGAATGGTTTCGACGGTGAGGTTGTCCCAGCGTTCGATTCTGTGAAGAAACCTTTCGAGTGGGACTCGATGCGTTCCTCGGCTTAGCAACACAAGCTTTTGTGCCCAATTCCTTAGTGCTTCTCTGTTTGCTTTCTTATCATCCAAGAGACGCCGAATCTCCCGCCACCAGGGCGTTTCCGGCTCTTTGAAGTTGATCTGATAACCATGATCGAGCGCAAGCGTAACATATGCACCAGTTGTAGCGCATGGGCTGTTGTCGCTATCTACGACAATGGGACTTGCATTGTTTTGGATTGCCCGCTTGATACGCTCATAGTTCCAGCGTCGTGCCGATGGCAGTAGTTTAGCGGACCAATCGTATCGAGCCGGGTTGTCTCCGGCTTGGGTATAAAAGAATTCGTCGAACTCGATGTGAATCCCGCCATCGATCACAAGTTGTCGGCTGGCGAAGGATTTTCCGCAACTCGGAAGCCCCCGCATGAGAATCATTCTCTTTTGAGTTTTTTGCTCGAATCGTGGGCGAGATGGGCAGGTACAAATACGCGCAGTTACGGGTTCGACTTCCGCCGAGGTTGATGCAGGCCTCGCGGCATTTCCGTAGCCTATTGCGTTGCCGCCTTCGACAGGATTGGCTTTTTCTATGTCACTTGTTCCCCGAAACATACCAACATTCCCAATACGACCGCCAATAGGCAAGGACGGAGTTTTTTGGAACTACCGTCTTTGAGGGAAAAACCCTCGGTAATTGAAAGGTACGAAACATCCAAGCGGCGGGCAAAACCGCGAACAAGACGAGATTTGAAAACCCAATCCTCTCGGACGTAAGGAGCCCAACTCGTGCTACCTATGTTCACATACTGTTTACAATACAGGTCGAAACACATCGGTCAGCACAAGTTATCGGTCAGTAGATTTCGTGAAGGAATTTGACGCGCGATCACTTTTGTACCTTGCGCAAGGCCGTTCCGAACCATCTTCGTTTGATCGCCTTTACGCACAGTCCGAGAAATGTTTCAATGTTCGGATTGAGGGTCCATCTCTTCAGGTAAGATGGGATGCGCACTCGCCGACGATCGATCATTGCGTCCCCAAGCGGGAAAGACGATTCGCGCGAAATGAGAAGAGTGCAAAGCAAACAGAAAGATGGTGATGATGACGGACCGAAAATTCGGCAGTGAGTCTCCAAGCCGACCAGTTGTCGCCCGGCCACGCCGCTGGGTAGCAGGCTGGGGGACCATGATCGGTGTCTGGTCGCTTGTTTTCCTCCTGGCGTGGACGTTGGTTCGACAGACGAGATCAGCGCCGCTGCGCGATCCGCAAATCGAGGCCCGTCCGGTAATCCCTCGAGGCGACCTTTCGGCTGGCGAGCAGGCGACCGTCCAGCTCTTTGCTCAGACGTCACCCTCTGTCGTATACATTACCAACATCGAATACAGCAGAGTCTCGCTCTTCAGTTTGGATGTGTTCAAGATTCCGAAAGGTACGGGGTCCGGGTTTATTTACGACCGCCAAGGCTACATTGTGACAAATTTTCACGTCGTGGCTGGTTCGAGCGCGATTGAGGTGACGCTTGCCGATCACTCCCGGTGGGAGGCTCACGTCGTTGGATATGAAATGGACAAAGACCTGGCGGTTATCAAGATCGATGCGCCGTCCGAACAACTCAAGCCGATAATAGTCGGGTCTTCTAACGACTTGCAGGTCGGCCAAAAAGTCTTCGCAATCGGGAATCCGTTCGGCTGGGATCAGACGCTGACAACGGGGATTGTTAGCGCCCTAGGGAGACAGATCGATTCGATCGTAGAAGGCCGTACGATTCGCGATGTGATTCAAACCGACGCGGCGATCAACCCTGGCAATTCTGGCGGGCCTTTGCTGGACAGTTCCGGCAGGCTCATAGGGGTCAATACGCAGATTGCAAGCCCTTCCGGCGCAAGTGCCGGGATTGGATTCGCTGTGCCGGTCGATACCGTCAATCGGATCGTTCCGCAAATCATCAAGTATGGTCATGTTATTAGGCCGGGCCTTGGGGTGCGCATTGCCCCCGACTGGGTCACGAAAAGACTGGACCTGCCCGGCCCCTTGCTCGACACCGTCACGACAAACAGTGCCGCCGCCAAGGCAGGTTTACGAGGCACAATCGTTCAGGGGCGAAGGATTCGGCAACTGGGAGATGTCATCCTTCGCGTTGATGACCGGGAAATTAAACAAGAGGACGATCTCCTGGATGCGCTGGAGCGTCATGCCGTCGGTGATGAAGCGACCGTTACCTACTTGCGCGAAGACAAAGTGACTACGACTCGAGTGATTTTACAACAAGTGCGATAACCAACGTCAACCTATCCGCACAAGAACAGCGCGAATGAACAATATTCGCTTGTTTTATAGGACGTTGCTGCCCAAAGAGCTTTTTGAGGTTGCTAGAGCGGTTCTTGCCCTTAAAGCAATTCCCCTATTTACAACATGTGAAATACCCAGACCACCTACATTTTGTTGTTCGTAACTCCTTCGTTTGCAACATGTTGTATTGCCTGTGACTTTTTTTGTGAATCGGGTTCATTTTGGTTCAAGCTCAAAATTCAGGCTTGTCGATATTAGGACTGATAACACTGCTGCACTCGGGGCAATAATCGAAGCCTGAGCTTATAGCAGCGTTGGCAAGCCTCATTGCTCCTCGGCGATTCACGGATGATAGCCTAGTTGGGGTCGTAGGCGATGGTTGTGTTTCGCCCGGAGGAGGCGACGCCATCGGTTTTCGGGCGCTCCGCAATTGGACGCGCAGATTCCGCCGGTTGGTGGCGACCGGCATAACGCATTCGCTCAAAGGACGTGGCACAATGAGTGAAATAATCAATATTTCCAGTTATCTCCCGTCGATTTATCAGCCCCGTGAACTGCCGGATTCGAAATCGCCGATCGGCGATTCTGCTCCGTTGGTCCGAGACCGGGTTGAAATATCCCCCCGTGGCAGGCTGCTTGCTGAAACCAGCGCATCATCAAGTTTCCGGACGGCCAAGACACAAGCTATACGTGCTGAAATCGAAGCTGGCACCTACGAAACTCCCGAACGCATCGAGGGTACAGTGGCTCGTATTCTGGACGTTATCGGCTAGCGCATCGCGAAAGCGAATCCCGACATCTAATACGCGACACCTGGACCGCCTACGCTCCGCTGGAGCAGACTCTATGCCTACTGTAGCGTTCGGTAGCACGCGATTGCTCGAGCATGAGAGCAGCTTGACGCTACCCTTGGCTGACCGCCGTTATTACGCTGCGCCTTTGATGGTCGTTTGCTCCTCCATCAATACACGGCTGAATGAGCAATGCCTCGCCGTTCGTGCAAGATATCCAATCTTCGGACTCTGATTTTCCCTAAATGGTCACATAATGTGTGCCATCATGCCATGTTCTGCAAATCAACGCTCTAACTTCCGCGCCCCGGCGATTTGAATCGTAGACTCCGTGGGGCCCAACGCCGTTTTCGTCAGTTGGGGGAAGAGCTGTTTTCTCTTGCCAGAGGATCATGGCATGATGTCCTATATCGACTTGCACGCTACACTCAAGGATTGGCCTTATGACGCCGAGCAGATTTCGGTAAGAAAGATACTTGGCTCCGACGGCGTAATGCGCATTCAAATGCGCGTCGAACTCGGCGTGCTGCAAATGGAAATCCAGGGAAGGCCTGATGCGGCTGAGCCGTTCGATTGTCCGTCTCTGTTGGATTTCCATCGGAAGCGTCTGGATCGATTTGAAGACCGTCACGGCTCGACACATGACTATCAAATGACCGCGATACAGTGCCAGGCACTGCGTGACGAAGCTTCATTGTATTACCGTCGATATGTGGCTAGTTTCGTTCTCGAGGAATTTGAAAACGTCGTCGAGGATACAACTCACACGCTTGCTATTTTTGACCTGTGCCGAGACCACGCTGGCGATCAGGAAGATCAGGCATGCCTGGAATCATTTCGACCCTATGTAATCATGATGCGTGCCCGCGCTCTTGCCTACCAGGCTCTCAATGACGGGGAAGTAGTCAGCGCTTTGGCACATGTCAATCGTGGCGTCATGCAAATCCAATCTCTTTATGAAGAGATCGGCAATTTTGAAGCATGCGAAACGAGCGAAGAGATAAGAATGTTGCGATCATTGGCTGCGGACATCAATAAGGATATGCCTGACGACTCGCTACTTTCCAAACGCAAAGCTCTTCGTGAAGCCATCGAAAAAGAACATTTTGAAGAAGCTGCTCGCTTACGAGATTCGCTGGAGAGTCAGCACGGCGAACGCGCTTAGAGCATGCTCTGAACGGCCAAGCCGTGCGAGCAGGCGAGTACCGATACCGCCGTTTGCCATAATCGTTGGTTCGATAGGCATTGCCAGCTTAGCGCGCTCAGGATATCTCCCGACGATCAAAATACTTGACGGCGTGTGCGCTATTTTTTCGTCCATTCATCAAGCCAACCTATGACGGTATCGTGCCACAAAATACTATTGGCGGGTTTGAGGACCCAGTGGTTTTCGTCAGGAAAATACAGCATTTTGCTCGGAATCCCGCGCCGCTGCAGAGCTGTGAATGTAGCCATCCCCTGCGTGTCGACGACTCGATAATCCAATCCGCCGTGAATGACGAGCATCGGGGTTTTCCAATTTTTGACGAAGTTGATGGGGTTGTGCTTTTCGTAGCCTTCGGGATTGCTCCAAGGCGTTCCGATGTGGTCGCGTTCAGGAAACCATAGCTCTTCCGTATCGTAATAAGCCATACGTTCGCACAGATTTCCATCGTGATTGACCAGGCAGCGGAATCGGTCAGGCCAATTCCCCGAAATCCAGTTTATCATATATCCGCCATACGACGCCCCAAGTGCCGAGACGCGGTCACGATTCATCCAGGGATATCGCTTGAGAGCAGCAGCCAACCCCTTCTGCAAATCCTCCAGAGGTTTCCCGCCCCAATCAGATTTAATTGAATCGCAGAATTCTTGTCCGTAGCCGCTCGAACCATGAAAATCGATCATCACCGCTGCATAGCCCGCGCCAGCGTAAGCTTGCGGGTTCCATCGGTAGTGAAACGTATTTCCAAACGAGCCTTGAGGCCCACCGTGAATGAGAAACGCAACGGGATATGTCTTTTTTGGGTCGAAGTGAATCGGCTTAACAACGTATCCGTAGACCTTTTCGTCATTCCAGCCTGCAAAAGTAAACTGCTCTATTTCGCCCATCTCTGCCGCAGCTAATCTCGCTTTGTTGATAGAGGTGATGGATCGGAGATCGTCGCCCTTCTCGGAAACGGAATAAAGCTCGACGGGGGATCGCAAGTGATGACGACCGAATACGATACGATCGCCAGCCGAACTCGGTGACGTCATACCTCCGTCACGAACAAGCGTAGCAATCTTCCCTTCTGCTGTGTCGATCGCAAAAAGAGAACGCTGGCCCAGGTTGGATGCGGTTGCGTAAATAGTCTGACTATCACCCGACCAGGAAAAAGACCCCGGAGATCGGTCCCATTCTGCTGTCAGCACGCGCCGTTTGCCGGTCGGCCAATCCTGCAGGACAATTCGATTACGATCCGATTCGTACCCCGGAATCTGCATCGCGAGATAAGCAAGCGTTCTGCCATCAGGAGAAAACACCGGGCTTCCGTCCCACGCTTCATTTTCCGAAGTCAGACATCGAGGTTTCGCTGACCCATCAATCGGAACCTGGTAAAGATCGAAATCCGTAGACCATGCTTCCGCCCGTCCAACGTCTCGTGCAGTAAATACCAGCGATCGACCGTCCGGGGCAAACGTAGCATCTTCCGGGCCGCCGAAGGGCTTGGTCGGACAATCCGCGTCCATGCCATTCATCACATCGATCGGCCTGCCCTGCCCGCTGGTTGGCAACACGAAAAGATGCGACCTTCTTCCATCCTTCCAAGTATCCCAATGTCGGATAAACAACTTGTCGTACAGTAGGCCGCTGGCGGGATCGTTTTCGATTGCGTCCAGACGCTCGACTGTTTCACTTACGTCGCTTCCCGGAAACACCTCCATCGCAATCGCAAAATGGGCCCCCGTTGGTGAGAGGAGAAATGTGCTGACATCCAAAGGCTGATCCGTGACCTGTTCCGCCTCGCCCCCATCAATGGCGATGCGCCAGACCTGCGAAGAATCCGAACGCGAGGAAAGAAACCAGACCCATTTCCCATCGTGCGACCAACGCGGAGATGAATCGTTCGCTGAATGCGAGGTTAAGCGCCGCAGGCCGGCACCATCAGCGCCGACAAGCCAAAGATCGCTTCTGCCCTTATTCGCTTCGACGTCCGTCGTTCGAAGCGTGAATGCAATCAGCTTGCCGTTGGGCGAGACTTGCGGATCGCCAATTCGTTCCATGGCGAGCATGTCGTGTACCGAAAACGGGTGAGTGCCGTCTGCTCGACTTGAGGCGCTCAAACCGGACAACAACAAGAGGCAGATTGTTATGACAATAATTCGCAGTTTCATTCCGACTGATCTCCTTGGCATTATATCAATTATTGGCGTTCGCCCTGCCCCGGCAATGCAAAGTCGTTAAGCCCGTTGCAGGACGGCAACAGCGTAACAGGCATGCGCATGATTGAAAAGCAAAGCCATCTGCTATGCGACAACAGTCGACAAGTCATCCTGCATGCCCGCATTTAATCGGATGGCTAAGCCACTTTTCGAGCATGCACTGCCGAATCAATGGAATATACCGCAAGTGCTGTCCAAATACCGGCAAAGCTAATCATATGGACCGACAAAAACTCTTCGCCGAAAACGAGGACCGCCAACATGAACTGCAGACTCGGGGCGATGTACTGCAGAAAACCAAGTGTCGCAAGCCGAAGCCTTTTGGCTGCGTTGATGAACCACATAAGCGGCACAGCGGTCACGACTCCTGCAAGCGAAAGCAGGACATCTGTAGTGCGGGACTGCATTCCAAAAACAAGTCGATCGGTTGAAAATGCGTATACCAAATAGGCGATTGCAAACGGCAGTAGAAAAGTCGTTTCCACGGTAAGCCCAACGATCGAATCGACGCGGACGATCTTCCGAAGCAGGCCATAAAAGCCGAAACTGAATGCAAGAATCAGTGCAAGTCCTGGCAGCTCGCCAAGTCCGAACGTCAGGTATCCGACGCTACACGCGGCTATTCCAACGCTTATGATTTGCCATCGGCGCAGTCTTTCGCCGAGAAACAAAAACCCCAAAACAACATTCACAAGCGGATTGATAAAATATCCCAAGCTCGCCTGGAGCAATTGGTTTTCGACGATGGACCAGATGAAAGTGAGCCAATTGCACGCAATCAGCAAGGTCGTTCCAATCAATGTAATCACCGTTATCCGGTGTCGAAGTGCAGAGATCGCGACACCCCAGCGACCGTATAAGCGCAAAAGGAGGGCAAGAAGAATGACAGCGCCAACGACGCGAAGGGCAAGCACCTCCAACGGCGGAACATGAGCGATGGCCTTGAAATAGAATGCAACAAACCCCCACCAGAGGTAACAAGCCAGGCCATACGCCACGCCTGCGGCTGATTCTCTGCGGCGAGTTGTTATTTCTGAGTTGTCGAAAGTAGGCGTCTCATTGGCCATTTTGTGCCAGGGATTACTTCTTTTCAGTCGCTGAAATATACCGACGCATTTGATCGATGTGGGTAAGATCGTGGCCAGCATACATGGACAGGGTTGTTCTCAATGATTCGGCGCCTCGCTGTTCGTGCATGCCGGGGCGGTCAAGCTGTTCAGCGCTCATTCGCTTCCAGAGATCGAGGTTCACATTTCGGAGATTGCGAAAAGCGTCGAGCAAAGCTTGGGGTTCCTGGTTGTTATGGTCCTGCCCCGATACCCAAAGGTCCTGGTCCATGCCATGGATCACCGGCTTGTCTTCGCAAAGGACCAGCCGAATTCGAAAGCCAATAACCCATTCCGCATCGAGCAAATGGCCAATGATCTCGTTGGGCGTCCATTTACCTTCGTCAGGTTTGGCACGCAGTTGCTCAATGCTGTGCTGGTTAATGATCTCCTGAACGACGTCCGCAGTCGAAGTCATGATTTCGATTGGGTCGCGTCCGTTCAATAAGCCGTTCAGCTTTGCCCGGTATCCTTCGGGATTCGTGATCCAATCACCTGTTTTTGCTTGGGTCATTTTCTTTCTCTCCACTCATTGACCAGGACATAATCTACGCAAGATTCTCGCGTATACTGCTCATCACAAGAACAGTACTTGCAGCCACCTATCAACTATTTTTCAGACAGGATATAGCTCAAAGCCTTGCGTAGTTCAGCCGTCTTGTCCTTTGGAAAACTATGCCCCACGCCTTCATAGATGTTGAGCTTGAACGGGATTTTCGCAGCCTCGTAGTCTTTCGCTGCCTTCTTGATGCTCGGGGCAACACGGTCTTCTTTCCCAACCATAAAGAAAACGCGAGGCGGTTTGGAGTCCGTCGATGGTGTCGCCAATTTGGCATCGTACTTAGCTGCAACCGGAACAAGGCCTCGGAATCGCTCAGGGTGTTTCATCCCAATGTTGAGCGTCATGTAGCCGCCTTGCGAGAACCCCGTCAAGATGATGCGCTTCTCGTCGATTTTGAACTTATCCATTGCAAGCTTGATAACATTTGAAACGATTCGATCTACTTCATCCACATCTCGCCCCCACTCAAATCCCGCGTCTTTGACGGCATGCGGCCCTGTTGGTGCAATGATCACAGCCCCTACTTCCGCTGCTGCCTCTCGCCATACAGTGCTGATGCCCGTTCCTCGTCCGCCATATCCATGAAGCACGACAATCAGCGGTGCGGGTTTCGACTTGTCTAAATTGGAAGGGGCAATGATGACCGGCCTGCGCGCGTCAACCTGCTCTGGTGATTGGGCAGTTGCGTCTGGTACGACATTAAAGAACAGGACAATCGCTACGAAGGTTCTAAATGCAGGTTTGCTTATAACGGCCATGCTTCTATCTCCTCTTTCGGGTGTGTAGCGGGCGAATAAGTCAAGCACGCCCCTGATAGACTCAAGGTTTTCGAGTATGACGACGCATACTATCTGACCGACGCCCCAAAGGCCAATTTGCAACAAAAATAGGCGCGGAATGGAGGTTTTCGCGAGCGCAATGACTTGATCTCTACGACGGAATGATCCAAGCGTCGTCGCGATTTGCGCAGGCATTTCCTTCGCTGACCGACCGGACTCTTAAGGGTTTGCATTGCCTCGTATTAGTACTTCAGTCGCGCATTCCAAGGAGTTTTTGCTTGTGGATCGAATTCGGCGATTCCACCGCTCTGCTGGCGCCGCTCTTGGAATTGTACTGACGATGCGCGACTGTACTTCTACCCGGGTTGCGGCAGTGTACCATCGTTGATGTCGGGCTTGGCATCGAAGTCAGATGATGGCTTCTTGGAAGCGCTGGCATCGCCACCCGATTGGGCTTCAGCGCTATCCAGCAAATCGGAAACCGAGGTTCGTTCGAGCGATTCACCGCGAATGATCGCGTTCACTTCGTCGCCCATGAGCGTCTCGTACTGCAAGAGTGCCTTTGCAATGGCCTCTACTTTTTCTCGATTATCGGTCACGATATTCAGCGCTTGGTCATACGCCCGATCGAGTATACGCTTGACTTCGACATCGATAATTTCGGCGGTCTTATCAGAATATTCGCGACCGCCTGGCATACCCCACATGCCGTCCTGGCTTTCGCCTTCGCCGTAATAGACAAAGCCTACATCCTCCCCCATACCCCAATCGCGAACCATCCGGCGGGCAATATCCGTCGCCTGCTTGATATCCATCGCCGCACCGCTACTGATTTCATCAAAAAAGACCTGCTCTGCGATCCGTCCGCCAAACATGACTCGCATTTGCGCGAGAAGATAAGACTGCGTATAAACCATTCGATCGCGTTCCGGCAGGGAGAACGTTGCTCCGCCTGCAGGACCTCGAGGGATAATGCTCACCTTGTGAAGTGGATCCGCGTCTTGTTCCAACGCCTGGAGAATCGCATGACCGGCTTCATGATAAGCGGTCACGTTTCGATCTCGTTCGTCGACAGCAGCACTTTTCTTGGCACGACCCCACCGCACCTTGTCTCGTGCCTCTTCGAGGTCATCCTGTTCGACGTAATCCTTCCCGTGCATCGTCGCGACAAGCGCAGCTTCATTTACAAGCGCGGCGAGTTCTGCACCGCTAAACATGGGCGTACCCCGCGCAACGCGCTTCACATCAACTGTTGGCCCAAGTTTGATTTTTCGCATATGGACTTTGAGGATTTCATATCGACCCTGCAAGTCCGGCAACGAGACAAATACTTGTCGATCGAATCGGCCCGGCCTAATAAGTGCCGGATCGAGAACGTCAGAACGGTTTGTGGCTGCGATCACAATAACCTGTGAAGTCGTATCGAAGCCATCCATCTCGACGAGGATTGCATTGAGCGTCTGCTCACGCTCATCATGCCCGCCCCCGCCAAAGCTCGCACCGCGCCGACGACCCACCGCGTCAATCTCATCGAGAAAAATGATGCACGGGGAATTTTCCTTGGCTTGCTTGAACAGGTCGCGGACACGCGAAGCACCTACGCCAACAAACATCTCCACAAAGTCAGACCCGCTGATGGAAAAGAAAGGAACATCTGCTTCGCCGGCAATCGCCTTGGCGAGCAGCGTCTTACCGCAACCGGGCACGCCGACCAAAAGAACGCCTCGGGGTATTCGTCCACCCAATCGCTGGAACTTCTTTGGCGCCTTGAGAAACTCAATAATCTCCTGAACTTCTTCTTTGGCTTCTTCAATTCCAGCGACATCAGAAAATGAAACGCCCGTGTGCTCTTTTGGTGTCACACGGTGCTTTGATCGACCGAAGTTTCCGAGCATCCCCGCGCCACCGCCACCACTGCGAATTTGACGGAATATGAAAAACCAAATGAATGCAAAGATCAGAATCCAAGGCAACATGCTCACCAGGATCAATACGAATTGACTCGGCTTTTCCGACCTAATCTCCGCACCGGAGTCCTTCAGCAAGCCGCGAATGAATTCGCTATCAATCGCTCCGCTGGGATACGTCACAACAAACCGAACCGACTCGTCAGGCCCCATCCCTTCGGTGCGAACAAGCTCTCCCTCAACCATGCCGTCATCTTTAATCGTTACGGTCTTGATTTGCTTGTTCTGGATTCGCGCATGAAATTCCGAAATCGTAAGCGTTTGAGCTTGATCGAGATTGCTCTGCAATAGGCCCACCAGGACCATCGCAAGCCCAAAGAGCACCAGCCAACTCACCAGATTTCGCGAGGGGCGTGGACTGGGGACCGTTGGTTTTTTGGAATCGTTGTTTTCCGGGTTTTTGGAGCTATCGCCTTCTGCCATCGTGTATTCCTGGTGAAACGTTAGGGAGCTTTATTCCATCGACCTGTCCCTGGTTTGGCCCTTAAGATGATAGCCTCACTACCAATTAGATTCCATGGACTCGACGATCTGTTCCGCCATACCGTCCAGCCCGCGAACCATTCCCATCGTAAACGACTCGCCCACAGGCGGGATGTAGCTCGTTTGGAAGGTAAAACGAGGCCTTTCGACCAAAATCTCGCCGGTTCGCATATCCTGGAGCCGGAACTTGACTGTTATCGTCGAACCGATCTCCCGAGGCAAATCTCGATCAAAATCGTCGCCAAAGGTTCGGTTTTGGACGCTCAGGACCTCACCAGTCAGTACCGCGTCTGCCGTCGCCTTATGCGCGATGCGGTAAGGCGTGTCCAATTCAATCCGCTTAACAATCGCTTCGGTAAGTCTGAATTCCAACTCGCGTCGAAACTCCTTCGAATGGAACATATCTACATGGATTGTCTGGATATCGGTCGAAAACGGCCTGCTGGTCGAATAGCTGCATCCGATAAGCTGGCTCATCGACGCCACACCTGCCAATGCGATCATCTGCAAAACAGCACCGGCTATTGTCCGGCCTCGTCGTCTTTTCATTCCAAATGCCCCTTGGCACACAATGATTCGATTCGCATGTTTCTGGTTCATCTTGACCATTCCCAGCTGACTCGACCGTGGTTCAGCCATTATCCGTACCAACACCCAAGACCGCCATACGCTGCTTCGCTTTCACGGCGGCGAGCGAATCGGGCCATTGGCTGACGATGGATCGGTAGTAATACATAGCGGAGCCTAAGTGATCGGTGCGCTCATAGTACGCGCCGATCGAAAACTCCTTTTCCGCCCTGCTCTCGACAATGGCAGCTAAGACGGAATCGACATCCTCTTTCGGCTGATTGGCCCACGCGCCGTATCGAGCCTGGTAATCTCGAAACCGCTCCTCCGCTTCGACCAGCGCGGCATCGTCAAAATCAATCCCACGAAAACTCGCCAGCGCGGCATCCGAAGAACGCCGCATCGAAAACCTATGATAGCGACTTTGCGGATAATCACGAAGAAGACGCGAATACTCCAACTCCGCAAGTGAGTAATCGCCTTGACGAAATAAGTGGTCCGCCTTGGTCTTGATCGCAAGTTCGGCAAAGCTCGTATCAGGATAATTGACAGATATATCATCAAGGATATCAATAGCAAGATCCTCCGTCGACAACAGACGCATGCCAAGGAAGGGTCGTTTGACCCCGGAAAGAAACGCCTCGGCTATGACAAACTCAAGCCGAATCGCTTCCGACGCGTGAGCCATTCCTCCGTACCGATTCAGAAAATCCTTCAGCAGGAGATGGGCCTTATAAAATTTTCTTTGGCCAATGAGTGCTTCGGCCTTGGCAGTTACCACTTGTGGAGTCAAGTCATGCCGCTCGCCGTGATGCTTCGAGAATTTTTTAGTGCTCGTCAGAGCTTTCCGAAATCGCCCTTCCGTCAAGTGCTTCCGAATGGCAAGCAAATCACCTTCCGGAGTCCCCGGCACGGGAGGCGGGGTCTCCAACCATTCCTTCTGATTCGGATCGTAAATCAGCGTCCGCGCACGCGGGGTGCCTGCAAACGCAACAGGAATCCCCATCAATAGAACAAGAGCCGGCAACAGACTGCTGGTCTTTAACTTCGCCCGATTCGCCTGAGTTGTCACGCTAACATTCTCCCAACGAAAAATAACTCATACAACCAAAATGGGGTTTCCGACCTGCTTCCCCAAGGCGATCACATTGTATCCGCCGAGAAGTGATCTACGCAACGGACGCGCATTGACGCCGTTTGAAGGCTAAATGACCTTCATATCACAACCACACTGCAAGGCCTGCGATGACGGGACGCGATTCTCCCCCAGCAAACATGGCAACCTTCAGGCGATTGGCGATTACTTCGCCCCCCTTGCCGAACTCCACAACCATGCAACAATGCTCCAGGCATGGGCGACCTGACTCCGAAGATGTCTCGCGGCAAACGGGTCAACATTCCTAGCGTTTTGTGAGTCACGTTGCCGTTGCGCCATCATTTTGACGCGCGTAGTTCAAGAACTCAAGACGGAGCACTGCTTCAAATGAGAGCCGTCGTATTCAATCGCGAACTATCCTATCAGCCCAACTATCCAGCCCCCAACCCAGCGGAAGGTGAGTGCCTGGTCCAGGTGCGACTTGCCGGAATATGCGCGACCGACCTCCATCTGACGCGGGGCTATATGGATTTCTCCGGCGTATTGGGGCACGAGATGGTTGGCACAGTGTTGGAAGGGCCGACAGATTGGACCGGTAAGCGAGTCGTATGCGAAATCAACCACGTCTGCGGTCAATGCAAGCTTTGCCAATCCGGGCTTTCCAATCACTGCAAGAACCGCACGGTTATGGGCATTGCAGGCCGAGACGGCTGCTTCGCCGACTTGGTTACCGTCAATCAGAAAAACCTGCACCTTGTCCCGGATTCCGTTTCAGACGAAGAAGCCGTTTTCGTTGAGCCTCTCGCCGCCGCCTATCAGGTTCTCGCTCAATCATTCATTGACTCAAGAACATCCGTTAGCGTCGTCGGGGCGGGAAGACTCGGGTTGCTCGTTGCGCAAGTGCTTGCCACGAAAGGCTGCAACCTAACCGTCGTTGGAAGAAACCCGAACAAGCTCTTGCTTTGCGAAAAGAAGGGCGTGCAAGCGATTCATGTGGACGAGCTTGTCGCCCGGCAAGACCGAGATGTTGTCGTCGAATGTTCCGGCTCGCCTGCGGGCATGAAGGTGGCGATGGAATTGGTTCGCCCTCGTGGCACAATCATTCTAAAGAGTACATGTGCCGACAATGAGGCACTCGACCTTGCTCCAATCGTTGTCAATGAAATCAGCGTCGTTGGAAGTCGTTGCGGGCCCTTCGGCGAAGCCCTCAACGCCCTCGCGCGCGAAGCCATTGAAGTGCGATCAATGATCTCGAAGACCTTTCCGATCGAAGACGCAATCAAGGCATTCGATGCCGCCGCCGACCCACGCAACATCAAGACGCTCTTGAGCATGGGTTAGTTGGCACCGCAACCGCGCGACCAACTACAACAATTGAGCCAGTCCTATTCGTCAGAGCCGACCATCCGTCCGGGGCTTTGCATCTCGCCGGGCGAGACCATCTGGTATTCATCGGTCAAAGGAGGCTCATCCGCCTGCCTGCCGACAGGCTCGTTGCTGTATTCGTAGGTCCGTTCTGAAGAGTAGGAACTGCTCTGACAACCGGTTGCAGCCAAACCAAACCCGAGCGCCGCAACAAGTGTCAAAATATACGATGTAGCCCGTTTCATTTTCTCGATCTCCAAATAGAGCGCACCCCAGCGCAAAAAAGGCTCTAGCCGCGCCGCTTGAGCACCTGCGTGTGCTGATGAACCACAGACCAAATTTGAGCCGCAGGCAAGGACACTCGCACTGTTGCTACACCGTCACCAAACTCGGCGCGACTCACCGTGACACCTACCAGCGCCGCCTGAACCTGCGAAGCTATTTCATCGTGCTCGGTGACAAAATCCCGAACGGTCGTTGTTGATTGGATAGACAGCCCGAATACCTCCTCAGCCAGTTTTCGCTTTGCATCAAGCTCCGCAGCGCGTGCAGCGCGAAGCTTGCCTTGCGCTTTATCCATTTCGGAATCAGTCCCTTCGCCAACCGCGCTAAAGGTTCGGCTGAGCCAATCGGGCGACTCCACGCCTGCACTCACTGCTTTCTGCATGAATTTCGAGGGCGGCACGCCCATCCCCGTCGCGCGAATCATTTTTCGCGTAATGGTCTTCTTAACATTTTCAACATGCGTTGATGTAACACGCCTACCTTTGTAGTGCTCAGAATGAAACTCCTTGATGCGCGTAATGACCTTCTCAACAGGCACCTCCATCGTGACCTCGGCAATCAATTCATCATCGTGCAAATAGATACTGACCGTAGCTGCACCGACGACAAGCCCTTGCGCACGCGTCGAAATCTCGTCGGACTCAGTAACAAAATCTCGCACCAACGTGTCTGAGTTGAGCCTCAAACCTTTGATTTCCTCAAGGAGTCTCCGCATTGCATCCAGGCGAGCAGCTCGTTGCGCCATCAGTCGAGCTTGCGGGCCGACAGACTTCCAAATTGCTGGAACATGCGAAACTGGCGTTACAGCTGTCGGCAAAGGCGTCAGATTGTCCTCGAAACCATCCGGCAGATTGGGAACGTCGGGCCTGGGCGCGCCCATGCCTGTCGCGCGAATAACATCTGTTTTGATTCGCTTCTTGACGTGCTCGATATCCGTAATTGTAACGCGCCGCCCTTTGTAGTGCTCGTTGTGAACCTTGGTGAGCGTCGTAACCAGCTTGGCAACCGTAACCTCACCGTCGATCTCGCAGATACCGTCGTCATAGAATCGCGGCGACCCGAGCTTGACGCCTTTTACCAGCGCATCCACACCCGTTCGAATCTCGTCGCTTTCGGTAACGAAATCACGAACGTACGTGTCCGAGCTGAGTTGGACGCCGTAAACAGACTCCGCCAATTTGCGATAACAGTCGGCTTCGGCTGCCCGCTTGGCGAGAAGTTTGTTTTGAGCATCCGATGCAGCACCCTGCCCGTACACGAAGGTCGAAACCCCAAAGATGGCAAGCAATGCAGTGATCGTCATAAGTCTATTCATTGAATTCATAAATCCTCCTCCTCGCAGCAATACGCGAGAAACACGCTATATCCCCGCTGGTTGGTGCGTGAATCAGTCAAGCCGTTCCCGTCTCTGCGTATGGACACACCAAACGCCGACGAGTTGGTGGCGTTTGCAAAAATTCCCTCAAAAATATTCAACAAAGCCAAAAGCCCCGGAAGACTCGTGTCTTATGACCCACGGGCTCGGCTGCCAAACGCTTTCATACGATCGCGCGCCTGAACATATCGGTCGTCGCTGGCTCCTTTGCAGGCCTGTTTGTAGTACTTCAACGCATCGTCGTATCGACCGCTCGCCTCGCAGGCGACGCCGGCACCAAACGCAGCCCGATGATCCTCGGAATTCTTCCTCAGCGCAGACCGAAAAGCACTGATCGCATCCGCATACATTTCCGCGCGAAGCAGTTTGACGCCTTCAGCGCAATCTTTGTTTGGGCTGGAATCAACATCTGCCTCCACCTGAATGCGGCAGGGCATGAGTCGACTCACAAACTCCCGAGCGCCACGCTCCACCAACGATGCGATGATTCGGTCCTGCGGCGTCAACTCTGCTTCAGTTTGGCTCGATCCGAAAATCGGGCTTGCATCGGTGCGATCCGTGGCTCGATAGGAAGGCGGCGAGTACTGCTCCCAAATTTTGTTATTGGCCGTGTCCAGCAGACGAAAGTCGGTTTGTACAACCATGTTGCGCGTGACTGTATCCACTTCTTCCGTTCGAATGTCGCCACCGCCGCTTCGCCAGCCACGTCCGCCGCCGCCAAAGCCGGAGATGCCTGCCAATGTTCTTTGCTTGCCCCGCGCAACCATCACCTTAACGTTGATATTGCTCAGAATCGCCCCATTCGCAGCTGAAAGCTGACCGCCGGATCCGCCTGATCCGGTCGTCATCCCTGCTGCCGCGGCATCGGCTTCATCGAATGTCACTTGCGTGTCTCGTCTATCCGTAACCTCAATTTGAGTTCCGAATTGATTCCGCGATTCGACAATTAGCGCCTGCATCGTCGTGGCACAAAGCTCGGACCATTTTGCGTCCGTGTTGGCCCCTACTTTGGCTGGCGCCACATAGATCGTCTTCATGCCTTTCGGTAGACCGCGTGAAGGCTCAACGACATAACTGAAGCTCACGAACGCACTCTCCGACGCGCAGCCAACACCCGCCAACCCAAGCAGGCAGAGACTCAGTATCGAACCCACCATTCTTCCATCAACAGACATAAAACCACCTCCTTCTGTTTGTATGTGATTCTCTCGTTACGAAGCCCTCATGACTCGATGTGGGTCGTTTTACCTGAACACATCAAACCAACTCCGCCGAAATCAGGCGATGGAGAGCTTGCAACAAGACTCGCACGCCAATCGCTGGAAAGGAAACCACCAAAACCCCAACAAGTCAAGCATTCGTTTGACAGCCGAAGCCAGAACTCTTTAGAATCCTGCATTGCCTTAGCGCTGGACAATGAAAGCATGATTCCCCGAAAAAAAACACATCAGGTGCATGTCGGCCCCGTACGCATCGGCGGTGATTCGCCCGTTTCGATTCAGTCGATGACGAGCACCTACACGCGAGACATAGACCAAACCGTCGCACAGATACGCAGGCTGGCTGAGGCGGGATGCGACATTGTGCGCGTAGCTGTACCCGAAAAATCTGACACGCTCGCACTGCCGTCGATTCTCGAACAGTCTCCCGTCCCAATCGTCGCGGATGTGCATTTTCATTTTGAGCGAGCGCTCGAAGCTGTCGAGGCCGGCGTCCACAAGATTCGACTCAACCCCGGCAACATCAAAGACCGCAAGCAAGTAGACCGTGTCATCGCCGCTTGCAGAGAACGAAACATACCCATCCGCGTCGGCGTCAATGAAGGAAGCGTGGTCGAACGACAAGACAAACAGCTACGTTCGAGTCAGAAGACAAGTTTGGCAGTCGACCGACGCGCAGAGTTGATCCGCTTGATGGTGGAATCTCTGCAGGAAACCATGCGCATTTTCGACGAAAATGATTTTCACGATGTGGTACTCAGTGCCAAAAGCATCGACGCCACCATGGTGATCGATGCATACCGCGCGGTGAGCGATCGTTTCAACTTGCCGCTCCACTTAGGCTTAACCCATGCCGGCCCGCCTGAGACCGGACGCATTCGGTCCATCGCCTCTTTGGGCACCCTGCTGTCATTAGGAATTGGAGACACCATTCGCATCTCCTACGCCTCGGACCCGATTCACGAAGTCGAAGATGCCAAGGAATTGCTTTGCTCGCTTGGCTTGCGAAATCGTGTCGAGCCGGAACTCATCGCCTGCCCGACTTGCGGGCGCATTGAGATTGATCTCATCAAGCTGACAGCCGAGGTACGCGAGAAACTCGCAACGATCAAAACGCCTGTCAAAGTAGCCGTCATGGGTTGCGTCGTGAATGGCCCCGGAGAGGCGGAAGGAGCTGACGTCGCGGTCTTCGCTGGCAAGGGCAAAGGCATTATCTATGTGCAGGGCGAGCAGAAACGAACCGTAGCTGAAGCTGAGATGCTCGACGCGCTCTATGAGGAAACGCTGGCTTTCGCCGAGCGTGTTGAGCGGGGCGACGTGCAAATGAGCAAACGTGACGTAACGATCGCTCCGCCCGACCCGCTGCCACGTTCTGACGGCTCTATCCCGCTTCCAGTCAGCCGATAACCGAAATTGGTCACAAATAGCCTCCCCACGCTAGCCAATGACAGGTGCAACTTGCCGGTTGATTATCTTATTCAACTCTCTCGCAGACATTAGTTAACTCGATAAACAATTCGACAAAAATACCTTGAAACGCGGGTCGAGATAGTCTAACCTCGGAAGTTGACGTCAAACACCCTACGCATTGTGCCGGTGCTTTGTGCAGGCACTTGTGAGCGTAATCTCTGCTAAGAAACACACGGTGCAAGGGGAATAACCATTCTTTAATGACTGTCCTATAGGAGGGACCATCATGCAAAGCACACCCGCGCAGATTCTATTTCTTCTGTTCCTGACGGCATTGGCTTGTGGCACTGCCCATGCTCAAACTTGCACCTATGGCGAGGCACCGACTGACAATTGTCCGGGAACCGGGCCTCGCGTGGTAGACGGAAGCGTTGGTCAACATGTCGTCTTGATGGACGCTACCAACGCAACAGGAACTCCAACCTATTGCGGCATCTCGGTTGATCACACGGTCTGGTTCGAAGTGACGCCTGTCGTGTCAGGCCCGATGACCATTAGCACCTGCCATCCCCAAACTTCATACGACACGGTGCTACAAGTCTGGAGCGGCGGCGACCCTGATTGCTTCAGCATGATACCCGAAGACTGCAACGACGACACACCGACAACCGAGTGCAACAATGGTTGCTCATTCTCCGGATCAACGGTAACAGTCAACGCTACCGCAGGTATGCGATATCGTTTTGCGGTAGGCTCCGTGGCAGCGACCAGTCAAACCTGCTCGCAGTGCCTGGGCGTGATTGTCACAATCGGCAATCCCTGCGGCGATGCACCGACTAACCTCGATTGTAATTTAGCCAAACCGTTACCGGGTCAGCCTGGCATTCATCAAGATTTCGTCGATACGACCGACGCTTTCCTGCTTATGTCAGAACCTCAGCCTTTCTGCACCACATTTGCCCCCGGGCATACTGTTTGGTACCACGTCCAACCGACCGTCACCGGCCCGCTCACCTTTTCGTCCTGCCTGCCGGAAACCCAATACGACACAGTGATCCAGGCATACACGGGAAGCTGTACAGGCATCATGACGCCTGTCGATTGCAACGATGACACGTTGTTGCCGGAGTGCACAAACAACTGCGGACCCGTCCGCGGCTCCGGAGTCGCGTTCACGGCATTTGCGGGACAGGATTACTACTTTCAAGTAGGGTCATTTGATAACAACATGGCTGGATGCGAGCTATGCCTCGGCGTGGAAATGGAAATACAAGACATCTGCGTGCTTGATACAACGGCCCCGATTGCAACCATCACGGCACCGGCCGAACAAGCCTGTGGCTGTGATTCCATCGACATCATCGGAACCGCTGACGATCCGGACGGCGTCTTCCTGAACTATCGAGTGGACTACCGCGCGATGGGCGCTTCCAGTTGGAACTCGATTAACTTCAGTTCCACTCCTGTCACGGGAGGCACACTCGCTACCTGGAACACGGTCGGCCTTTCGGAAGGCTGGTATCTGGTTCGCGTGATCGCGGAAAACGTGTGCAACGTTTCCTCGACTGCAGTCAGGTTAATTCGCCTCGACAAACGGTTTGACAGCCTATTACTTCGCGCGCCAGGTCCGTCAGCCATTCTTGGAGGGACGGTCTGCGTAGATGGCACCGCATGGGATCAGTGCTTCAAGGAGTACACAGTCAAACAACGTCCGGCGGGAGGCGGCTCATTTACACCCATCGATCCACTGCAGGTGACTTACACAAACTCTGTCATCACCGATGCGTTAGGTGAATGGAATACAACGATAGGAATACCGGACGGCAACTTCGATTTACAACTGATGGGAGCATCCCTCTGTGGAAAGACGGATAGCAGATCGGCAACCGTCACGATCGACAATACGCCACCAGTTGCCGCCATTGCGTCACCCACGAACTGCGAATTCCTCGCGAATGGGATGGTGCAAATCATCGGCACGGCGATTGACGCGAATCTAAATTCCTGGGTACTCCAATACACCGGCGGCAACAGCAACGGCTGGACGACGATTGCAACAAACACTACGAACGTAAACAATGGCGTGCTTGGAATCTGGGACACGTCCAACTTACCCCGCTGTGCCTACACGCTGCGCCTGATTGTCACGGACAATGCAACCCTAAACTGCAACGGTGCGATCCGACACCGATCAGAGTTTGCGGTCTCCGTGCAGGTCGGCACGTTTCATGATTTTGACGCAGACAACGATGGCGACGTGGACCTGAACGACTATTACTTCTTCGCTCAGGAATTCATGGGGCCGAATTTGCCATAGGAGAGCATTGTTCGATGACACTGCGTTCGCTCTCTTGGCAAAACCTTGCGAAAACAGGAAGGTAAACACTGACAACTAATCAATGACCGTCACCATCGGTCGAATCGGTTTTGCCAAAGGATCTGTCCATAGCATCGAGATTGTGAGGAAGAAGCCAGGACCGGTGACGGCTGTATATTTCCTTCAGCTTGGACTTGTTCGGCCCGATTATGTCCATGCCGCGATCATCGTAGGGATGAACAAGGATGCCCAATTTCGGGCTGAGAATGTAAATGCATGCCACGAGTAGAGGTTCGGTCATGTGATCGAGACCCAGAGGAGGCCAAAGTGCACGCGCCAGTTCGGACTGACGGAGACGCATCACCATGACGCTGTACCAAACCTCTTCGTCGTACGAACTCTGCGAAGTCCTGATTGTATCACGATGTGGAAGCGGAAGCCCACAATCCCGCAGACCACGAAAACATTCGAGCAGCGAGACCACACCGGGCGTCTTTGACTCAATGAAGATTTTCACTGCCAAATGTAAATCATCAACGTCTCGAAAGGAATCTTGAACCACAGCCAAGGCTCGCTTGTGTGCGACCAGGAACTGGTCGATCCGATGCCCGCCGGCACTTAATTCGAAACGCAAGGCCTGCGGATACGAGTGAAACAGCACTGACTCACACCACTCAGCCCCAAACTGCTTCGCGATCATTTCCGGCGTTAACAAGGGGAACAACTCCTGATCTGGTGATGGTAAGACGCCCGTTCTTCCAGCTATCGATCATGTGAGCCACTGAAATGTGCGTCCCGTCTTCTTTCGAAGTGCTGCCAATTGCCTTGCGTGCCCCTTTGGAGAAACATGCGAAACATTACAATTGGTTGTTGCCCAATTCCCGGGCAATTAGTTGTCGAAAAACGCCCGAGTCTGGCGATGCTTGTTGGCACTGACACCAGTACAATAGGTCCAACTCATACTCTTGGGCCAGTGAGGCAAGGCTATCAATCGCGGCTTTAGGGGTGGTCTCTCGTGCCTCATCGACAATTCCAAGAACCGTCACAAAGTCGTCAGGCGCAAGACCATACAATGTCAATCCGTCGCACGTCTTGATAGAAAACCCGGCGGCGATTCTCGTCTTAGCGCCGACGTATGCAACCCCTTGGATTGCAGCGTCAAGACCAAATGCACGACGAACGCTCTGCACATCAAAGGATCCTGGAATCGGCCGCTCAGGCTTGTTGCGGACGTGAAGATCATGCCATCCGACTTCGGCGGAGTGATGCTCGTGGATTTGACGGATCGCGACCAATTCTGCCTCAATTTCTTCTGCGTGCATTTTCGACACAAGTTCGCATTGACGCCAATCATCTTCGGGCAGTAAGCAATCATTGGCCGAGACAGGCTCATCTCCGAGGTCGGGTATTGCATTACAAATCGACGGGATACTGCACATAATGCGGTCTGGATCCATCGTCTCTATTCGTCGAAGCCGTAAGGTTAGGTGCTTCGATTTTGAGTATAATGCGCGTGTAATTGGGTTGGCAGAAATGACTTCCCATTCAGCATCACCGATGTACATGGTCGTCTGGAGTTCGAACGTCTCCGGCAGATCGTCAGACGCCATTTTCGTATAGCCGATTGTTTCGCCGGTGTCATCGTCAATGAACGTAGTCTTCACTTTCTTGGACAGCCAACCCATAGCATACACCTTTCGTCATCAAAACATTGGCCGCTTTCTCGGATCACGCAGGATCCCCGTTCTTCATCGGGATTACTGCGTTAGCTCAGAGGATCGACTCTCGGCCTACCAGTCCAAAAATTCCCGCCTGCGCCAGCAATGCCATACTCGACGATCCTTACCCTACTGAATCGAGGAATCTTGCGAGTTGATTGTAATAGACCTGGGAATCGCCTTCAAATTCCAGCGAATGGCGAGCTTGCTCGTGCCGGGAAATGGTTGTTTGAGGCCAATCGACATCTTCAAGAAAGGCAACTGTCCTGGCATTGTCAACGATGTGCTCCTCTCCAGCCAAGAGCAGATGAACGGGAACAGCGGGTGCAGCGCCAAGCGAGTTTACGATTCGATCCATCCGCCTGGACGCCAAATAGAATGACGCGGTGCATTCACGAAGCGTCAACGGGTCAGCCGAAACAAACTCGCGCCAAGCGGGATCTTTGGTAAAAAATTTCGGGTCGTCCAACGGAATCCGAAATTTCTGCTCCGGCTCATAAATCATCGCGAAGCCAATTTTGGCTGCCTCCTCCTTGGTGACACCAACGAGCGGAAACAAACCAGGTGTCACCAGGGTGAGACTCGATACATCCTCAGAATTTGTTGCATAAGCAGCCACGGCTAGCTTTCCGCCCCAGCTCACGCCAATAACATGGTACGACGATAAGCTGGAAAGTTCCTTCAGCCTGGCACCGCTGACGAAGGCGTCATCAACCAATTGATCCGCAGACTCTGCATGTCCACGTTGCTTTTCATTTCGGCCACTCCCGCGCCTATCGACCTGAAGCACCGCGTAGCCTGCATCTGCAAGGAACGCCGCCGATTTTTCGTACCAGCCGCAATGAGATTGAATACCGTGGTGATATAGAACAGCCGCCCGAGCTGGTTCAGCTGATGGCCAGAATCGGGCATAGGCCTCGTAGCCATCCTGCAAAACAACGGAAATCTCTTCAAAAGCCGCCATGAATGGGAATCCTAGAGCAAGCTCTATCTTGTTGTCGCATCCGAAAGCATGTTTCTTTTCGTGAATACTCGCGATACGTCGTTACGCTTGATTGTTCAGGAACATTGAGCAATCCCTATCGATCAGTCGTGGTCAACCTGATTTTTCCCTGGAGATTGTCTCAAATCTACGATTCACGATAAACCAGAATGCTATATCATAAAAGAGAGTGAAATTAACGCGATACTCTTTGGCCCGATTGATCGCGATACGAGAAAACTCATGGAATGGAAACCCGAACAAATTCGCCTCGCTGTCGCGCAACAGTTGAAAACAGACAGCCTGCTCGGCATCCAGGACGTGCCAATGCACATCGAAGCCCCAAGCATGTCTCGTGCCACAGCTGCGCAGCCCGCCGCCGATCCGCTCGAAGATTCGGGGCGGACTGAGCAATTGCAGATACTCAACAGAACATCTGTCGTAGGCTGTACCAAGTGCGGCCTAGCCTCGACCCGAACGCAAACCGTGTTTGGACAAGGGAGTTCAGCTCCGCGCCTCGTCTTCGTTGGTGAAGCACCGGGCTATGAGGAGGACAAGAAAGGACTTGCATTCGTTGGAAAAGCTGGGCAAAAACTGACGGACATGATCGTCGCGATGGGTCTCACACGGGAGGACGTCTTTATCTGTAACGTCTTGAAGTGCCGGCCTCCCAATAACCGTGATCCGTCCGCCGAGGAGATTCTCGCGTGCAGGCCTTACCTGCAACAACAGTTGCAGATACTTCAACCCGAGGTCGTTGTGGCTTTGGGCGCCCCGGCGGCCAAGACACTTCTCAACACCGCTCAGGGAATCGGCAAGCTACGCGGACGCTTTCATGACTTGTACTTGTCAGGAACAGAGGGCGTAGGCCCGTCCATTCCTGCGATGCCGACCTATCACCCCGCCTATCTGCTGCGAAATCCCGCAGAAAAACGAAAGGCCTGGGACGATCTTCAAATGGTGATGGCTTTGTTGGGGCTTGAGCGCCCCGGATAAATCTTCAACCTCTGTGTGCAAATCATGGCTATTCACCCAACTGCAATCATCAACCCCAAGGCTGAAATCGACACCACTGTGGAGGTAGGCCCGTTTTGCGTCATCGACGCCAACGTGCGCGTTCATGCAGGGTGCAAGCTCTTCCAAGGCGTATACCTAACCGGGTGGACCGAGATCGCGAAAAACTGCGTGATTCATCCGGGCGCGATCGTAGGTCACGAGCCGCAGGATACGAAATACACAGGCGAGCGAACCTACTGCCGAATAGGCGAGGGTACGGTGATTCGCGAGTATGCCACGATTCATCGTGGAACGGAGCCTGAGTCGGCGACCACAATCGGAGACCATTGCTTTCTTCTTGCGGGAAGCCATGTAGGCCATAACTGCAAAGTCGGACAACATACAACTCTCGTAAACGGTGCGGTATTGGGCGGCCATGTCGAAATCGGGGACCATGTAATGATGGGTGGCCTGAGTGGTGTGCATCAGTTCGTCCGAATTGGTGCGATGGCTATCGTTGCGGGATTCGGTCGTGTGACGCAGGACGTTGTTCCATTCGCAATGGTTGGCGTGGATGGCCGAATCGCAGGCCTAAACCGCATCGGAATGCGTCGAGCGAACATCGAGCGGGAAGATCAACGCGCCGTGCGCGAAGCGTATCGAGTGCTTTTCGAATCGGGTCTATCGATGCAGGAAGCGTCCGAAACGCTCTCGAAAATGGACCGAAAACCTACCACAGATCGGATACTGGAGTTTGTGCTAGCCGAGAGTAAACGAGGCATCGCAGGGAAGTCAAAATCCTCAAAAGGGCAGCCTCTCGATGGCGAGCCTGACTGAGAAGCCGCCAGCGAAATGAAATAGGTACCCGAAACCGATCGGAAGATTTCAGCCAATGGCAGCGAACGGTTAAGTGTAGCGGGGAATCGCTCGATTACGCGTGTAGACAGTGTATCCGAACGCTACCAAAGAATAGAGTTTGCTCTGGACCAAGCGTTATCGCGGCTCACAGTTTTGGCTCACCCATAAATGCTCGGCGTAAACCGCAAAACTTGCTCGTCCATGGCCTGAAAGTTGACAATCCGACCTCGTGGGATACATTCTCTCGGCTGTTACGGTGAATTCGGTCACACCGCTTTGAGGCTTTCCAAATGGGGGCTTCGTACGGAATTCGCACGATAGACCACAATCGCCGGGCTCATAGCTCAGTTGGCAGAGCGCGTCGCTGATAACGACGAGGTCCCAGGTTCAAGTCCTGGTGGGCCCATTGCAGTTCCCTCACCAAGTGGTCACAACCATGCTTGCCGGATTCGTTGGTTTCTCAACCCCAGGATCATCATATTTTGGCTTCTGGAATCTATTGATAACGTTCGTGTCTCAATGAAGGCTCTCGCTCACGAACCTGATCCCGTCGAGTCCTGGCTATTTTCACGCACGGGCCATTCCAGTTGAACGCGAAGAACCCTTCGCGCATCCGCCGCGGTAACTCGAATGCCAACTTCGTCGTGTTCGCATTCGTCGCCCACATCGGGAACCCTCCCAAGTTTGCTGAACACAAAACCGCCGAGCGTCTCGTAGTCCTCTTCATCTGGAATGTTCAAATCCAGTTCGTCGTTCAGATCGTCAATGCTCATTCGCGCATCAACCTCCACGACATGATCGTTCACGCGACTTATTTGTGCCGGCTTATTAGCATCATACTCGTCCGTGATCTCGCCCACGAGTTCTTCGAGAATGTCCTCGATCGTGACCAACCCAGCCGTGCCTCCATATTCATCGAGCACCACGGCAATATGGACCCGTTTCGTCTGGAATTCGCGCAACAGGTCTCGCACCGGTTTTGATTCGGGAATGAACAGCGCGTCTCGCTTCATTTCAGCCAATGAAAACTCATCCTGCCCGCTCCGACGCAACATATCCTTGACGTAAAGAATACCGAGAATCGTATCAATCGTGCCGTCATAGATGGGAATGCGCGAGTGACCTTTGCTCTTGATCGTCTCCAATGTCGTATCCAAGTCAGTATTCTTGGCCAACGCGACGATATCCGTTCTGGGCGTCATAATCTCCTCGACCTGGGTGTCGGAAAGCTCAATGACGGACTCAATCATTTCTTTTTCTTCTTCGTCAACCGCACCGTGCTTTTCGCCTTCGCTTACGACATTGAGGATTTCCTTCTCCAATTGCTCGGCTTGAGATTCCGCATCACCCGCCGGAACGCCAGCCAATCTTCGTACGAGCGGATCAAAGACTTCCAAAACTCGAACCAAAGGAAGACAAAAAAGACGCAGGATAACCAATACGGGGAACATGCGCACAATCAGGACTTCCCCGGCGTGCCTGGCCCAAGCGTTCGGTATGGCTACGCTGAAAACCACGATCAAAAGCCAGACAACGACGAGCGCAAGCCACAGATTGAACAGATTTGCATCACCCTCGAAAACGGCAAAACGGCGCAAAATGACCACGACGACTGCGATCATCAGCGCCGATCGTAGCGCAGCCGTAGCGAGGAGATATTGGCTACGAAAGGTCAGGAACTCGTCGAAATCACGCCCTTTGCCATGTTTTTCAAACTGCTCGGCAAGCCTTGATCGAGACGGAATACGAAGCGCCAGGCTTAGCGTCGAAAAAAACGTCATCGCGACAAGCAGCGATAAACCAGTCCACAACTCCCAACTTCCCACTGAACTAACTCATCACAGACGAAAGGTTCCTCGGGCACGACTAGCTAGTCTGCTTGACTGCCGTGCTCCAAACTTGTTGCTCAATCAGAATCATTACATAGTGCCAGCGGCATCTCAGCCGAAACGGAGGTTTCAGTCGATTCACTCGCAATCGCAAGCACCCGACCATCCGACGACCGAATGAACGAATGATCGCATTCCTTGTTTGTCTTCTTGGCGCGTAGAGATGCACCTGTTACCGCCGTCCAATAGAAGGCACTACTACTCGATTCACCGGTCTCCAGACCAGTCATATACTCTTCGAACGCTCGACGTTGTGCGTCCGAAGCTGAATGGAATCCCCCAACAACATGAATCGCCTGGTTGCCTTGGAATCTTGACCAGACATCGGAATCAGAGTCTCGATCGATGCGATACACGCTTATGGCACCTACCGGTGTCGCACAACAATTGTCGCTCATGCCAAATTCACCGCTGGCTGGATCGCCAAGACGCTTGCTTCGAGCGACCACATCACCATCCGGATCGAAAAGAACTGTGTTTGGCACATAACTCTCGTCAACAAAACTATGCAGCCCGGCGGCGATATAGACCCCCCATTCTCGCGCTTTCCATGCAAGAGTCTCCCTTACCGCGACGCAATGGGCCTGGTGAACAGCTGTCGGCGTCGAAGGGCCACCAAAATCGCAGCCATCCGGAAGTACCATCAAATCGGGAGGCGGGACCTGTTCAGCCGCCACCTGAATCATTCGCATCATACCTTGAAGGTTCGCCGCTCGGCTTTTGTTCGTAAGATGGGTTTGAAGCAACACTACTCGCACAACAATTACCCTCGAAACACCGGACCTACGCCCAGAGACGACAAAATTTCATCCTCCAAACTGTGCATAGCAAACGCTAATTCTTCGGTCGAATCATCGAAGCCCAGTAGGTGTAACACACCGTGAACGGCGTAAAGCGCAACTTCCTTGACAACGTCATGTCCTCTTCGCGTCGCTTCTCGCGATGCCGTTTCCACCGAAATGACCAGCTCTCCGTCAATCATTTTTGAATTGGGATCACCCACTTCACCCATTCCGTCTCGAAGGTCAAAAGAAATCACATCCGTCGGACCTTCATGATTGAGATAGGTTTGATTCAAGGAGGCGATCTTCGAATCCTGGACCAATGCAAGGCTGATGTTTGCCGACACGACATGATGTTGACGCAAGGTAGCCTCGACCACTGCGCGTAAGGTCGTCTGCATATCGGAAGGAATATCCGTTTCACTGGCGATAACGATGTCGTAAGGGGGTTCGTCTTCCATCAAGGATTCAACGGGCTTTGCAATGTTTTCGTTATGGTGTCCTCGTTGGTCGCGTATCTCAATTTTGTTGCATCTCTCGGCAAAACCAGAGCAGGATCGCTTCAGAAAATGGAGCTTGCTCTAGCCGCTTGCACGCTTCCGTTCGCCGTCTGCCCCAGCATCACTGGAATCGTCGGATTCTTTTTGTGACTTCGGGTAGGCTACCCGCCCATGGTAAATACTACAAAGACTCTTAACCAGAGAATCTTCAACAATCCGAAGCTCGCGTAGTGTAATGTCGCAATCGCCGAACTGCCCATCACTCAAGCGATCCGCTACGATTTGATGCACGATGCCTTCTATGCGGCTAACGGTCGGATCGGGAAGAGCCCGAACCGCACCTTCCACGCCGTCAGCGAGCATAATGACCGCGGACTCTCTGGTCCGAGGCTTGGGCCCGCCATATCGAAACTCGGCCTCTGGAACCTCACGGTCATGTTTGCCGCTTGCAATTTGCGGCTGTTTTTCACTGGCCATATGGTGAAAATATCGCACGACCGTCGTACCGTGGTGCTCTTCAATAAACTGTCGAAGGATACGGGGAAGCTTGTATTCCTTGGCCATCTCGACCCCGTCTTTGACATGACCAAGTATAATCAACAAACTCATTGTCGGGGCGAGATTGTCGTGCCGGCTTAACGTCCCAATCTGATTCTCAACGAAATACTCTGCTTTGGGAATCTTACCGACATCATGATATAGCGCTCCCACCTGAGCCAGTAATGCATTGGCGTCAATGGCTTCGCAAGCAGACTCTGCAAGTGTACCCAGCACCAAACTGTGGTTATAAGTGCCGGGCGCCTCGCGGGCCAACAACTGCAACAACGGCTTCGTCGGATCGCGCCATTCCAGCAGAGCCAGTGACGTTGCTACGCCAAAGGACTGCTCGATAAACGGCAGCGCTCCCGACACGATAAACGAGGCGAGCATCGCACAACCGCCTGCAGTTAGCGCATGGGAAAGAACATATTCCATTGGCGCGGCACCCAATAATCCTCCCGCAGCTGAGACAATCCCGACGGCAATAGCGGTAATTGCGCCAGACGTAATCAGTTTGGTACGGGTCCGGATTTCGTTAAGTTGAAATGTGGCGACGGTCACGCCGGTAAAAAGAACCAGCAGCTGCGTCATTTCAGCGCGGATAGCGATGCCAGCCAACACACTCAATATACAAACGGCCCCAACGGCGAATCGCCTCGGGTAGACAATCGCAAGCACGCTCCCAGCCAAGATACACGGAACGTAAATCAGTTCGGGTATATCCGGCCAACTCAAGTTCAGACCGCGGACGGCGAAAAGCGTACCCAAGACGAGCAATCCGAATGCAATCGTTCGACCTCGAACCTGCAAAATTCTCGGCTGATGCTGCCCCGCATAAATCACGAGTCCAACAGAGAAGACAACTATCAATGCAGCCATGCCTATCTGATGAAAGAGTCTCTCTCGTCGCAACTCTTGCTGTATGTCCTTCTCGACGGAGTTTTGCGGGCCGACTTCAATGTCCACGGCAAGAAAATCCAGGTACGCTTGATGATGCGCCTTCAGAAGTGCCAACTGCTCAGACCCGAGCAAAGACGGATTGACGAAAGGCTTGCCTCGCTCGAAAGCAGACATGGCTTTCGGCGTCGCCTCCTGGGCTTTCTTCAACTCTTCTCTCGTCTGGTCGGAATCGAAAATAATGGTCGGCTGATCGCGCAGCGTTGCAAGCAGAATTGCTTCCACCGATGCCCGAACCGGGAACGGGAATCGCTTGCTGAGCGTCGAGGCGCTACCCTGCAGCGCTCTCGTTGTTTCCTGTCGAACCAGATCCGTAATAGGAATTTGTTTTGTCTTTGCGTTCGATTTTTCCTCGGCACTCTGTTGCTCAAGAATAATAAAGCCGGTCGTGCTGGAGGGTTCACGAGGCTCATTTAACAAACCCTGAACAACATATTCCGACTCAAGGGGAAGCGAGTCCACCCATTGTCCAAATTTTGCTCTACCTTGATCGTCGGGCAATTCTGCAAGCACGCGCAGCCGCTGAAATGCGTCTTCGTCTGGTTCGCAGGGAACCGATTCCAGCGCTTTCGCATACGCCTCGAAAGAATCAGCACCTGCAGCAGCCTCAAAGAAACTGCGCAGGTCAGCGCGGATACGATCGAATGTCACTCCTTTGGCATTCCATGTGTAGTAACTGGGAGTTGACGCGCGAGCAGCTTGGCGATTGGCTTCGGTTTGTGCTGGGTCGGCGATTTGAAAATCAACGCGAGCGTAAATCGGATGCAACACGCGCTGGCCAACTGAATAGCGAAGAACGCTTTCCCCGAGCAGCCCAATCGAAACGACCCCCAAAACAAGAACCGCACTCGCGAGCACAGGCCAGCAGAATACACTTTGCAGAATCTGCGCGCGGCCTGAACCAAGACTTTGAACACGCTTTTCGCGCGCTTTGCGACGTCTACCTTTTCGTTTGCTTGGCCAACCTAACATTGCTTTTATCCACGACGTAATGTCGCGTCACCACATTGCATTCTAAACCAATCTCACCATTCTCAGAACAATCTCGCCAAGTGTTCATCGATCCACCCCGCTCTTTCCACTTCATAAAGAAGGCTGAAGACGCGAAGGCTGGAACACAAGCCTCAAGACTGTTGCAACCAGATGATTATCGACTCTGTGAAGGAATGTGCCACGCCCGCCAGGATAATAGAGTCCAATACTCAAGAAAACGTTAATTATCGGACGATCGCTCGTCTTCACTGTACGCTTCGACCACTCTCTGAACGAGCGGATGGCGAACGATATCTCGCTTTGTCAGCCTGACGATAGCGACTCCTTTTATCCCATCGAGCCGATCGACCGCGTCGCTCAGCCCGCTCGTCTCTTCGTTTTCGAGATCACTCTGGCTGTCGTCGCCGGTTATAATCATCTTACTGTGATGACCAAGCCTTGTAAGGAACATCAACATCTGCGATTTCGTTGAGTTTTGCGCTTCGTCGAGAATGATGACGGAATGATTCAGAGTTCGACCTCGCATGAACGCCAGCGGCACAACCTCAATCACGTCGCTTTGCATGAACCGCTTGATCTGCTCAAACGTCATCATGTCGTGCATCGCGTCGAAGAGCGGGCGTAGGTATGGATTGATCTTGGCTTGCATGTCCCCCGGCAGATATCCGATGCGCTCGCCGGCTTCCACCGCCGGGCGAACCAAGACAATTCGCTTAATCTTGTGACGCTTGAGCATCGACACCGCGACAGCAACCGCCACGAAGGTCTTGCCCGTGCCCGCTGGTCCGACGCAACATGTCAGATCATTGTTGTGAACCGCACGTATGTATTCTTGCTGCCCTTCTCCTTTGGGCACGATGGCAGCGGACGGAAGAAAAACATCGATGTCGGCTGTTCCCTGACCTTCGCCGTTTTCACGCTGAGCATTCGCGAGGATTTCGTTCAGGAGATGTTCTGGAATTTCGGGCCGCGAGCGAAGCACGCGCTGCAATTCCTCCAAAGCGCGCGTTGCTTTTTTGACATCATCCGTCAACCCACTAAGACGGATTTCCCCATCGCGTGCGGTGATACGCACGTCAAATGTCGAACGAATGAGCCGAAGGTTACGATCCGCTGTGCCGAAAAGAGCAGCGCGACGCGTCGTATCTTCAATGGGTATAGCTATGTCCATTTGCTCTGCTCAGCCAAATTCCTATAGAATTGCTGCCTGCACTTGTGCTGCCAATTCGCCACCATTCCTATTGCACTTCGCAGGATAAGCAGCAAACCGCCTACACCACACCCCACACAACAATAAGCAGAATCCAGCCGATGGGAACTGCGACGAGGAGACTGTCGATCAAATCCAGTATGCCGCCAAATCGCGGAATAACATGACCCGAGTCCTTAACGCCTGCATCGCGCTTGAAGCAGGATTCGACGAGGTCGCCGATCTGCCCTGCAATCGCCAAAGCTGCCCCCAGGAACATGGCACGAAACCACTGCACGTTCTGGGCATCTCCGGCAAAAATCGACAATGCCAAATCGATGCCTAGTTTCTGCATGAAACCCTGCGAATCGTCGGCATCGCTCGTCACGCCAACTGCTTCAGACGGAATGCCCAGCGACACTATCAAAACAGCCCCCAACACGCTAAACACGATTCCGCCAACCGTGCCCTCGATAGTCTTGCCGGGACTAACGGAAGGAATGAGTTTGTGACGACCGATCAGCGAACCAACAAAAAACGCGCCAATATCTGACACTTTGGTTAGCAAGGCGACAATAAGTAAAAGCCATGCACCCGTCACTCCCGGAATATCTCGCCCGCAGCGAAGCAGTACAGGAAACGCTCCCAGGAATCCCACATAGATAAGAATCAACCAACTAGCGCCAAGGTCGCGCATGCTGTCTTGAGGTTGGCCTCGCAGCACCGCAGCGACGCAGCCGCCCACGAGCGCGAGCGCGAGAAACACGACCAGCCAAAGAAACCCTTCGATTTCCGCTGAGCCATTGCCCAGCCATCCGGCTGCGGCAAACCATGGCGCCAGAATGATTAGCACAACCATACTGTAGGAATAAGTTGCGAACGGCGAGGCGTTTCGAAGCCGAAGAAGTTGGACAAGCTCTATCGCGCCGAGCAGGAACACAAACGCCGTCGCCAAAGGCAGCACACTGCCTCGACGAAGCAGCTCGCCAACGGGTCCGTTCCAATCCTCGCAGATTTTTGCGATGGACACATCGAGTGCAAACAGCGTCACCAGCGACACAATCGCCAACGTGCCGTACACAATTCGTTGCGTCATCATGTTAGAGTAAGCTCTAATCTACTTGTGGCGTTCGAATCCAGGCTTTCCCCGGAACACGGTCATACCATGGCGTTCACAAATTACTCACATGCAGGTCCGGGCACCTTATGCAGGATCGTTCATACTGTCCAATGGCCATACTCCAAACCGGCCAGCCAACGCAAAGCTCCCGAATGCGCACGCCGTGAAGCAACAGGTAAACGCTATTCGCCTGAAGGTGGCAACGCTACCACGGGACACTGCGTAGAGCATTCCCAGCAGAGACCGGTAAGCTGAAATCGATGGCTGATGACATGAAAATGGTGTTGCCGCGCGATCTTCTCGCAAAGCGCGACCACCTCTTCTGATCCGAACTCAACGATTCGGCTGCATCTTCGGCAGACCATATGATCGTGAGGCCCTTCTCCAAAAGCATGTTCATAGTGAGCCTGCTTAACATCGAACCGAACCTGTTTGAGAATCCCACTGTCAACCAATAATGGCAAAGTTCGGTAGACAGTCGCTTTTCCAACGTTCAGGCCTCGATCCTTCAGCAAATAGAGGATTTGCTCCGCTTCAAAATGGTCGGTGAGATCAAGTACCGCGTCGAGAATTTTCTTCCTCGCACCGGTATACTTGATCCCTCGTTGCCTCAGGAATTGGCGAAATGCTTCGTGCAATTCATCCGGAGTATGTAGGTTTGCAAGGCCAGCCATGTGTGAAATCCTACGCCCTGAGGATCAGAATAAACACGACGTCTTTCTAAGTCACGGACAATCAGGTGCAGCGACGAAATGCGAATGCACACGAAACGCAAGAACACGCTATTATGAAGAGTCCATCGGGGCAGGGCAAGCAGAATCAGACGATCCGGAAGTTTGAGCTTGCTGCCCATGAAAGACACCAGAAAACAAGCATCGCCGGTATTGTCCATTGGCCCGAATATACGATGCGCGATAAAACTACTTGCGTATGAACTCTCAGCCGGATGACAATAAAGACCGTCGGACCTTCTTTCGCGAAGCGTTGCGCAGCGCGATAACACCGGTTTCCGATTATTTGGAAAAACAGGAATTTGTCGGGCACAGTCAGACTGAGCTTAGGCCGCCCGGTGCGATAGAGGAATCACTTTTTCGCGACACCTGCCAGGGGAGTGGGGCTTGCGTAAGAGCGTGCCCTGCAAACGCAATTGTTCTAGCCCCCAACCCCGCTAACCAGGGATCATCTCTTGCCGTTATCCAAGCGGACCAGGCTGCGTGCGTTTTGTGTGACGGGCTTTTATGTACGCACGTCTGTCCAAGCGGAGCGCTGCGACCGCAGCACGATCCAGCCGAAGTCAACATAGGACTTGCTGAAGTATATCAACCTCTTTGCCTGCGAGAGCAAGAGGAATCATGCACACTCTGCGTGGACCGCTGCCCCATCGGAGACACCGCCCTCCGATTCGTTGGCACTGGAGCACCGAGAGTATTTAGCGAAGGTTGTACAGGGTGTGGAATTTGTCAACTCTATTGCCCAACGTCGCCCAAGGCCATCGTTGTCAAACCCAACTAACCACTTATGATCTGAAAGAAGTGAACTTGCGTCGATAGATAAACCGGACTTCGCCTGACCAATGAAACTCATCCCTCGTCAAAAGATATGGCTCGGCTTGGTGGTTGCCACAAACCTTGCCCTTTGGGTGATTCCCAGTGACGTGGTCAAACAGATTGCACAAGACCGGCAAACGATGCTTGGTCGATACTCCCGTACCCATTTTTATTGGATTTTGGGTGTCGCGGCTATTTCAGCCATTAGCTTTTACATTGACTGGTCAAAAGGCCAGGAGTACAAACGACGGTGGTTTAGGGTTATCGCAAGTTTGTCGATGTTCTTCCTGGGCTTGTCTGTCATAGATTTTTTCCTGCGCACCGATACCCAGCAACATTATGTGCGCGACACCATCGCTTACCATCGCCCACCCAATGCTTCCCTCGAATTGGATTTTGTCGACAAACCCAACGCCTACCGCACTTATCCCAATGCGCCTGAAGGTTTTGGCACCGTACGTTGCAGGCTTCGAACGGATGCGCGGGGGTATCGCAATCAAAACGCAAGCGATCAATACGACATCGTCACACTCGGCGACTCATTCACGGAAGGGTCGAGCGTTTCGGACGAGCACGCCTGGCCCGTCTTACTCGCGAAGCGCATCGGCCAAACGGTATACAACCTTGGCATGTCAGGCTACGACCCCCTTCACTATCGCGAATCGCTAAAGGAAGTCGGCCTGAGCTTGAAGCCCAAGATCGTTATCTGCATGATCTATGAAGGGAATGATTTTCGATCCGCCAAGACAGATCGAAAAAGAATGGACCCAAGCTATTCTGCGCAATTCAAGCGATATACTGAGCGTTCGCCACTACTCAAGGGATTGGATCGCTTACTCATTCAAGCGTTTGCGCCAATCGGGCGCAACGGGGACGTCACAGGATCCGAACTGCTGGATTGGATGCCCCTGCGCGTCCCGGATGGAGAGGATAGCAAGGCGTATGCATTTGCTCCAAAGCAACTGCGCGATTTGTATGAAAGCCGAGAGAGGTTTTCCGCAAACAAACACTGGCTCAACCCACGAAGACAGATAGGAGAAATGAGTAAACTTTGCCGAGAAGCCAATACTTCTTATGTTGTAGTATACGCACCGACCAAAGCACATGTCGTGTTGCCTTTGAGTGCAAAGAACTTGACAGCCGACAAAGTGCGGTCCTTCACAGCCTTGAAATACAAGAAACCCCTTCCGCAACCGGAAGTCTTCCTGCAAAATCTTCTGGAACGAGCGGGGGCAAGAGAATCAGTCGTTAAAGATTGGTGCGATCGTGAAGGGATTGCTTTTTTCAGTCTTACGGAAAAGCTCCGCGCTGCCGCCAAGACCGGCAAGCAGGTTTATTACACTTACGACCAACATTGGACACCCACAGGCTGTGAGGTCGTCGCGGAAGCAGTCGCGGAGTTCTTACAATCCGAGCTGCCTTCCGATACCCATTGATGGCCATGCATGCCCGCATTCGAATCCACGAGTGTGCCACTGCTCTTGAGCAGTGCATTAACTCGACAGAAACCGCCATAGCCACTGCTCAAGAGCAGTGGCACACCTTAATAGTGAAACCGTAATCCGTCGACTGAAATGCGGCGATAGATCTAGTCCATCATACGGCATTGTTTTGTAGAATCTGATAATCGGCAAGATCGATATCACCGTCGCCGTCGAAGTCCGCAAGTAGTCCACAGCCGACAGTATCAATTTCGTCGCAACCACAATCTCCGGGCTCGGTTTTGCTGGCATCGTATACACAGAAATCGATAACACCGGCATATGGCACGGTCACATAGTTCTGCTCCCGATGTACAAGCTCGCCTCCCTGATAGTCCTCATAAGTATAGACAACCAGATCTACCGGCGTCGGCACAAAGAAAATAACCACCGTCCCCGTATCGATAATTGTTGTATTTGGAACTATCGCCCCCCAGCCACCAGGATTCCCATCGAAATCGCTGGCGGTGTACCGAACGGCTGTCTCCACCGGCGTATGACGCAAAACAATTTCGCTGCCCTCATATCCGGACAGTTCAAAGGAATCTGCATCAACGAACACCTGCCAGGATGGAGTCGTGTTGGTAACAACTATCACGAAGCCCACGCCATCGAAAAACGCATCCACCGGGCCGGTGCTCGCGCCAAAGGTCAGCGCAATGACACTAATTAGAAAATACATTTGAGTTAGGCCAATCCGTAGCCAAAATTATTCAAGCAGAACCCACTTTGGTTGACGTCACACACCGCGATATCGATGCAACGTCAGCCCCCCCATTGATTGAAGGCGAGAAGAATAGCGAGGCGCGACCCACCTGACCAGCCCCCTGCATCGCACCTTAGAGAAAAATATGTTCGCGACCGCGCGACAAGAATGTAAGCGTCACCGCAACAGGATCAACGGAGATCGCTGTCAAACTTTTGGCATGTATTTTTGAATGAGCCTTTTTTGCGCTTTGCACAATGCACAAAGATGGCAGGCCTGCCGGGAAGAATGCGTAACCCGTTTTGCATCAACGAGTTACATTTGCCGTGAAAACTATTTTACATGAGCATAGGATCCGAGCATTTCAGCAGGATAAAGTGCTACTTCTCGATTTTATTTCCGCCGTTTTGGCGCAAGTGCAAAACTGCCCTCTAACTGGGCGACAAGTCTTCTCGCTCGTGTTCATCAGACAGTATTTTCTTTTATGGACTTGGCGGACAGCATCAGCCCGTCGGCCTGCAATTCGCCGGGGAACAAGTCTCAGACTGTGCACGAGTTGGTCCTCAGTATCGGATACAGAACGGAGTATTGCCAATACTAAGGCACCTGCAAACGAGCTTGGGCCCACGCACCTGTTCGACCTATTCTCCAAAGGTACACGACGCTAAGAAAACCTACGACGCCAAGATCAATAGCACCAATAAGCAGCATGTACCTGGCCATCGCGCCGGTTCCAAAGCCGTAACTATGCAGCCCGATACCGAGAACGTAGTTCACACCAAGGTACGTCATGAGAATGAGCCAAAAACAGAGAATGCTCTTTACAGCTGTTGCAAACGCACCACGTGCCAGCAGGAAGACAGCAACCGCGCCAAGCGTCCCGACATACGCCAAGGCCTTGCCTGATGACCATGTGCCTAGCTTTGGAATAATGGTCGCGAAGAGAATTGCAATCATCGCAGCCCCAACAAAATACGCCCATCGCGGCACGCGATCGTGGTCGATTCTAATATGCAAGATCGTCAGGTATCCCAAGAGCGCAACCAGAGACCACACTTCTTTGGGATCCCAACCCCAGTAGCGACCCCAGGATGACGCCG
>JAJDEA010000223.1 GCA_029260035.1 Phycisphaerae bacterium
ATGAGGCTCAGCTTGAGCGCATGAGCGATCGAGATATTGTTCAGTTTATTCTCCAGCCAGGCTTCTCCACGGCTCAAAAGGTGACGGATCTTTCAGGCCGGGGCATGGGTATGGACATTGTGATGGCCAAACTCGACAAACTGAGCGGTACGATCGAAATTGATTCAGTGCAGGGTGAGGGAACAAAGGTCACGATCAAACTGCCCCTAACACTCGCGATTCTCACGTCCATGGTAGCACGCATAGGTAATGGGGTTTACGCGATTCCTCTTGAATCTGTTGCGGAGATCATCACGGTTCGGCGGGAAGACATTCAGTGTATTCAGCGCCGTCAGGTTGTGCGGGTTCGCGATCGAGTTGTTCCGCTCGTCGTTTTCGAGAAGATTTATGAGACGAGCATCGAGACTCTTCAGACCAAAACTCGGATGAAAAATGAGTTGACGGTCGTAATCGTCGGTTATGAAAAAGAGCAAATCGGGCTTGTTGTGGATGACTTGTTAGGACAGGAAGACGTCGTGATTAAGTCGATCGCAGAGAACTATCAGAATGTGAAGGGCTTTGCCGGGGCATCGATTCGGGGTGACGGTGGAGTTTCACTCATTCTGGACGTAGCCGCCATGATGGAAATGTCTGCAAAAACAGCCACGGCAGACGAGCCTGAGGCATTGGTTTCGGCCAACTGAGGATAGGTGTTTATGCAAGTTGATACTGATTCATCCCAGCTTCTTGACGCGCTTCGCACCGTCGCAGTGAACGGGTCGTACAACGCTTCACGTTCGTTGTCGAAGTGGTTTCAACGTGGCGTTCGGCTGACGAGTGAAGGTTTCCAATCGACTCCCATCAGCGAAATCGCATCTGTCCTGGGTGACCCAGGTCAGCCAATCGCGGCGATTCGAATGCCACTGGCGGGTGACATTGATGGAGCTATCCTACTCGTTTTCCCTGAGGACGTTGGGTTGGCACTCGTTGATATGCTCCTTCAGCAACCAGAAGGGACGTCGACTTCTTTCGGCGATTTGGAGCAGTCCAGCTTGCAGGAAACCGGGAATATCGTCGGGACCGCGTATGCGAATAGTTTTGCGAAATGGCTTCGGCTGAGCATTGAACCCCGGGCGCCAGAGTTTGCGCATGATATGGCGTGCGCCATTATTCAGCCTTTACTCATGGAGATGGTAGCAGAGCGCGACGAAGTGTTTTTGGCCATGACTGATTTTCAGCTCGATTCGCGCAAGTTGGAATGGGCCATGCTCATCATGCCGACGGCGGAGTCCATGAATACAATGGAAAAGCGCTGTCACGTTGATCTCGTTCGACAGCAGGCGCTTCGGACAATTGCGATAAACGGAGCGTTCAACGCCTCGCGCGCTATGTCGAAGTGGCTTAAGCGTGGGGTCAAGATATCGACAGAGGGATTTTCGAGGGTGGGATTGAATGAGGTACTGTCACAGTTCGATGCCGAGGAGCCTGTCGTCGGTCTGCATATGCCTATGACAGACGGCGTCCATGGCCATGCACTACTTGTGGTTCCCGGAAAATGCGCACTGAAACTAGCCAGCCTTCTGATGGGGGGCGAGGGAGCGACAGAATTAGGAGAAATCGAACGGTCGTGTCTTGAAGAGACCGGCAACATCATTTCCAGTTCGTTTGTCAATAGTTGGTCCACTTGGCTTGATATTCAATTGGAGCCTGCGTCTCCGGAGTATGTGCATGATCTTCCGGAAGCTGTGATTGATGGGGTCCTCGCAGAGCAGGCTCTCGTTGGGGATGATGTGTTTTTAGCACGAACTGAGTTTATCGTTGATGAACAGTGGCTGGAGTTTGCATTCCTCCTGATACCTGCTCCCTCCGCCATGAGGCTTATCGAGGCGGCTGCTCAATAAAGGTTTTATCTATGGCAACGGCTCAAGCTGTCAAATCAACCGGTTCGTTTCGCAAGGGAGACCTATCGAAGCAAGCGGTTCGATCAATTGGAATCGCTCAAATAGAGATCGCACAAGCGCCGGAGTTGATTCGAACAGTACTGGGTTCATGTATCGGCATTGCGATGTACGATCGGAAGCAGGGTGTCGGAGGGTTGGGGCATGTGATTCTTCCATCGTCAAAGGAAGGTAGCGGCGATCCCGGCAAGTTCGCTGACTCGGCGATTGACATCTTGCTGGAGAAGCTCGTTGCAGCGGGTGCGGATCAAAAGAAGATAGTTGCGAAAATCGCCGGAGGTGCATCCATGTTTGGTACGGAAAGTGCCGTCGGGCTGGGTGTTCGAAATGCGGATGCCGTCAAGGACAGGCTGAGTCATCATCGTGTCAGATTGGCGGCAGAAGAAGTAGGGGGACGTAAAGGAAGGCGTATGTTGTTGGATCCTTCGACCGGGGAAGTGAAAGTCGAAGTGATCGGCGAAGAACCGAAGATTATCTGAGGATCAGAAAATATCCTGCAAGGAGATAGCCGTGGCCACACGAGTACTGGTTGTAGATGACGCAAAATTCATGCGGCATATGCTCAAGAATATCCTGACGGACATCGGTTGGGAGGTTGTTGGGGAAGCTGCGGACGGCAACGAAGCGGCTGAGCAATACAAATCGCTCAAGCCCGATGTTGTGACAATGGATATTGTCATGCCAAATGCGAGCGGGCTTGACGCGCTTAAGGAAATTCGGGCATTCGATCCGGACGCAAAAGTCGTGATGATTTCAGCGATCGACCAGCGCGAGCCTCTGATGGATGCGCTTCGCCTTGGCGCCGTTGACTATGTGGTTAAGCCTTTCGAACGCGATCGCGTTGAAGAGGCCCTTCATCGCGTAGCAGCGGGATAGTTCGTGCGACCTGCCTATTCCAACCTGGAAGGTATCCGGTCGATACGTCTGCTCTAATTTCGCGCCCACACCCGACTCGATCTATTAACAGGAATGTTGAATTCTACAACGCCGTCAGGTCGAAGGGCCTGGCGGTTTTTACGTTGACGCCGAACAAGCTGCGTTGGTCGGCGGGGGGGGTGAGTGTGAATTCGCCATGCCCTAAAGCAGGAGATAGGAAAGCCTCTAGTTCTGGCGTGAACGCAGCCAATGTTTCCTGCGTATTCGGTGCTAGCGCCCGGTCATTGATCGACAAGTCAAATTCCGTACGACCAAATCTGAGCGAAGGATCTGCGTCGAAGTGCGATTCGAGTAATTGGCACGCCTTCGCGGCTGACTGCAGCGCTTCTCGAAAGCGGTCTTCATTGCTGCCTTCCAGGACGGCTTTGCGACTGTATCGTAATCCCCAACGACAGCCTACATTATCCATGCTGTAGTGGCTCGCATCGCCTATAAGCATGACACCAGGCCCGGCGGGAACGTGTCGATAGTCAATGACATCGATGAGCAGGCCATCCAACGTGCCTTCACGAATCCACGCGTGAAACACGTCGATGAACTTCGCAGGGTCGGTTTGCATCTCGCCATCGACGTAGATTTTTACAGTAACATGCTGAAATTCCATCGTCTGAGTGCTCCGGTTACTTCCAATTCATAATTCAAGACGCGGATTTCGATCGAATCCTGTTGTAGCAACTGTGTACCGCTTCGATAAACAGATGGGCTTCTTCGATCAAGTGCCGGGCGGATTCTTCGGTAAAGGGAGTGCCCGCGCTGTCGTGGGCGGCGAAGAGATAATTAGCGAACTTGCCGCCCGCAAAGGGGTCGAAAAACACCTTTGTGTCGAAGTATCGTTCCTGGAATTCTTCGATGATCTCATCTGGATCATCCGTAATGTCGTCGTACTCAATCATGACGATGGCCTTGGCCGCCTTGAGCATGGCACTATAGGATTCAGTGCCCGCCTTTTGAGCCTCACCTGAATCCAGCACAGTTTGTGCGTCAAACACCATTCTCTCCGCATCGGTCATCGCAAATTCAAAAGCGGAAACGACTTCGCCAGCACATTCGCCTTTGCCGATATCCCCCGTACTGTATTCTCTGGGGTCTGCCCAGTCTGCATAGAATGACGGCTCTGCATCGTGGTCTGGCATCGTTTTTAGATCGTCCAGAAGTTGGCGAATCTGTGCTTTGCCGACGCGGTTTATGAAGAGTTGGAAGCTCTCTCCCTTTTCTCGCAGTTTCATGTAATGATCGATGATGCGATCGAGCGCGTCGGGTATCCGCTTGGACGGAATCGCGACGATTGGCAGCCCATACGACCCGGCGTTTTCTTCCCATTGGCCTCCGAGGACGACCTGGAAGTGAGGCACCTGAAAACTCTGTATGTTTCGACTTACGCCATAAAAACCTATGTCCGAGATGTGGTGTTGGCCGCAGCTATTGAAACATCCGCTGATTTTCACATGAAGGCCTTGGATTGCTTCGTCAAGCTCGAAACATTTGCCAGCGAGGCGGGAACGAAGTTCTGCGGCTAGCCCCCTAGAGGAAGAGATGCCGAGCTTGCAAGTGTCGGTTCCCGGGCACGCGACAATGTCTAAGATATTGCTCGCTCCCGGCTCTCCCAGGCCCGCTTTATCCAAAGCGTCGAATAGGGCTGGAATATCCTTCTTGCTAACCCATCGGATTACGATGTTTTGTTCGACAGTTGTGCGAATGGTGCCGTTGGTGAATTGACGAGCGATGTCCGCAAGCGAGCGAAGCTGGTCCGATGTCATATCCCCAAGCGGTAGCGCGACCGTTGCTGTGACGTAGCCGGCTTGCCTTTGTGCTCGAATGTTGGTCTTGAGCCAGCGAGCCAATCGTTCACTGCCGTTGATAGGCGGCAATTCGCCGGGTGGATTCAGTGGTGTCTCCTTCCCGTCATCCACGCTGTTCAGATATTCCGTCCATCTTGGATCGTTCGGCAGTTTTTGTCTTTCTTTGAGGACCGTTTCCTTGAATTTGTCGATCCCCCAGGTTTTGATGAGAAACTTGATGCGCGCTTTCGAGCGATTTTTCTTTTCGCCATGACGAGCGAAGACACGAGACATCGCTTGTGCGATGGGCAATAATTCCTCCACGGGTAGAAACTCAGCGAAGACTTTGGCTTGATGGGGGACGGCGCCGAGGCCGCCACCGACGACAATTTTGAATCCCCTTTCAACTTGCCCATCGACTTCGCGCGTCGCTGCAATCATTCCCATATCGTGCATGGCTGCCAAGCCACAAGCATGTTGAGTGCAGCCACTAAACGAGGGTTTGAATTTTCGTCCGAAGTTTTGTACATCCGGATGGCCTAGCAGAAATTGCGTCAAGGCATCGGCGTAGGGAGTCACATCGAAGGCTTCGTCCGGGCAAACGCCGGAATAAGGACAGCCGGTGACATTGCGAACGGAATTACCACATGCTTCCCGCGTCGTGATGCCAACCGCAGCCAATCTGCGCATCAGGGTTGGCGTGTCTTCAAGATGGATGAAATGAAGTTGGAAATCCTGGCGCGTTGTAACGTGTGCGATGTTATCGGAGTATTCCTCCGCGAGTTCTGCCATCACCTCCATTTGCTCGGGGGTCATGCCGCCATAGGGAATCTTGATACGCATCATCCCAGGCGCGTCCCATACGGTGTTAGGCCCCTTAGTGTTTTTGCTGGTGTCGTAGGCCAATTGCCGCGTTTGCGAGCCGTCGTGCCGTTGCCCGTTGTCGTATCGCTGACCGTAGGCTCCGCGTCGTAGACGGGTTTCAGCGAAAATTCGCTCGTCTACCTTGCCCTGACGACGAAGCTCGATTTCCGTTTCAAATGTACTGATTTCCTGGGCGAGCTGTTCCGGCAAATGGCCTTCCAAGCGTTGTTCCCAAAGCCTATTGCTTGCTTTCATATCGATGTGTCTCCAGCCACGCCCCGTAATATCTTATTGTAGTAATGTACTTCTCCAAGAGCAATTGATCGGTGATTGATGGCTAAGCACTAAAGATGGAATTCCTGGCGTGGATTGGCTATAGTTGCGGTAATTATGAATACTGACCATACGCTACGAATTTACGAATCCATTCTCGGACTATTGTCGAGTGAGGATAACCCAACGCCTCTCGTTCGCCTTAACAAGGTGGTTCCGTTTGAGCACACGCAGGTCTACGCCAAGCTGGAGTGGTACAATCCATTCGGTGCGGTCAAGGATCGTATTGCCGCTAACATGATTCGCGATGCCGAAGCGAGCGGCCATCTTGGTGAAGGTAAGAGGATTGTCGAACCGACGTCGGGCAATACAGGCCTGGGTTTGGCCATGATTGGGAACGCCAAGGGGTATCCGCTTCAGACGCCTCTCTCCAAAGCCATTCCACTCGAAAAGCGAACTGTACTGCGATTCTTCGGGACCGAAGTGATCGAGTTGGACGATTCGCTTTGTCCAGCCCCGGGTGCTCCGGAAGGTGCTATTGCACGGGCAATGGAAACAGCCAAGACGCAGCCCGATTTCCATATGCTAAACCAATATGTGAACGAGGCGAATCCCAATAGCCATTATGCCACAACGGGACCGGAAATCTGGAAGCAAACGGAAGGGAAGATCACCCATTTTGTAGCGGGTCTTGGGACTTGTGGAACGATTACAGGGACAGGAAGGTTTCTCAAGGAACAAAGGGCGGATGTCAAAGTCATCGGCGTGTATCCCGAGGAAGGACACGACATTCCCGGCGTACGCAGTCAAGCGCAGCTACAACAGACGAAACTGTATCGCCCGGATGAGTATGACGAGACCCTCGAAGCTACGAATCGAGAGTCCTTCGACATGTGTCTTAGGCTGAATCAAGAAGAGTGCATTATTGCTGGACCTAGTTCAGGTATGGCGCTTGTTGGGGCACTCAAGACGATTCCGGATGCGCCTGGCACCATCGTAGTTATTATCTTCCCTGACAACGTATTCAAATATGCATCTTCGTTTCATCGGCATTTTCCCCAGCTTTGTCCGGCAGATAGTCAAAGCGACGGCACCAGCTCAGGGCCTAGCAAGAATGACCTTTGGCTGGCAGAGATGATGGAGAATCTCAAGAATCCGCACGACACGATTCGCGCGAAAGATTTGGCAAGCATGGTTCAGGATTCTAAAAACCTACTCCTTGTCGATGTGCGATCGCAGGAAATCTTCGAGGAAGGTCATATCCCGCAATCCATCAATATTCCGATGGAAGAATTGGGCGATCGGAAGAAGGAACTACCCGAAGATCGTGATGCGCCCATTGTTATGGTCTGTGGTATCGGAAAATTTTCCAAAAATACCGTTCTCTATCTCAAATCGATGGGCTATCGAAATGTCCGCAGTATGAAGGGTGGCATTAATGAATGGGTGCGTAAAGGCCATCCCATTGAGCCGGTGGAATAACTAGAAGGCTGTATTGGGAATCCCTTGTTTGTTTGCAGAACGATTGGGGTAAAGTTGCCGGGTTACCCGCGTATGTCCGTATCATCAATGAGTGCGGGGACTTCGCCGTCATCGTCCTCATCTTCGTCTGCGGCATACCCTTCTTTGATGTCGGCGGCGACTTGAGCCTTCATGGCTTCCCATTCGTCAAGTGTCATCATAACTTCACGAGCCTGCGAGCCTTTATATTCGCCGACGATTCCAGCTTCAGCCATTTGGTCGACGAGCCTCGATGACCGTGAATAGCCAACACTCAATCGCCGTTGCAACAGGCTGACACTTCCCCGACGAGACTCGAGAACAATCTGAACGGCTTCATCGAACAGGGGGTCGCGCAAGCTGAGGTCTGCTTCCGCGCCGGGGGCTTTGATGCGCATGAGTTCCGGGTGAAATTCCGGCTTGGCCCGATCTGCAAGGTCGTCCAGGACTGCATTGATCTCCTCGTCTTCAAGGTATGTCCCTTGGGCGCGGATGAGCTTGTGCGCACCGGGAGGCAGGAAGAGCATGTCGCCTTGCCCCAGCAAGACTTCGCCTCCGTTTTGGTCGAGCACGATGCGTGAGTCCATTCGTGAGGCGACGCGAAAGCAGACCCTGCTTGGGAGGTTGGACTTGATTAAGCCCGTGACGACTTTGGCCTCTGGCCTTTGCGTTGCGACGATGATATGGATACCCACGGCGCGAGATTTTTGGGCCAAACGCGACAAATGATGCTCAACTTCTTTGGCAGAGGTCATCATCAAGTCAGCCAGCTCATCTATGACGATGAGGATAAAGGGCAGATGAGTGGAAATTCGGGCTTCTTCCAGTTCATTCTGAGGTTTGATCCTGCGAAAAAGCTCATCCTTGCCGAGGTGATTGTAAGATGAGATGTCTCGGACACGCGCTTCGGCCAAAATGGCATACCGCTCTTCCATTTTTGTGACCGCCCACTCAAGGATTTTTTCCGCCTTAAGCATGTCAGTGATGATCGGGCACATAAGGTGTGGAACATCCTTGAACTGGCTCATTTCGACCATCTTGGGGTCCACGAGAATCATTTTTACATGATCGGGTCTCTTGGTCATGAGCAGGCTTAAAATGACAGAGTTAATGCACACACTCTTGCCGGAGCCGGTTGTGCCTGCGATTAGCGCATGGGGCATTTTGGTGAGATCGGCCACCAGCGCAGCACCCCCCGCATCCTTGCCCAGGAATAGCGGTAAGCCCATCTTTGTTGCCTTCTTCCCTGCGAGGGTGAGCAGCTCTCGAAGTCTGACCGTCTCTTTCTTTTGATTCGGGACCTCGATGCCAACCGTGTTCTTGCCGGAAATCGGAGCGACAACACGAATGGCGTGGGCTTTTAGTGCCCTTGCTATGTCATTTGACAGCGATGCAATTTGAGAAACTTTGATCCCCGCGCCGATCTTCAGTTCGAACATTGTAATGACAGGCCCGGTGTCAATCTCAACGACGCGCGCGTCAACTCGAAATTCCTCTAGTGTGCTTTCCAGGACTTTGGCCTGTTCTCGTACAATGACTTCCTGCTCTTTGTTGAAGGTGTATTCCGGCTCGTTGAGTAGCTCGAGTGAGGGGAGCGTCCAGTTTTCAATTTGTCGAGGATAGGCTTCCGCACGAGCCATTTTTTGTGCTGTAGGGAAATTGACCTTGGGGGCTACGAGCGCTCTGGCTGCGGCACGAGCCTTGGTCTTTTCTTCTGGAGCAACTTCGTCATCCTGTTCCTCCTCCTCTTCCTCGTATACATACTCGTATTCGTATTCTTCATCCTCGGCTTCTTCCTCTTCTTCCGCCAAAGGCTCCTCGTCTGGCTTGTTCTTTTTTGTCTGGCGGTTTGCTTCAGTACGCTCGGCTCGAAGAAGTTCGGTGCTTTCTCTTGCAGAAATGCCTTCCGCGACGGTTAGCGTTGATGGCGCAATCGCGGCAGCCGTTCGCGTTCTTATACGATGTAATGATTGAGCAGAGGACCGTCCGGCACGCGTCAACAGGGCTGGCAGCGTCAGCACCCAGCCTTCCGTTGCGAAGACCAGACCTACGACTAGACAGGAAACCAGCACAATGATCGTTCCAAGTTTTTCCAGGTTGTTGTGCAGTAAATTACCCAGGACATTGCCTAATAAGCCTCCCGGCCCGACGACGAGAGACAATTGCCCATCAGTAAAAATAAGATGCGAGCTGGCGGATACGCAAAGTGTCACCAGCCCAAGCCCGGCACACCGCTCCCAAAGATTCGATATTTCGCCTTTCATCATTCGAAATAAGGATGCAACGGTCGCAAAAAGGAGAATCGAAAACACTCCATCGCCGATGACGTATCGAATTTGGTAGACGATCCAAGCGCCCGCAGTTCCGCAGGCGTTGGCTGTTGGGTTGTTATGGGGAAACTGATGTGGACTCGGCCAATCGCCGAGATCAAAGGTCAGGACGCTCGCCCAGACAAACAATGCCGTTGCGAAGACACCATAAGCCCAAAGTGTCGAATTTATCTTGTCTGGTTTTTCTTTTGCTGCCATGCTTTTGTCTTGGGTCGCCTCTCGTCTGTACAATGTTATCGCAGGCGGTTGTTGATTTCCGCGAATGCTTTTTTCTATCCAAAGAATGGTTGAAGTTCTTGCCAAATGAACTCTGCGCAGAAATCATCCACGCGGACAATTACGGCGACAGACCACCCATTCTCTTTGGATATCGGCGCTGGGCGAAACTTCGCTAGAGGCAATTTGAAGGAAGATGTGTGTTTTTGGTGCTGATATTGCGGTTGCAGCAGGCCGTTATTCCGCACCCTTTATCTTCGCCCAGGCCATTTTACCCTTGATGATCGTTGGACCCGGGTGGGCGTCGAACCATTGCTTTTTTTGTTCATTCATAAACAAGTAGGTTTTCCCATCCACAACAGAAAAGAAATTCGCATCCGCGTAGTATTTTTTCCGGTCAATAATTGAGGCTGCGCAATAGGAGCCGAACTGGGGCAGGTACCTGGCTGGCTCCTTAGCGAATGCTTTTCTCGCAGCTTCATCGACGAAATGGTAAACGGACATATCGTACACAACGCGAATGTCCGACACGCCTTTGACCGCTCGGTTGTCACGAATATAGGAGACTGGGCAAAAACCTGAGAGTTTAGGCTGATCGAAGACCTTGAGGGCGTTTTCGATCACGCCCGTGGGCCTTTCCAGATAGGCTCGTTTCGCGCGTTCAGACGAGAACAAGAAAATCCGCCCATCGATCACCATAAAAACGGTTGGGTCGCCGGCCAGACGATTGCCGTATGGGCCACCCAGCGCCATGGCGCACAAGCCGCCCAGCTCGGGAAGGTGTTTGTTCGGATTCGCGTCGAATGCTTCCTTGGCCTGCTTGTTTGCAAAATAGTACAACTCGCCAAGGTACTCAGACTGATTGGCCGCGTCACCCTTGAGGGCTTTGTTTTCTACGAGGTAGGACACAGTGCAGTATCCGTCCAGGGAAGGGCGCCGAACCGGTGTTTCTTTGGTGGGTTGAGCGGTCTGTGCCAGGGACATACTCGGATAAACAAGGGCAGCAACAAGCCCTACAAGTATGAAGACAACAAAGCAACGATTCGAGAAGTAACGTATATGGTTCATTATGGTATCCGTTTGTTGTGCGAGTCCTGCAATATTTTCTTAAACCGCGTCTGATGCCGATGC
>JAJDEA010000224.1 GCA_029260035.1 Phycisphaerae bacterium
CCGAGGCGTGAAGCAATCCGAGTAAACAACGCGGTCGCGAAAGCCGGGGACAAACCGCGAGCCGCAGGCCAGGAATGACTCCCGGCATGCCGCCTTTTGGCGCGCATAGCTTTCATCATCATAGCCAAGCCAATGGTCACAATTGGCAAGCCAGGTGGCTCGAAAAATTCCCTCGGGCATGTCTCCGTGCCCTTCGTAATTGCTCGGGCAACAAATCACCCCACTTCGCAGATCGACAGGGGTATCGGGTTTGGCATAGGTGAACCGATCCGAATCATTGAAGAATACGAGCGTCGGATCATGTCCTAACGATTGAGGCAGCGCGTTCAAGACGCCAATGGATTCTACAAAGGAAAGTTGACCAACGCTTCGCTCGGACGGTCCATTATGGATTTTCTCGCCGCAAAGTTCCATTGTTTCATGATATCCCGCAGAAGACAATACTATGTCAGCAGAAAGCTCCTCGCCGTTTTCCAACACAAGCGACTTAACAAGACTCGATTCGACTTGAATCCTCTGAACGCCTGTCTGCATCTTGATTTCGCCCCCGCACTTGCGGTATTTCCTGACGAGCGTCTTGATGATCTTGCGCACACCATCGCGAGGGCGGGCCATCCCCTGAAGAAAAATGGCTTTGAACATCGTCACAAACTGCGCGAAGTCCATGTCATCTTCCTGCGCAGAGCCGTAGTACATCATCGGACATAAGAGCATTTCAATGAGCACGGGATCGGACAACGATTCTCGGAGTACAGATCGCGCGGAAACATAAGGCTGGGCAAGATCGACGTCGTTAAACTCTTGTATTTTCGCCGTCAACTGGCGAAATCGGTCAGTCTCACGGGGAAATTCGCGCGACACCTCTTCCGTCAACATCTTGACACCGTTGGAAAACCGGAGGGTTCGCCCGGGAAATTTGATTTCGGAAAAATTCTGAGGGAGAAGGTCGAAGTCGTCTCGACTTAGCCTGAGTTGGCGCAGCAGTTTTGGCAGCGGTGCGCTACGAATGCCTTCGGGGACATAATTGGTCACCGCGTGCAAACCGACGTCGAATTCTCGACCGTCCAGTTTGTAGTATGAGTTAAGTCCGCCAAATGCGTAATGCTTTTCGACAATGCAGACGCGCAGCCCGAAATAGGACAATCGAATGCCCGCGGCAAGACCTGACATCCCCGCGCCGATAATGGCTACGTCGTAATGCATGGATCACAATTGAGTTGTGAAAGAAGAGCGGAAATGGACGGGGCAAAAAGTAAGCACGAGGCTAACGATACCTGGCACACCAGTCTTACGCGGTGACGACGGCTTGCAGTTTGGGCATTAAGTAAGAAACGCAACTATCCAATGATGCGAGCATTGGATAATCCTCCTTGGGAACTTCGATTTTGTATCGCTTCCGAAGCTCCATCACGATGTCTAAAAAATCCATCGAGTCCATATCGAGTTGGTCGCGCAGCTTGACCTCGCCTTTCAGATCGGAGAGATCCGCATCCGGGGCAACGACCGCGATGATATTAAGAACGATTTCCTTGACCTTTTGCTCTAGCATACTTCCCTCAAACGTATTGGACTCGGCTGTGCCGATGGCCGCTGTCATCACTCCGCCCACCTTTTCACCACAACGGCTGAGTTTATCCCAAGCATCCCAAACGAATTATTCAATATATAATCGACTCGGCCAACATCTCTTGGCACATTGACAACCAGATTACGAACTTCACAAGCAGGATCAACCTTATCTACATTGATCGTAGGGTGTACGATCCCGTCGTCAAACGAACCCAGATTTCCTGCCAGCTCCAGAACACCGGCTGCACCCATCGCGTGACCAATGAAACTCTTCGTGTTGTTAACATACACGCTCGGAGAGTCGCTGAAAACCTGCCTGATCGCCTGCGCCTCCTGCTGATCGCCTAATTCGGTCGCCGTCGCATGAGTGCTGACGATATCCACGTCATCAGGCCCGATCCCAGCCCGGTCCAAACCAAGCCTCATGCACTCCGAAAGCCTGTCCGGCGTCGGCAAAACCGCATCAGATGCGTCGGAGTTCATGGCATATCCAACAATTTCGCCAATAATCCTGGCGCCTCGCTTCGTAGCATCTGCCAGCCTTTCGAGAACGAAGATGCACCCACCCTCCGAAACAACAATACCATTTCGGCTCTCATCGAAAGGTCGACACGCCTTGCTCGGGTCATCATGGACCGCCAAGGCATTTTGTGCAGCAAAACTCGCAAAAATACCAAATGAGTGTATCGACTCTGAGATTCCACCCGCCAGAGCCAAGTCTACCTCGCCAAGACGAAGCATCTGCACACCCTGAATCAAACCAGCATTGCCCGCCGCACACGCCGCACCAATAGTATAATGAGGCCCGGTCAGCCCCATGTTAATGGTTACTTCACCAGCAGGGTTATTCGCAACCGTCCGCGGATTATGGTGATGGGACCAGAATTTCGTGTCGTAATCGTATTGCCGAATAGCATCGATTTCGTTTTCCGTCTCGACGGTACCATGTTCCGTAATACCTATGAACGTTCCAACTCTCGATCGATCCAGGCTCTCGACCCGAAGACCAGAGTTTTCCATCGCCTCATGTGAGCAATAAATCGAAATCGAACCAGCTCGTGTACCGCGCCGTCGCTCCTTTCGAGCTTGATATTTCGTTTCAGCGAACCCACAGATTCCGGCATGGACTTGGCCCATGAACCGGGTTTCCATGTTCGATACGCCGGAAACGCCTGCCAATAGGTTACGCCTGAACTCCGCTAGCGTATCACCGTTGGGCGAAGTAAGCCCCACACCCGTTATGACGATTCGCTCAGAATCCAAAATGCCCACCGCGCCGTAAAGCAGGTCTCCAGACCTGGAGCAAGCTCATTAGTTAACTGTAGCGTTCGAAAGAAGGTTCCTGCCCTTGTGAATTCACGATTGGCCGCTCCGTCCGGACATTCTTGGCAGTTTAGCAATCCTTCTCCCACGCTTCCAAGCCGGGAAAACCGGCATGTTAGCAGGTTTCAAAAAAAATGAAACGGAACACATCTGCCCCGCCCGTTATGCAATCGAGGCGAAGCAACGGCTCCCCATCATGCTGCTTCAAGAGAATCCGGCCCCTCATCGCACAAAGATTTCACAAGCCTGGTCAAGCCCTCCTTTGTGGAAACGCTTGGCTGATAACCAAGGTCGCGCTGTGCAGCCGTGATGTCAAAATAATGGGCTTTTCCAAGCTGGAGGGCTACGAAGCGGGTCATGGGAGGCTCACCCTGAAGACGAAAGATGCGATAAACCATTTCCATTGCCGCTCCAATTCGATAAGCCGTTGAGGTCGAAGCCGACCGTTCGACTCTTGGCAATTTCAACCCATCGAGCAACTCGGCCAGCCAGGACCAAAGAGAAACTGGCTCACCCTGACTGATAAAGTAAGCTTTGCCCGAGCACGCTGATCCGAAACCCAACGCGTCACCCGCACATAAATGCGCATCAGCGGCATTGTCGATATATGTAATGTCTACCAGATTTTCCCCATCACCCACGCGAATCAATCGCCTCGCCTTTGCTCGTATGATAACGCGCGGAATGAGTTGCGTATCGCCAGGCCCCCAGATCAAATGAGGTCTAAGGGAAACCGTTGCCAGCGATTGGCAATTGGCGGCGAGGATATCGCGTTCCGCTTGTGCCTTACTAGCGGCATAATTCGTCAAGAAGCGATTTGGATAGGGTTGGGATTCGTCAACGCCGCAAAGCTCGTCCTTACCGAAAACCACGCTGGGCGTACTCGTGTACACAATCTTCGGAACGCCGGCATCCTGGCATGCACGAATGACGTTACGCGTACCTTCCACGTTGGTGCCGAAATAATCCCTGCGCTTCCCCCAAACACCTGCGAGCGCTCCGACGTGGTATACGATGTCCATGCCTTGGCAGGCTTTGTGGACGGCTGCTCCATCTCTCAGATCAGCCTTGATCGTCCTGATCTGCGATCGTTCGTGATGTGGATAGCGATTTCTCCCCAACGCAGTGACTTCATCACCTCGTGCTTGTAGAAGCCCAACAATTCGTGTTCCAAGAAACCCGCCGCCACCCGTGACCAATGCTTTCATCATGACGCACCTTCGTGCGAGGAACGGGTTCGATCGCGCAATTTGGCCTTGGCCCACTCGGTTAATTCTTCTCGATTGATTTTGGCGTTGTGTCTGACATCTACCGGAAGGGATGGGTGCTGCAGAAAAACGGTGATTTCCCGTGTTAATTCATTTTCCCGGCCTATAGCTTTCAGCTCGCCAAAGATTTTCTGCAAGTCACTCCCGCTCGGAACCCGCCCCGCTTCAAATTCAACGATAAGAACGGGCGATTGCCTGCCTCGATGCCCGACACCTACGAGTGCCGTCCGCGAGACACGATTATGCTCATTGAATACTGCTTCACATTGATCGGCGAACAGCATACGGCTGCCCATATCTACGCGATGGGATTTTCGACCACAAAACCAAAGCCTACCCTTTTCGTCCTGGTATCCCACATCGCCGATTCGGTGCCAGATTGCTGACCCGTCGGCAATCTTGGAGAGCTTGGTCGCTTCGTCCTGCCCGTAGTACTGTTTGGTCACGAATGCGCCTTGCACGCAAATTTCCCCGATTTCGCCGTGCGGAACGCAAAGGTCATCCGACCAGTTTTCTATCGCTGCGTCCGTGATTTTAATTACTCGCACCATCGCACCAGCTAGCGGTTTGCCTACGCATGTCCCGCCGCCATGCCGGGTTTTGTCGATAGTTTGTGACAAGACCTCTCGTCCCGAGATGGAAGCAACAGGCAGCGACTCGGTCGCACCGTAGGGCGTATGCACGTCAGCAGTGGGCGACAAGGCTTGATGTAACCCTTCGATGACGGGTCCGGGAACCGGCGCCCCAGCGATCAACACACGTCGCAAGGAAGGAAGCTCGATTTTGTGCTTGATGCAATACGAGGCGACTCGCTTCCAAATCGCTGGCGAGCCGAATGTGCTTGTTACCTGATGGTCGCGGATGGCCTCCACAAGCTTGGCGGGATCGACACGGGCGGGGTGCGACGGATTCATATCAGGAATCACGCACGACATACCCATGGCTGTGCTGAACAATGCAAAGAGAGGAAACGCGGGCAAATCGACTTCGCCAGGCTCGATTCCATAATGCGATTGAATCATGCGCACCTGGGCGTCAAACATGCCATGCTCGTAAACCACCCCCTTCGCAGGCCCGGTGCTGCCCGATGTAAAAAGTATCGCTGCGTCTTCGTCTGAGCGTGTTTCAACCATTTCAAATTCGGTGTCGGCGTTCCGGGTCAATTGGCTCAGTGAATAGCCTCCCCAAATCCAACGCCTTCCTACTGTCACAAAATGCTGTACCGTACGAAACGGTTCTCGATGCAAGATGCGCAGAACGTGAGCCAGAGGGATCCCAATAAACCCGTGCAGGTCCACACCTCGAACGCAATCGAGCAAGCGTCGGACTCCCATACCAGGATCAATCATGACCGGCACTACGCCCATCTTAAAAAGCGCAAACGTAAGCCCGATGAAATCGAACCCAGGCTTGACCATGACCAATACGCGCATACCTCGCTCGATTCCCGCATGACTTAGGCCGTTGGCAATTTTGTTGGACAACGCTTCAAGTTCAGCGAAGGTCAGCGATGCATACGTTGCTCGTCCTGCGCGATCTCGCGAACGATTCACAATCACTGCGGGCTTATCCGGAACAAGCGCGGCCATTCGAGGCAAATGAGAGGCGACATTGCAGGAATCTCTGTCCGGCGATGCCGGAGAGTCTGTGAGGGTTGGAGCCAGATTGTTAGCCATGGGGGTGAGTATTTCAAAAGAAGACTGACATATAAACCGCTTTGCGTAACAGTATAGTTAGGGCCGCACAACGTGTCGATTGATGCACACGTCAGCGTTTCTGCTTGCGATACTGCTTCGCATCCATACTATTCGAGGAATGAGAAAGCAAGTCGGACATTTGACCAAGACTCTCCGAGCGCACCGCCTGCATCTCTTGGCTATTTCATTCTGGATAGCACTTGGCTTCCTAACAATTGCCGCAACGAATGTTCGAGCGCAAGAGAGTATCAAACAGAGTATATCCAAAGCGCTACGCGCTATGCCTCACGAACAAGCGATGGCCAGCGTGTGCGTCATCGACATCGCCTCCGGTGCAACGGTTTTTTCGCATAATGCGGACAGGGCGATGGTCCCTGCAAGCGCCGCCAAGGTATTTACGATGGCTGCTTCCCTTGCCGTACTAGGGCCTGACTTCTCTTTTTCGACCGCGCTGGCAACGGACGGCGAACATCTATACTTAATTGGCGATGGCGACCCGGGGATGGGCGACGAGAAGCTGGCAGCCGTCGAAAAAAAATCAATCTACGCACCATTCGATGCATGGGCTGACCTCCTTATTCTCAACGGCCTAACCAACATTCGTGGCGACCTTATTATTGATGAAACCATTTTTGATAATGAACGAACGCACCCTGATTGGGAACCGAACGACCTGGGAAAATGGTTCGCGGCGCCGGTAGGTGGACTCAACGTCAACGGCAATTGCCTGGACATCACCGTGTCGCCGGGTGGCTCGCTGGGTGCTCCCGTTCGCGTCTCGATTCAGCCTGAAAACAAACTTGCAGAAATCGTCAACCGGTGTCGGTCGGGTGGCAATGGTAAACCGATTCTTCATCACACTGCGGGAACCTTCAACTACAAGATTACGGGCAAATGTGCAAAGCCCTGGCGTTTCGGAGCGGTAGCGTTTCCCGATCCGGGGCTGCTCACGGCGGACACGCTACGGCAGGTTCTACGAAAAAAAGGTATCTCGGTGAACGGTCGTATACGGCGAGAGCGCATCCGCAGTCGAAGCGGTGTGCTACCGCCCGCGCTCTGGGTCCTTGCAACACACCAAACCACACTAGAAAATGTACTTCGACGAACCGGCAGGAACAGCCAGAATCTCTTCGCCGAGTGCCTTTTTAAGCGCGTTGGCTACGAATGGTCGAAACGCCGTGGGCGCGACACGCCTCAAGGCACCTGGAATTCCGGGCGATTAGCAATTGAAAAAACGTTGAAGGAGGCTGGCATCGATCAAACGGGCCTGGTAATTTCAGATGGGTCGGGACTCAGTCGCCGCAATCGAGGCACCGCCCGTCAGTTTTGCCAAACAATCGCCTGGACTCAATCATTACCTGGGGCGTCCATGTTTCGAGACAGTCTAGCGACACCCGGCATCGACGGCTCGCTTCGGAATCGCTTGAAGGATATCCGTGGCGCAGTTTTTGCGAAAACCGGAACCATGCGAGGCGTCAGTGCTTTGACGGGCATTACCAAATCGTCAACGGGTCGGATGTATGCTTTCGCAATTCTCTTCAATGGATACCGAGGCCCAAGTACGCCGTACAAGCAAATCCAAAACACGATTTGTCGATCCATCGCGCGCTAAACATGCCGAAAACAAGTGCATCAAGATGGGCTTGCTCTTTGTTCGGAGAAAAACTCGAACACTCCACTTCGATGCCAAGAGTTATTACAGTCCTCTAATGTAGGTCATTCAGGGGAGAAAACCACGATTAAGAACGTACAAGTGAAGGTCCAACGGGTCCGGATCTTGCGCGCGTGACCAAAGCTAGTCACACCGGGTGGTTTTAACGGCAAACGACTTCAAAATTATGGGCATTTTGATATAATGTCGTTAGTTGTAAAAAAGTACGGATGGGTGGGCCTCTCCAATCCAACCAAGCAGGAGAACAGGCCGTCACTGCTCTTATAGGGTTTGCGCATTCTCCCCATAGAGAGCTTCAATAACGCGGGACATTTCGCTCCGCGTACCTAACTTATCTGATAGGTAGAGTGACCTAGTGCTGTGTCATGGATGATTTGATGGGTTGGGCAAAGTTGAAGTCGTGGGCCACTGCTAGTGAACAGTGAGAATTACTTAAACCGAAG
>JAJDEA010000225.1 GCA_029260035.1 Phycisphaerae bacterium
AGTACATCAATATTGATCATAACGCCGTTATCCCAAATGAAAGCACGCTCTCGAAATGGTGAATCGGTCGACCTTCCTACGATTTGGCCAGCGTTGTTGATACCGTATGCTCTCGATCCTCGAAAGTCATAAGCCAAATCGAGATTTCCAGGAGTTCCGAGTGTGCCAAGGCTATTCAAGTGACCATCTTCCCACCGCATGGCCAGGACGTTTTGGCTATGGGATACTACCGTGCCCACTACGACACCATCATCGTTAATGTCAGTGGCCTCTTCGATATCAAACCAATTCGCTTGTGAAAAAGCCAATTCGGTTACAACGCCATCTTCCCAGCGAAACGTCCCGCCCTCATTCTCTGATGTCGTCCTGCCAACTATCTGACCCAACTCGTTTATCGCACTGGCAGAGTTGTACTCAGGCAGGCCGAGGTCGATGACCGTATATTGCTGGGCCATGATGGAGCCGTTATTGGCGGCAATCGCAACCAGAAACGAGAAGACGAATGAGTTTTTGCGGGTCATTTTTTTCATGGCAGGGCACTCCAACACTTTGCACAATCGCGGATGGACTGATCGATAATGGTAACGCCCACTTGTCCCGGCTTCAAGTGCCCTGGGCGTGTCCGATTCAATGCTCTATTTCAGGGTGCCAAGAGGCATTTGTGCGTCTATTCGCCGATGACTTGAACAAGAACTCGACGGCTTCGGGGTCCGGTGTCGAAGTCGATCAGGATGATCTGTTGCCAGGTGCCAAGCTGCAGGTCGCCGCCTACGACGGGTATGGATAGGCTCGGGCCGACTATAGCAGCGAACAGTCAAGTGTAGCGGCGAATTGCTCTATTACGCGAGTGTAAAGTGCAACAGAACGCCACAGTAGAATAGAGCTTGCTCTAGCGTCGCTCGAACGTGTGAATGGCCGTTGTCATCGTGCCAGGTTTCCTCGTGGCGGTATCGGCCGTGCTTTGGTACGCATGTTACGCGCTCATGAGGAACTGTTCGTAGTTTTTCACGCGTGGCGGCTGTTTGCCTTTGCCCGCCTGAATGGTGAATCCCTCCTCTCGGAGCTTTGCTGCCTGAGCTTTGACTCCGCCGGGATATTTGTCGTTGAGTTTTCCGTCATTCTTGATCGTACGCCAATAGGGTGTGATGCGTTTTTTCCCCGCAGCGCGATCCTCCTCCGCTGCGTTGGCCGCAATATTGATGAAGATACCTGTTGTCATGGCGCATGAGGCAGTCACGCCAGCTTCCTCGGCCAGTCGATCCCGTATCCACGAGCCGGTAGCCAGCTTGCCTTTGCGAACTTTCCGCATCAGGGTGTCCACTTTTCGCGGCTGAGGAATAAGCATCGTTCCTTTGCCAAGACGCTTCTGCATAGCTGGTGGTATGGGCACGATCTTACCGTGATTCGGATGATCCTGCTCCAGCTTCATTCGCCAGGATTTGCCACTAGCGAGCTTCCATTTGATTTTGCCCATTCGTATCCACCAATCCAGAAATTCCGCTTCAACAGAACGTCACTACCTCGCCCGTTGAATTTCCAATTTCCGGACGATCACGCGTGCCAACTCCTAGCATTATAGCAGGAATGATGGGATACGTCAGCCCGATGCCGGCAATGTACTTTCTATTCTATCGTTCGTCGGCTTAATATTCCGGTAGAATCGGCTTTGGGGCATTACCAGAATATGCAATTATTTTGGCACGACGAAAGGGAAACCGCCTGTTCCTGTCACGACAATCTTGGGTTGGCGGGCGGATGAGGCGAATCTTATTCCTTGCGAATATCTGGGGTATTCTTGCGCGGCTAATCGCCAATGACTTGCACAAGAACTCGACGGCTTCGGGGTCTGGTGTCGAAGTCGATCAGGATGATCTGTTGCCAGGTGCCAAGCTGTAGGTCGCCGCCTACGACGAGTATGGATAGGCTCGGGCCGACCAGCGTCGCTCGAACGTGTGAATGGCCGTTGTCATCATGCCAGGTTTCTTCGTGGCGATATCGACCGTGTTCTGGTGCGATTCCCTCGAAGGCGGCCCGCAAATCATGGTCGGCCAATCCCGGCTCGTATTCCGTCGTCGTGATGGCGGCGGTAGAGCCGATGACGAAGACCGTCGCGACCGCGCAGGTCAACTCCGTATCGGCGACGCATCGCGCGACGTTTTCGGTGATGTTCAAGACATCATTGTTGCCTTGTGATTCGATCTGGAATTCCCGCGAGCAAGCACCCATAGCTGGAAAGTCTACGCAAGCAGAGGCTGTCGGCAAGGTGGGCGTACGAACTTGCTGGGTCAGCTCATCTCTCGTGCATCAATCGTTGTGTGATCGTGTCGCTGCTTGACCGGACGAGAGCCTGTTGCGACCGGCGATTTGCGCGTACCATGTAGGTGTTATGACAGTTCTTGACTATCGAACAGCAGGCGAGTCGCACGGGAAAGCTGTGATCGCCCTTATCGAAGGGTTGCCAGCGGGGCTTGACGTCGATCTCGACTTGATCAACGGGGAGCTGGCGCGCAGGCAGGGGGGGTACGGCCGTGGTGGGCGAATGAAGATCGAGCGGGACTCCGCGTCGATCCTCTCCGGCGTTCGCAAGGGGGTGACTATTGGGTCTCCGCTTGTAATGCAGATTGAGAATCGCGACTTTCGTATCGACGAAGCGCCGCCGGTGAATCGTCCGAGGCCCGGACATGCTGACCTCGCTGGTAGTTTGAAATGGCTGACGACCGATTGTCGCACTACGCTCGAGAGGGCATCGGCTCGGGAGACGGCGGGGCGTGTAGCGGCTGGGGCACTTGCGAAATGTTTGTTGCTCAAGTTCGGGATTGATGTAGTCGGCTATGTTTCGAGCATCGGGAATCAGAAGGCGGAATTCTCAAACGAGGAATCATTCGCGGTGCTTCGTGAATTGCGGGACGGCAACGAAGCCTATTGTCCGCACCCGGCTGCCGCGGAGCGAATGATTGCCGAAATTAAACAGGCGAAGGTGGATAAGGACACGGTTGGCGGCGTGGTTGAAGTTCAGGTTGAGGGTGTTCCGCCCGGCCTTGGAAGCTGTATGCGTTGGCAGGACAAGCTCGACGGCAAGCTTATGCAAGCGGTCGGTTCGATTCAGGCGTTCAAGGGTGTCGAAATCGGGCTTGGCTTCGGAGTCGCGAACAGACGGGGTAGCGACGTTCACGACGAAATCGACCATGACCCAACTCGCCTCGACTCGCCTAGTTTGGGTTTCGTACGGAGATCCAATCGGGCGGGGGGTGTGGAAGGTGGCATGACGAATGGCCAGCGGATTGTGTTGCGGGCCGCGATGAAGCCGATCAGTACGCTCTTACAGGGTTTGGATAGTGTCAATCTATTGACCCGAAAACCGGAGCGGTCGGATTACGAACGGAGCGATGTGTGTGCTGTTCCGGCAGCCAGCGTTGTTGCGGAAAACGTGGTGGCCTTTGAAGTTGCCCGCGCGTTTCTCCAGAAATTCGGTGGCGATACGATGCACGAAGTCGGTAGCGCGTATACCGGTTTTCTACAATCAGCTGGGTTGCTAGGAGAGTAGTTGGCGATTCTCGAATTTGGGCTGTAGATATTGAAACCGGCGACAGGGCAAAATCAATAGGGCCTCTATTCGGTTTGCAGAAATACTACGAACGCACATTATCCTCGCCATGACCTATGCTACGGTAGCAGGAACGCGCACGGTCGGCGGGCAATAGCCCGGCCTACGCGGATCGCGACGCTCCGACGCGCGGTTGAGTAGCTCTAGCGTCTTAGTGACCCGCGTGCCAACGGCATCCACAAGCCCTAGAGACATCTCATTCCGAGAAGGGCATTAGCCTTCATCCTCTTCAACCAAGACAAAATTCCTGCGCCCAACGTCAACGGGCTCGTCCGGGACCTCGAACGTATAACGGTACTTCGTACCCTTAGCCACGACCGGCACAAAGTCGCAATAATAGGTTTCTCCCTTTTTGACATTGGTCCAGAGAACGAACTCCGGCGCTCCGGCCGCTACCTTGTTGAGCATTAGTGCGCTCGTACCCATGCGTCTCAGATCGATACGCTGATTTGCCGCGTCGTACAGCTGATAATGAGCCTTCGACCACTCGGGCCACGTCTGCGCCTTGCCATTTTGCATCTCCGGCGGATCGGTCGCGATCGTACGCGGTCCCACGCCGATCTGAAGCTGCATGTCATCCCCCTGCGTGTTGCCGATTGCGACCGCCAGCAATCGACCGGGATCGGCCATCATCTTCTTCTGGAGCGTGACCCATAGAACGGAGCCTCCAATGCTTACGAACAAGGCCAGACCGATAACACCTCTCATATTCTTTCCTTTCAAATTCGTTTTGCGCTCAACTCAAAAATGGGTCGTCGGAGTTGTTAATATCGAAGCCCCGACACTTGCGCCCAATGGTACCATGTGTCGGATTCCGATACACCGGTATTCCCCATTTGCCGCCTCCAAGGTCGCTATTCTAGCGGATCTTTGCTCCCGATCCATGTCTATGCGGAGATTCTGGCAACAATCCCTGCGTTTGAACTCCCGATCTGACCTATGTCCGCGCCGAGACGCTTGGCAGGATCAACTCGCAAACGCTTCGCGTCATTGACATCCTCATGCGCGGCCAGCCGTCCGTAGACACTCTGTCGCAACATGGCCAACACTGCGTGCTGCTTGTTCTTGCCCTGGCGACAATCCGACAACAGCGTGCTTCCCTTCTCAGTCAAACGGAACGCTTCATCTGGGAAATCCGGGACGAAACATGCCGCAGTTTACAAACACATTTCTCAACATAACATACCGATCATAGTAGCAATCGTGAATGGCTCGGCCATTGCGTTGAGCGGCTGTGGCGGAATTGGCAGACGCGCTAGATTTAGGATCTAGTGGCCTAATGGTCGTGGAGGTTCGAGTCCTCTCAGCCGCATACCCTAAAATCTTGTTCGGCAACATGCTGCGACGGGTTTTTGGGGTTTTTTTATGCGCTCGACTTTGCCAAAGATTTCTAAGTTACGATAGCAAAGATAAAACGAGGTTTGGTACGGAGTTCGCAATTTGCAATACGTTTTGAGTACTCTGTACGAGAATCTGCGCACGCGTTAGCGCCGAAATCTCAACAGCCATATCTGCATCCCGGATCACCGATTCCGAAGCGGTCACGTTTTCCACAGCGACACTTTGTGCGTTGATGTTAGGTTCAATGTGGTTTCGCTGGAGAGTGCCAAGCCTCCCCCGTTGAGATGAAACTTGATCGATGGCTTCGTTAATAATGCCTTGTGCCGTTTGGAAGTTTTTGCTTGAAAGGTCATTTCCGGCTCCGGATCGCAAGGTGTAAAGTAGACCGGACACGGAGTTTCCAAGCGTCGTGCTCGCGACACGTCCAAATCCGGCGAAAAGTTGGCCATTGGGGTTTACGTCGGGCGCTAATTGAAAAATGCTGCCACCGCCGGCAAGGCTGAAAGACGCTGAAGACAGCGTTTGTGCGAAACTTTGCGCGAGATAGATGCGTGCGTCGATTCCGCCTGCTCGCACGTCCGCGCGAAGCCCGGAAACAGCAGCCGTTTGGCCATTAATAATGACGCCCGTGTCGACTCCGATTGCGCGTGAAGCGGAGCTGCCAGCAGAACTGGAGACGAAGTTGCCGGCGAAAGGCTCTACAGAAACGAATGCGTCGGATCCGACGGTTGTGCTGTTAAGTAGAATGGCGCTGGCGGCTGTGCCGGCAGACGGCGCCGATACGATTGCGGAAACTCCCGTTGCGTTGGATTGGTTGTTGATCGCATTACGCACCTGTGCAAGCGAAGTGCCGGACGCGAAGCTAAGAAGCTTTACGCCAAGCGTCCCCTTGATTTCGATGGTGGTTGCTGATGTCGTAGACGTGCCACCGGAATTCGCTCCGAGAAAAGACAATTGAGCAGTTCGTGCTGATTGCGTAACCTGCACGGTAACGTCTCTCGTCGTGTTGGGAGACAGACGAGCCGAAAAAACGGATATGGAGTCTAGGGCTGTAGATGGAATGGATGAGAGTAAATAATCCTGGCTTCCATCAAGCAAGCGTTTTCCGGCGAACTGTGTTGTATTGCCAATGCGATCGACGCTATCAAGGATGGAGTCAATGGCGAGTTGATTCGCCTTGACCTCGCTGTCCGTTAAGCCAGCCTGGTTGGCTGAAGATACGACCAACCCTTGAAGGTCGAGCAAAAGGGTAGAGACTTCATTCAGCGCAGATTCGGCGGTCGAGATGACGTTGGATGCGCGCGTGGAGTTGGATATCGCTTGCTCTGTAGATCTGATCTCAGATCGCAACAGCTCAGATACGATGAGACCTGCGGGATCGTCGCGTCCTCGATTGATACGCAGGCCTGTGCTGAGTCGCTCAAGCCGAACATCCAGGTCATTGACGTTGGGCCTTAGTCGGTTGATTGCGCGCAGTGCGGCAACATTTGTATTGATGCGAGTCATTGCGTCATCCTTGACGGCTGACGTGGGACTAGCCTCACGTCTTACGATGCACGACCTTGTGCCTCGTTAGTGTCTCATTGATGGTGTTGTGCGAAAACCTCTAACGTTTATCCTTGACAGCCGATCGCCTGCAATCGCAGGAGATGATTGTTTTCGGACGCTACAGTCGTGGTGGCCTTGATAAGGCGCTCACATTTGCGCTCTTGCGTCAATGATTCCGTTTCAATTTGCGCAAACCACTCGTACACCATCTAGTGAGTTTTCGGACGTTCCCGGGGGCTGCTTTAGCAGGGTGGAGCTGCAATTAGCGAAGGAATGACCCCTGATCGAACACAAATGGAGTCAATTGCTGCTTCCGGCAGCAGTTCCTTACCACAAACCGAGATCAAGATCATCTCCAAGTCCGTGTTGTTAGGCATGGCTCTTCTCGATAACACGCTCCATTCCGGTTTGCGACATCTCATCGTTCTGTCCTACGGGCACTGTCTCAAGCCCGTCAAGCGTCTTTCCGAAACCAATAGTACCTGTTACGGAATCAACCGGCGATCTGGTGATCAGTGTCTCGGCAGCTCCGTGCGCTTGTTTTCGGGATCGAAGCACTGTCAGAGGAGTTTGGCGGGCCTGCCGATCGATACTCATGGAAAAATACGAACTCAGCGACAATGCGATCCCTCCTCTACCTCCCGATGCAACACAAGAGTCCACGCTCGACAGCTTGGTGAGTTCGCTGGAGAACCCACGAGGCATTGATGCGCAGGCGACAACAGGAGCATCTGCCCAGACGGACAAGATCCAAAAACTTCGCGAAATGATGATGACGGAGTTCATTGGCGAATTCGTAGCCCTCATGGAGAAGTATTCGAGTTACGGCATCACAATGGAAATGGACGTATCCAATTTCTTAGAAGGTGGTAGAGAGATCCGATTTGAATTTGGGTTGGGCGAATATCGCGCAAACTTGATGGGGACTGTGACGACGGAAGCGATTGCGTTCCATGAAACGCGACACACGCCTGACATTCGTGGTGATCTGGTTAGTGCGCCAATGCTTAGGCTTCACAATCTGAACAAGAAGACGTTTCGCGAATTTATCTGCGAACGTTTAACCGTTCTGGCACGAGCCGCGAAGAGCCGAAAATAGCCACTTACAATCAAATCACTTAGAAAAATGAGACTGATTCGTCGATCTGCCCTGTTTGCAAGTGCAACGCACCCAGCAATCAAGCTGTAGGCTGCTAGGGTTTGTATCGGGTGCCTTCTTCGACGTTTTCCCGATGCGATTTTCCGATTGTTTTCAATTTACGTTTGCGAAACTCCTCCATTCCCGGAGGTTCGCCGAACGCCAGCTTGAGCTTCCAAGGGGGTGATTGGGCCTTGCACAATTCGGCGAAATAGGGTTGAAGCCTGTCGTAGATCATCTGTCTCTGCTGGAGAGGCAGTCCCTTCCAGAGTCGAACTTTGAAGACCGGAGATAGTTCGGGAATCTGCATGAACTCTTCGACCTGGTCTCTCATCATGATTTCCAAAGGCTGTAAACGCATGCGGTCATTGATCTGAACGCCCGCATCTTTCAACCAATACTCATGGGCCAGCTTCGCATGTCGAATGGACGCGAGTCCTTGCTTTTTCAGCCCCAATCCGATTTGTTTAAGTGCCTTGTGAATGAAGGTGCCTATCAGCCCCGTAGCGGCTCGGTTGGTGTGCAATTGATTAAGCAAATCACCCATTACGAATTGCTGCAATGTTTGGGTATAGCGTTCTTGCGTTGAACCGTCGGGGTGAGGATTGTACTTTCGGAGCCAGGCGTAGTAGTTCTCCGCGAGCTTCAAATTCCGCTCGCCGCCGTCAAGGTAAAGAAGCTGGACCCAATTTTCCATGTTGCTTACGAAACCGTTGAAGAAAATAGGCCCAGGTGTTCCCTCGATATAACGTGGGTCTTCACTTGTGTGTTCCTTGCCGAGCCTCATGTAGGAGTTATACAGATATGGGATCAACCGTGTGTCTGGTGTAAAGTCAATGTACGAATTGAAAGGGACGTCGAAATCGGGCCAGAGGATTGTTTTCCCTCGAACAACAATACTGTTGAGTGCGAAAAGGACGATGCGAGCGGTGTTGATCGCGTCGGTGCGATCGTTATTCTCATGATCTCGGCAAACCTTGTCGCCCCAACTCGCCCAATAAAGGGTGTGCGTAAATGGGTTACGAAGGTCTAAAGGGCCAAATTGGTTCACCATCAAATCGAATAGCCAATCCAGATCAAATTTCATTTCGTCGCGCAAAACGCTGGACCGAACCGCAGCAATCAAACGACGTCTGGGGTTTTCCCAATTGGGGTCCTTCAACAGCTCAATCTGCTTGACCACCAATCGATCAATCGCAGTTGTGTCCTCCAATAACTCGAAAACCTGCACGCCCGGTCTTTCGTGTCTCGCAACGGCCTCGAGAAAGGAGAGGTCGGGTGTCAAGCGAACGTCCCGAAGATGCAGAATGAACGCTGCAATTTCAGTATCCTCGCGAACAAGTTTTGCCAGGTCTCTTGGCGCATCGACGATTTCCTTAAACCATGCAAAATATTCTTCGTCTTCGACGGTAATCGGTGGCGGCCCGAGGACCCGCTCCAGTTCAACAGCCAGAGCGCGTTTGTAGTTACGATGTTCATCATCCAGAATGTCGCCGACCTTGTGGTAATAGGTCCACGCAAGTTCACGGTACAACGTGATGGACTTTGGGTTGTATTTGAGTCCCTTGTCGCGGAGCAGTTTCAAGCCGTTGGAAACCCACTTCCATCGCTCTTCGGGTGAAAATTGTGTGACGGAAATGTTGTAAGCCATGTTCCAGGAAGCGTTGGCCCAAACTTTCGGAAAGCGCGGCGCGAGCATGCAGATCGTGTTGTGCAGCTCGTAAGCTTCGTACATTTTCCCTTGTTCTTTGAGGCGATCTGCTCGAATTGACGCCCAATCAATCGCGAGCGCTCGAAAGGTTCCCAGCTTTCCGAGCAAGGCAAGGTCGGGTGGCAGGCCCGCTATCGAATCCGAGTCGATGACGAGTTGCTTCTCCTGCCGGATGGCGTTGATCGGAAGTACAAGCATCCCCGCGCAAACGAAACACCCGACCGCGAGCAGCACGGCGCCAAGCTGAACGATCACCTCACGGCGTTCTGCCCGGCGTCGTACTTGCAAGTGTTCGGGTAGTTGCTGAGTAATAAACTCTGTCATGGCAAAGTTTTTCGATCAGGCAAAGCCTGAACCGCTAAAATGACGTCTCGGCGACCTCGCGACGATAAAACAACAGAATCGCCAATCCAAGAACGACGACTGTCTTCAGTATGACCAAATCGGCTACGCCTTGAAGTACCCACACCAGGCCGACATTACGACCGTTTACAAGCGTTTCAAGCGCGTCGAAACGTCCGAAATCAGGCAACAACCACTGCAGCATTGCGTAAACTTGTGCCGTAGCTTGAAGAAGAAAATCCCTGAGAGAATCGAAGAGCTTGACGTCCGAGCCTAATAGAAAGTCAAACGATTCTTCGAGAAATCGTCGTACAGACGCCAGGACATAAATCGTAAACGTTGTCAGGCACGCGACAGGGAATGAAAAAACGGTCGCGGAAAGAATCGACACCGCAGCCAGGAACATAAGCTTACACATCATTAGAACAAGCATCCGAACCAGGTTCCATCCAAAAGCTCCCACTGCGAACAGAACTTCTACGTCGTCACCTTTACGGATTTCCAGTAGATTGTGCGCCTGTTTTTCTTCTGCAAAGGGGTTCTCATTGAAGAACGTTACCTTCAGCGTATGGTCTTCTGCTACGCAATCAGCGGGCGCACGAACCAGGTGATAACGGCGAATGGTGTGGCGAACGGGAACATCGTACAAAGGTGTTCCTTTGAGGGGATCGCCGAAACGAAATACGGCGCGGAAGACTTCATCCGGCGCATAGCCCGTTACCTCTGCCTTGTATCGCAATTGAATTGTTTCATCCTTCGATCGATTGCACAGCACGCTGTCGAAATTGAAAACGCGCGAGTCGCGAGGAGGGACCAGTCGCCACCGAGCGTCGTACTTGCGAAAAATCGACAGCTTCATAGCCTCGGGATCGAAATCCGGGCGATTTGCATAAATGCCGAGTTCGAGGTTTTTCTCGAATTCTTGCTCCACGAGCGCCGTAAGATCAGGCTCAATATATTTTCGTGCGTGACGAGCCGTGAGCACTTCTTCATGCAATTCTCTCGCATCGCGCTCGTTTGCGGCAGTCGGATGGCTACTCTGAATGTAACGAACCATTCCGTAAACACTCAAGCCCGCAAATGAAAGAAACGCCAGATTCAAAAGCGTCATGCCAGCCCATTTGCCTAAAATAAACTGCCAGCGAGGTATAGGCTTTGAAACGATCAGGAACAGATTTTGATTGACAAAATCATCTGAGAGCGACCGCGACATGAATATTGTTAGCAAGCTCAGGAAAAAACCGGAAGCCAGGAGCGAATAGGAAATAAAACTCTGCACCGCTCCTGCCACCGATCCGTCACCTTCGATGGAGAAGGGAAGGCCGACAAGAACCACGCCGATGAGCACCAGGAAGACGAATGCAATCTTCATCCGGATGCCTTCGGCGATCATCTGTCGCGCGACGGCCCAAATGCACGTCATGGCTTATCCCCGTCACTTGGCCGGTTGTCGTTTGCTGATGGGCCGAGCAACTCATCAATTACCGCACTATCTGCACGATGGGATGTCTTAGGGAGGCCTTCATCCGTATTCACATTGGTGTCGCTCGATGTGATGGGATTTGCCATTTCATCTTCGGAATTAGCCGTGTCGTCCGCGCTTTGTTTGAGCAAGGACTCTACAATTTCTCGTGTCCGATCGACAGGCTCCTCAACAGGTGACGGTTGTTTCGTTTCTTCGGTTGCCGGTATAGTCGTGGCTTCGATCAAGGTGTCGATTACCGTATCCGTCGTAGAGTCGGCGGCAACTTTTAAGAACTCAGGCATTTCGCCGCTGGCCCTTGCTCCGGACGTACGAATGTTCGCACGTTGAGCTTCTTCTACGATTTGAAGGAAGTAATCCTCCAGTTTCGTTCGAGGATTTGAGACCTCCAGGATGTCTTTTTTTTCCAGCTTCCGGACCAATTGCCCCAGTTGCTCAATGGTCTCCGTTGACAAAGCTGGTGTCGTGAATTGTGTGACGTCGCGATTGCGCAGCAATTCAGAAATGTCGCCTGCTGCCCGCTGCTGTCCGCCGTATAGAATCGTTACGCGGTCGCAAACGTCTTCCACATCAGAAAGAACGTGACTGGAGAGTAAAATCGTCTTGCCCTTGCGGCCTAGCTCGCGAATGACATCTTTAATCTGTCTTGCACCGACGGGGTCAAGGCCGGAGGTTGGTTCATCGAGAATGAGAAACTCGGGATCATTGATCAGTGCTTGAGCAAGCCCGATGCGACGAGCCATGCCCTTGCTGTACTCGCCAATAGGCCTTTTCGCTTCATGACGAAGACCTACCATGTCGAGTAGCTTTTCAGTTCGGTCCTTGCGAATTCGGCGTGGCAATCGAAACAATGAACCGAAATAATCCAGTGTTTCGTGGGCGACGAGAAAACGATACAAATAGGATTCTTCAGGTAGGAATCCTATGCGTGCCTTGACGGCGACATCGGACGGCGACCTGCCGAAAAGCGAGATGCGACCCCGAGTCGGATAAAGCAGTCCGAGCAACATCTTAATCGTTGTGGTCTTGCCGGAACCGTTCGGCCCGAGGAGGCCGAACACCTCACCAGGCTGAATTTCAAGGTTCAGGTCCTTGACCGCTTCGACGCGAGGCCTGCGCCAAAAGTCCTTAAAACTCTTGCAGAGACCAACGGTTTGAACAACGGGAATATCCTGCTTCACCATGAGGCACTCAATCTTAATTTTAGAGCAAGCTCAACTTATTGCTACGAAACAGCGCGGCGCTTTTACCCCAATCCAGGCCCGACTGGCACCAATTTTTGAGGCCTAAGTTTGCTGGGGTCGAATTGCTGCTCCTGCAACCGGCGTTCTTCTTCAATCCGTTCCTCTTCCGGGTCCAGTCCCAATTGGATGCGAAACTGTGTTCCCGGAGGAACGACAATCTTGGTTACCCCCGCCTCGCCGAAGATGGATTGGCGAGTCGATTCCCAAAGCCTGGTGATCAGCAGGTTTGGATTGCGCTCATACTCCGGGAGGAGGGTGCGATACAATTCCACGTCACTCTGCATCTGATCGACGATAACAGACATTAGCGTGTCAGAGTCTTTGATAATTCGACCGGCCTCACCTTCCACCTCTTCCATCAATATTCGATCGACCTCGGCCGCCAAAGCAACCGTGCTCTGTCCGGATTCTTTGGCAGCATCCAATCGATTCATTGCGTCCACCAGTGATTGGTGCGCAGCACCGGCAGCCTCGTTGAGCACCTTGGTTTCCGCTTGTTCAGCGGAACGAATTACCGCGCGCTTTGAGTTTTCAGCACGTTGTGTTCCATCGAATGCCCCACGAATCTGAAGTGGGGGTGTCTGCTCGAATCCCTCGACAAGACTTACGGTTACGCCAGCTCCCAGATCGGCAAGTTTGTCGTTGAGTCGACTCTTCATTTCGCGCTGAACATGGTCCAATCGCGTCCGGATTACTTCTTCGGCGGTTAGCTCTGCTGCAACGTGAATGCCAATATTTTCTACAAGGATGCGGATCAAATCGTCTGCCGATTCGACGTCGTCGCCAGCGATCATTGATATATAGCCGCCGACGTCATCGATCTTATAGGTGATTTTCCATTTTAGATGTACGAGTCCCGCATCGGCGGTCAGCAATGCCCCGTCAAGTGAGGGGTCGAGTCCATCCGAGTCGCCCCGGGAGATAAAAGCCAGCGCGAGGTTGGCTTCCTTTCTTGCGCGATGAAACGAATGACTTGTCACAATGGTGTCATTGCTTTTCTGGGTCGGCAACGGAACGATTTCGTCGATCGGGAAAGGCCAAGCCCATACCAAGCCGGGGTCATGAACGTCGGGAAGCAATTTCCCCAGTCGAAGGACCAGCGCTTGTTCACTTGCGCCAATCGTTCGAACATTAGATGCCAAATACAAGATGACCAAGATGACCATGATCGCTTTGAGAATACCAAAACTTGACAAGAGTGCATCGGCTAGCGATTGGTTCGCAGAGTCGAGAGGCTCTTCCTCTACCTTGAGATTGCGGTGCTCATTGTGATCGTGATGCATATGCATAGCTGTTTTTCCCAGCGGTTCGGTGGTACTTCTATTGTTGCAAAGAGTTCTTTGCTGAACTTACCTTATCCGATATTTTTGTCCTTCTTGGGGATCGCAAGTCGAATGTCTTCCTTAAATAGATCCCATGGGGACTCTTCAGTATTAATAATGATGGTGGTGCGCTGTCTTAGGGATTCGGCGATCGTTCGCAGTTGATCCAGGAACATTCGGAGCTCGGGGTACTTCTCAAACTCCTTGTAATAACTACTGACTACCTGTTGGGCTTCTGCTTCGATCTCGGCCGCTTTTTTTCTGGCTACTGCCATGATGCGGTCTTCAGTGGCGTTGGCTTCCGCCATGATGCCAGCCGCACGAGCTTCACCTTCAGCCGTATAGCGAGCCGCCTTGGCCTCTTCATGTGACTTCATGCTGGCAAAAATAGCCGTTGTGACGGACTCTGGAAGCCCCAGTTTCTTGATGCCGAATCCAACGATTTCAATGCCATATTCTTCCATCGCATCCTTGGCGACAGAAGCCTGTAGCTCTTTTTCGATCTCGCGCAGCTTGCGTTCTTCTGCCTTGGTCGAAACGAACTCGGTGAATTCACGTTTGCCAACTACCGCATGCTTGTGAGTCACAATGGTTGTCCGAAGTTTCTTTTCGCCATCATCGACCCCTGCAGGGAAATTGGTGTGAAACTTGGCTGGGTCAGCGATTTGCCAGAGGGTATATGTGGTAAGTAGCAGATTCTTGCCATCCGCCGTTCTGGTTTCTTCCGTCCGGTCTTCAAGAGACCGCACTCGCTTGTCGTAGACCACGACATCCTGGATCGGACGAGGCCATTTGAATTGGAGCCCCGGCTCGGTGATCGCAGCCGCATCTGCTTTGCCCCATGTCTTCCGAATCGCAACTTCCGTAAAGCGAACCTGAAACGTGCACATATATAGTATAAGCACGACGCCCAAGAAGCCGGCCGCTGCAATAGTACCTAGGTTCTTCATTATTCTCTAACTCCCTGACTCAGGCAGGCTATGCCCAATCGCGACTCATTCTCTGAGTCGAAAAACAACCAATAATTATTCTGCTTCTACCGTGTCTGCTAGCACACGGTCGAGCGCACCCTCTTCCGATGTGTTGTATTCGATGACTACATCAGAAGTCTCGCCCACAATCAAATACTTTCGGATTGGGCCAATTTCCTTGAATACTTCAAGCCCTTTGCGACGCATAAACAATTCCGGTGCCGCCACATAGGCAGCAACATTGGCGCTGAACCCACTGACCTTCGCAACCTCCTGGGCAATGTATCGGCTTGCGCTGGCTCGCGCAAAGGCAATGACTGCTGCTGTGTTTCCACTCGCAGGGGCGATGCCTTCGGCCGCGTTGCCCATGAGGAGGTCCTGGACGCGTGCCTCCAGAGCTTGGATTTGCGCAGGGTCTGTATCGGGTGTGGAGCGTAGCTCATTTTTTTCGCGAATCGCCGCGTCCAATGCCAAGGCTCGCGACTCGGTGCCAGTCGCCGAAATCAGTTTCATTTTTGCCAGGCCGTCAGCGGTGTTGATCGTCGCAGCCATCAGCGTTTGAGCCGCTACGACAGACTGAAACGATGCTGCAACGTTGTTCTTGGCTGGCGGGTGCGCTCCGCGAATGCCAACAAACACGAGTTCGATGCCTACTTCAAGTTCGTCAATTTTCTCCTGGATAAGCCTCGAAAGCTCCGCATTGACCGATTCCCGGCCCGGTCCCATCAATTCGTCGAGAGGGACACTCGCTGCGTAATCGGACAGATACTGATAGGCGATACCCTCTAGTACTTTTTCGGGGTTCTGGTAGCGATAGAGGTATTGCTCCATATTCTTGATGCGATACTCAACGGGTACCGAAACCATCATAAGACTGACCGCCACGCTGTCGGCACCATTTCCGTCCTGGGTTGCCGTGTTTTGACGCTGTGTCATTGTTTCGTCTACGGGAGACGCAACAAGCAGCATCATCTCGGGGACATAGTCGTGTGCTTCTGTCCACACAACGGCGTGATGATCGTGCTCGTCCTCCTCTTCGGCTTCACCAATTACCAATTCACTGATTCGCCTTACCGGTGCGCGATACACGATTTCAATTGGGAATGGCCATTTCAAGTGTAGGCCTGGCTTTAAGACGCTGGAATCCGAGCGAACGATGCGACCGAATCGCTCTATGACAGCCTGTTCGTCCGCGTCAATAATGACAACGCTGGTTAGCGCGATCACGACGGCAAAAGTGAAGACCACAATGGGAAACAACCACCTTTGCAGGAGTTGGTAAAACCAGGTCGAACTGACCTCAAACCCAAACTGGTAATTCATCGCATCTGCGATGGACTTGGCGATTCCGCCCGGCTCACCAAGCAAACCCAGGAGTCGACTCTCAAAAGAGGGGCGTTGTACAACATCTGGAGTTCGCGGCCTGTAAAAATCAAGAACAAAATGAATCATGAACTCGAAGCCCAAGACGATCAGCCCGATTCTAACTGCGTAAATGAATACCGGTTCCGCCCACGAAAACGTAGCCGAAGCCATAAGCGTGACGGCTAACCCCAGACATGCAAATGCGTTTCCTGCCATGCATATGGCACCGGCGCGAAGCAGTCGCCATTCCGGCATCCTGGAAAGGGCCAGGGCGTATCGGGCGTACAGATAGCAAAGGAATCCCGCAAAGACGATGATCCACATCGCCATTGTCGGATCCTGCGTTTTTTGCAGGAGGTCGCTGGCGCTCTTGCTGAAGCTCTCCTGGAGCGACCAGTTCCAGCCGATGAAATGGCTTCCCAGCAAAATAAGCGCGACAACGACCGTTGCCGCGGGAAGCAGCCATTTAACTAGCCAGCGGAGACGGTTTTGCTCTATGAGGAGGGATTCATCATCCAGATCGAAGAGGGCTTCGTTTGCGCTTTCGGCTTGAGCACGCTTTAGTTCCGCGGTTTCGAGAGCCTCTGCTACAACGCGTCTCATCTGCTTGAATACGAGAAACAGAACAAACCAGATCGGCACGCCGATTAACAGGAACCGAGCAACGGCGGCGGCCGCGTCTGACTGCTTCCAGATCGAAAGTCCTAGCAGCGAGCCAAACGCCGCGATCTGGAGAATGAAGCCAACAATGGCTACGTTTTGCGCCCGGCGGTCACTTCCTCGAGATTCTTCCGTCATCAAAACTTATCCGTAACGTCAATCCTACGTTGCCATTTGAACTCACGACCGCCCATTGGCGTACCGAAAAAGGAAATCCGCGTTGGATTCCAAGTGCTCGGCTTGTTGAGGCGGGTCGGGAGCTTACAATAATCGAATTCCGATGCCAACAGAGGCCGCTGATCGACAGTGAATCGGCGGGGCGACAGACGGCATGGGATTATTCTGAAACTTACAGTCAAGCGACTCATTCATGATCCAGCGTTTTTTCAGTATTGCGTACAACACGTTCGTTGAAACCGTTTGTCAGCCGATTTACGGTGTTATCTTGCTTGCGACGGCATTCATGCTTGTTATGAACGTCTCGCTCGCAGCGTTTACGCTCGATGACGACAACAAGATGCTCCTCGACATAGGGCTATCTACGCTCCTTCTCAGTGGTTTGTTCTTGTCCGCTTTTAGCGCGACGGGGGTGCTCGCCCGAGAGATTCAAAACAAAACCGTATTGAGTGTGATCTCCAAACCGGTTAGTCGCCCATTGTTCATCATAGCCAAGTTCGTAGGCCTCCACGCCGCCCTTGTCCTCGCATTTTACCTGAGTGTCCTAATTTTCATCCTGGGGCAGCGTCATGGCGTTATGGAAACAAGCAGTACCCCATGGGATGGGCCGGTGTGGGCCTTCGGCGGGGGAAGCCTGGTGCTGTCCGGCTTGATAGCAGCGTATTGTAACTACCTCTATGGCAAGAACTTCCCGATCACCGTTATCGCAATCGTGACGCCTCTGTTGACCATAGCGGTGCTCTTGGTCGGCAAATTCGATGAACACTGGGATGTCATACCGTTCGGGAGCAACTTCGTCGGCGGTCAAGTACTTATCGCGGCGTTCCTCGTTTTGTTGACGGTAACGATCATTGCTGCGGTAGCCCTCGCAGCCTCCGCTCGTTTCGGACAAATGATGACGCTGATGATTTGTACGGTGGTTCTCGCATTGGGAACGATCTCGGATTCTGCCTTCGGTGCACGTTTGGAATCGTCTACGCTGGCGAACATCGCCTACCACACTATCCCAAATTTCGGAATTTTCTCTGTGATCGACGGTCTTTCGGCTGGAACGGCAAAAACGATCATACCCATCGCATACGTCGGCTACGCGACTGCATACGCCGGGCTGATTACGGTGGGAATCATAGCTATCGCAGTGGCTGCATTTCAAAAACGCGAAATCGGCTGAATTTCGACTGCCCCGGATCCATCGCGCAGAGTGGCTGCCAGCGACCAGGTTTTGACTCCTTGTCTGGTTTCCCAAGTTCGAAGCGGCGATCGGTGTCGAAATTGGCTCGAATCTGGATACTACCCCGAATTGCGATGCCCTTGCCCGCAGTCCAAATGTTCATTATATTAGCGGGTTCCGCTGAGAATCGGCTGCGTCAGTCGTCGTCGTTGCGTTTTTCAGTCGGTTGGTGTCTGGAAAGATTGAGGTAGGAAATGCATTATCCCCGTAGGAATAGCAAAATTAAACGTTTTAGAAAGCAGGGTTTTCGCGCTCGAATGCGAACTCCCGGCGGTCGAAAGATAATCAGCCGACAGAGACGAGCCGGTCGCCATCGTATTGGCGTGAGCTAATTCATCCCGGCCTCTTTAGGGGCGATCTCGGATGCAAAGGCTCGTCGATGGTTATTGGCGATGTCACGCTCAGGCTAAGATTGGATGTTCGGATGCTTGCTGGCATGTTAGAGACTGGACGAATATGACCGCAGAAGATACCTCGCCCGCTCGCTGTCCAATAAGGCGAACCCTCATCTGGTGACTCCCCGCAAGTAAATGGCGTATTCGTGTCCTGCAAGATATACTCACAGAAGCAACCGTTGGGCGGAATTTCGGCACAAGGCGTCTTGTGCGCGCTCCGGCGATTGATACCCCTTTGGACCCCGTGCTGTTGGGGTGCCGCGGCCATCGACTGACAATTTAGCGACAGTCGATTCGACCGATGAGAAATAGAGTCAACGACCCATGGTAGATCAAAACCTTATTAGCGAACTGGATGTCCTCGGAGATGGCCTTGATGCCGAATTGGATCTGTTATTCCAAGGGAAGGAAGGCGATTGGAATACCGAATTTGGCGAAGAGAAAAACGACGAGTTTAAGCCAGGCTCCATCCTGACCGGCCATGTTGTCGGTCGTGCGGGAGATGACATTGTCGTTGACGTAGGGCTGAAAAGCGAAGGCCTTATTCCCGCTAATGAATGGTCTGACCCGAGTAGCGTTGACCAGGGCGATGAGGTTCAAGTTTGGCTGGAGTCCGTTGAATCCGATCACGGACATATTGTACTTTCAAAGCGAAAAGCAGATCGTGTCATCAATTGGCACAAGATCATAAGCTCCAAGAACGAGGGCGATACGATCGAAGGTCGCGTCATGCGAAAAATCAAGGGCGGGCTGCTGGTCGATATCGGCTACCTCGTTTTCCTTCCCGCCTCGCAGGTTGATGTTCGCAGACCTGGCGACATCGGTGAATTTATCGGCAAGGACGTCAAAGCGAAAATTCTGAAGATTGACACAGAGCGTCGAAACATTGTCATATCGCGACGGAAGCTGATCGATGAAGAGCGTGCCGCTGCGAAAGAAACGCTCATGAACACGCTCGAGATCGGGCAAACGCGAAAGGGCGTCGTCAAAAACATTGCAGATTTTGGTGCGTTTGTTGATTTGGGCGGGATCGACGGCCTATTGCATATCACCGACATGAGTTGGGATCGCGTTGGCCATCCGTCGGAAGTAGTCAAGATCGATGAAGAAATCGAAGTCAAGATTCTCAATGTTGACAAAGAGAAAGAAAAAATCGCACTAGGCCTAAAACAACTTCGCCCGAATCCGTGGGATGAGGTGGAGAAGGATTACCCTGTCAGCACCAAGCTGAAAGGTGAGGTTGTCAACATCATGAACTACGGCGCGTTTGTGAAGATCGACGAAGGCGTGGAAGGGCTTGTTCATATCAGCGAAATGAGTTGGACACGAAGGATCAATCATCCCTCCGAAATCCTCTCCGTTGGGGATGAGATCGATGTCATTGTCCTGGACGTGAACAAAGGGAAGCAGGAAATCTCGCTCGGCATCAAGCAAACCCTCGAAAACCCATGGACCCACGTTGCAGAGAAATACCCCGCGAATACGAGGATTGTGGGACGCGTTCGCAATCTGACCAACTATGGCGCTTTCGTCGAAATCGAAGAGGGTATTGACGGCTTGTTGCATGTCTCTGACATGAGCTGGACGAAGAAGGTCAATCATCCGTCCGAAATCATCAAAAAGGGCGAAGAGATCGAGTGCGTTGTTCTCAACGTGGATCAGGAAAAACAGCGAATTGCGTTGGGAATCAAGCAGCTCCACGAAGATCCGTGGGCCAGAGCAGTTATCGAAAACTACATTCCGGGGCAAATTGTCGAAGGAACCGTCACCAAAATCACCAATTTCGGCGTATTTATCGAACTCGAAGAGAATCTCGAGGGGCTACTGCATGTCAGTGAATTAGCCGATCATAAAGTGGAAGATCCTCACTCAGAGGTCAAAATTGGAGATAAACTCCAAGTCAAAATCCTTCGAGTGGACGCGGGTGAGCGAAAGATCGGCTTGTCCAAGAAGCGGGCAGAATGGTCGGCGGAGCAAGAGGCGGAATCCGGAGCCGAGAAGGTTGCGGCCAAGCCCCGCCGTGGTGGGTTGCATAGCGATACCGAAGAGACCACTGACCTTCTTCAGCCGATGGACTTTGTAGCGCCGGCTGCAAGCGAGCCGGTCGAAAGTCCCGAGCCGACTGCTGAACAAGAGCCGTCGGCTGATCCGGTAGAGGCTGAGGAAAGCCCAAGCGCAGAGCAGGAAAAAACCGACCCTGCAGGGGATGACACGGCGTAACGGCGACAGGATTCGGAGCCATCGATTGCCGTCGTAGCTCGGAACCTGTTGTTACCAAGCGTAGTATCCGATTCATTCGGAATGCGGACTTAGTAAGGAGCCGAACCATCGCTGTCGACACTGGCTTACAAGTCTATTTGAAACAGATCAACGAATCTCCGCTCCTCACGCCGGACGAGGAGAAGGAGCTGGCTACCATTGTGCGCAATGGTCAAGACGCCGCTGAACGATTCGGAAAACGCGAGATTACGCTAGCGGAACGAGAAGACGCCGAGGCGAACGCGTCAGCTGCTCGCGAACGTATGGTCAAGTCGAATCTGCGTTTGGTCGTCAATATCGCTAAGAAATATGCGAAGCGTGGAGTTGCGATCAACGATCTCATCAATGAAGGAAACCTTGGGCTGATTCGGGCAGTGGAAGGGTTTGACCCGGCCCAAAACACACGATTCAGCACCTATGCGTCTTGGTGGATCAAACAGGCAATCAAGCGAAGTCTCATCAATAGTGACAAGCCGGTGCACATTCCCGCCTACATGGTGGAGATGATTTCGCGTTTCAGAGAAGCGCGGGACCATTTCGTTGAATCAGAAGGCCGGCTGCCGACAACCGAAGAATTGGCCGAGGTGCTCGAGATGAGTGTCAGCAAGGTCAATCATATTCGAAGCGCGGTGAAGGCTGTTTCCGCGCCGACGCAGGATGTCGATGGCGAATACGGACATGCCCTCACAGAAGGCATTGCCGATGACAAGACGCCGCCCCCGGACGAAGCGCTTTACAACGAATCTGAACTCGCTAGCGTAATTGCGATTCTTGGTGGGTTGGACGAACGCGAGTCCAAAATCCTGCACTTGCGATACGGCCTTGGTGGTGGCGAACCAATGACGCTCAAGCAGATCGGCGAGAAGATCAAACTGACGCGCGAACGCGTTCGACAAATCGAAAACGAAGCACTCCGAAAGATCAAAGAGCACATCGGAGATTAGATCTCCAGCGATTTCGGCCGACCCCGCCGCCGCGAATCGCTCATCCCGAAACGCAAATTGCTCGGAACCCGTTTTATCCCTGCTGCGACGCCTGTTCACAGCGCGATGCGTTGATTTCAGGGCAAATATCGATGATTTTGAAGTTGCTTTTGATTCCCTTAATGACAAAAAGGCAAAGGGGTCGATAAAGCATACAGAGTATGGATATGGCTACGGGGCCGTTCAGCTAGTGGCTGGGTGGTCTGCCGTTTCTATGGCGTTTGTGATTAAGGAGAATCAAGATGAATATTTGGCTTATACTTGCTGGCTTGTTCCTGTTTGCTGGTGACAGCCTTACCAGTCTTTTTGGCATGACCCAATAATCATTCATGTAGTCCGTGGTGGGATGCCGCGGATGAATAATGAGTTGCATGCCCGGTCGATCGCGTTGGATTCGTGGTCGGCCGGGTTGTTTTATTGCCGAAACGAGAAGGCGTTTCATGCTACTCGTGCGAGTAGTGGTCTTTCGTCCCGCCTAAGTACTACCTACCTTTTTCATGTAATGTCGCAGTTACAATCAGATGGATGTTTCTTGGTGATCGCCGTCTATTTGGCGCCGAGACTCCTCAGTGGATTCATGATTATCCGGGGATTTGACCCAAAGTTGACGAGCGGCCCAATTGCCGAAGATTGAACACACGGTTTCATAGGCCCGTCGTTCCGTCATGCGTCTATTATTGTAATCCATTCCATCGATCCGTTGCAGAGTGCAAAGCCTATAGCTATGCTCCTTTGTTGGCGTGTTTGTTCGCCAGACAAAATGTATCCGTTTCCAGTGACGAGGTGAAGACAATGCGACGATTTGCGATTTTTGGTGTTTTCCTTCTGGTATGCTTGGGTGGGACCGCCCAAGGTCAGAGTGTTGAATATGAAAAATACAAACTTGCGAATGGGCTGACGGTCATCCTTCACGAAGACCATTCCCTTCCGATGGCGTGCGTAAATATGTGGTATTACGTCGGCGGCAAGGATGAGGTGGAGCGAAGATCAGGCTTTGCCCATCTGTTTGAGCACCTCATGTTCATGGGAACTCGCCGAGCGCCGGGTGGAGACTTCGACAACATCATGGAGGCTGGCGGAGGTTGGAACAACGCCAGCACCAGCGAAGATCGTACGAATTACTTTTCAGTTGGCCCTTCGGAACTTCTGCCGACGTTGCTTTGGCTGGAAGCGGACCGTCTGGAGGACCTTGGAAAGGAAATGACGCCGGAGAAGCTGGAGAAGCAACGCGCAGTGGTTCGCAATGAACGACGCCAAAGCTATGAAAATGCGCCGTATGGAGAGTCGATGTTGGCTGTGAATGCGTTGATGTTTCCCAAAGGCCATCCTTACCGCATTCCTGTCATCGGAACACACGAAGACCTGGA
>JAJDEA010000226.1 GCA_029260035.1 Phycisphaerae bacterium
CGAGTAATCGAGTACGACGTGGTCGCCTTCTGTTATGTGAGGCGTGATGGTCATGGTCGTACCGGCAGATTCAAACCCGGCAAACGACGTAGTGGCGACCGTGTCCGAAGCGTTGATGCTGGTGAAAGGCGCTTCTTCCACGCTGCTGATGGTCGCGGAAGTGGCATCGGCGATGAGCAGCTTGGGAGTCGCCATGATTCGGCTGTTGCCATGGGCCGCGATCGCACGCATCAAGAAGGGAGTTTCGTTCGGGCCAACGACAATGGCATTAACACCGCCGCCCGGACTAAAAGTACGGGCGCCCGTTGAAAGGTCTACATCCGAAAGCCCGAAACTCGAGAAGAGAAGCGACTGATAGCCGGCTACGATTTCTTCGTTGGCGAGTTCCACAGCAAGGCTAAGGGAATCATTAAAGGTAATGGCGACCAGTGTCATTTCGATCATGACCTGAGGCTGGCGTTTGTCCAACTCTTCAAGCAGTGCCACAAGTTTTGCATGAAACTCTCTCGGACCGATCGCGATGATGGCGTTCGTCTGTTCATCCGAGGAAAGAATGAAATCGTCTCCCTCCACCCGCTTAACGCTTCGCGTCTGCACCGGCTCGGTCTCTATAGGCTTCTGAGCAGGTGGAATCGGCGGCGCCTCGCCCGACACCTGCCTGAGCGGTGGCCGGTTACGACCAGGTGGTGAACTCGATTCTCGTGCGACCTGTGTGTTGGTTCTTTCTTCCTCAGTCACGCTGATACTCGGGAGCACTTCCGAAAGAATGCCAACGAGGTCTCTCGCCAACCGGTTCTTGGGCCGGTAGATACGCATCGGCCTCGAGTTTTCGCGCGATTGGATGTCCTCCGTCTTGATGAGCGCATCTATCTTCGTATGTACAACCGACGATGCGGTGACATAAAGACGATTCGTTTCCGAATCCAGAAACAGTCTTACGCCGCTTTGCTCAGGCTTCTCGTCCAGAAGCGTCTTCTCAATTAAGAGTTGCAAGCGATCAGCGGAAATATGCTTCGGGGAGTAGGCAATCAACGGCCGACTCATCGTCGTGGCTACGTCGAATCGCTCGACCAGCAACTTCGCCTCGTCGATGTCAGCCATCGACCCGACGAACAAAATCGCGCCACCAGACGGTTCCGGCTGAACAAGGAGTCTTGCTTCCGGTCTCCCCTCCATCGATCGTTTATCCGTCAGCGTTTTGCTCACGCGCTCCGCGACGACCGACGCATCATGATGATGGATTGGAACCGAGATAATCTGCACATCCGCCGGTCCCGCGTCCAATAGTTCAATGATCTGAAGCGCTTTGGCGATTGCCGATTCGTAGTCGGTAATCAGCAGGAGTTTCTGATCCGGCACTTCAATAATGGAGGCCTTGGACGATGAGAGGAAGCTACGAATGTGTTTGATGACCGGTTGCATGTCCGGGCTTCGCAGTCGAACGATCTGCGTAATGACTCGGTTGGACATCCCTTCTGGCGGTTTTGTGTCACTGCCACGAATCGCACGAATATGGCGTTGCATGTCACCCGTTGGCACCACGCGCAGCCATCCGTTCACGTCGGACTCCACCAGGGCGAGATCGCGCATCCGAAGCATGCTGCGAAGTAGTCCAAGCAACTGATCGCGCGGAATCTCCACTTCAGTGGGCCTGAAAACGACCGTCTTTCCCTTGAGCGAATCCTCGTAAACAATCTTAATGTCAAGCGTCTGGCTGACGTAGTCAACGAACGCAGCCAAGTCGACGCTATCGGGATAGTTGATCTTGATCGTCGCAGCTTGTGGGTTGGCAGTTGGCCGTCTGGACGTAGGTCGTGGGCGATTGCCGCGCGACTGCGCCAGGACAGAATCGGCGGGGAACGCAATTGCTGCGACAACTATCGCTATCAACAGAGTGCCAGGTGAGCGAATATTCATCAGTAAAAACCCACTGCGCGCCACAAATGGTTGCACTTGGACACGCCTCGTCCAGCCTGCCGGTAAGCCAGAGGTATGGCCCCAACCACACAAACCAAGTGAATATCGGTACCCCAAGCCCCCCGGATAAGTTGGACGTGCTCGGCAGGTCCGATACCTACATTGAATGAGCGATGTGAGGTCCGTGTCATCGAATTGGCAATTCGAGAGCAATCAACAGGCCGCCCCGTCAACTCTATGACCGAAAATGTCGATGACAGGAGCAAAGCCGGGAATTCTTCTCGTTGCAGTGATCGGGGTCCATTATGACTATTTCCTTAACCCGTGATTGTTATTCAATGCGAATCTTCGTGACATTACTTGTGCTCACGTTCTTCGCTGGCACCCTGGGTTGTCGCGCTGGCCATCGCGGTTCGCAACTTTCCAAAATGGGAAAGCAAGCAGCCCATGATCCGCGCCAGGCTCAGACACTTAACGAAGAAGGACTTGCGTTGCTCACCGACGGAGAAGTCGAGCAGGCAGAGGAGAAGTTTCGGCTGGCGGTAGAGTTGGATTTGTACAATTCTTCCGCACATAACAACCTGGGTTTGGCTTTGCTGCGGTCAAAAGAACATTACGAAGCCGCTTGGGAACTGCAAACCGCCATGAAACTGGCGCCCAACGCGCCAGAGCCCCGTGCGAACCTGGCACTCCTCTATGAAGAAATCGGCCGAACCGACAAGGCGGTCACCGAGTATGAAAGAGTTCTTGAAATTGATCCATCAAACACCATCGCCATGCACCATCTCGCAAGGGCCTACGTCAAAATCAACCAACGAGATGACAAGCTCAAAGATATCCTGGAGAAAATCCTGTCCATTCCAGAAGACGGCGCCTGGGATCAATGGGCGCGAGGACAACTCATCCGCCTCGGACGAAATGAAGAGGAATAGGATCTGCAACTGGCACAGCCTTTCTGCTCTCGCTAGGCAAACGCTCACTACTACCATGCATGTCGATTGTCGAGAGACAACTGCTCAGTTCGTGCACAGAGGCTGCCCCTTCCGACGTCACAAGTCGATCTAGTCAGAATGAGAACAGCCGCTGTATCGCTTCGCGAGCGAGATTCGGGCCCGTCCGCCGAGCCCGAATCAGGAGTTCCCGCCACGCAGTCCCGCCAATTTAAGTCTGTCGGCAAGATTCATCCGGCCGACGTCTAGGCCGTATCGGATAGTGTGATGCACTGCCGAAAGCCATAAAAGGCAAGTCCGCTCGAAGGATGGAATTCGCAATTTCTCGCCAGTATCGGGAACCTGGTTTGCTTAACACGGTTGGATCGGGCGGGCCACTTTCGTGGCCCCTTCTTTCGAGATTCTGGTCACATTGTTCGTCTCGTTGTTTCTAAACGAACCGGGTTTTACACAAACCAAAACCCTCAACTCCCCCATGCAATGAATAGTCGATTGATGCTCCGTCTTTTCGCCAGGAGTGTCGAAAGACGGAGGTAGTGAACATGAGAAAACGAAACCAAAACGTCGTGCCATTATCATCGGTAATTGCGTGGAAACGAAAAAACAAGTACGGGAGTATTGCCGATCTTCCGGACTATGAGCTTGCTGATCCTGAGGAACTTGAGCGGCAGGCGATAATCAAAGAGTTTGGCCCCGTGCTTGCGTTACCGGTGTCAAACGAGAGGGTATTTCGGCCTGACATCGATGAGGAAGGCGTCCGATGCGATGCGTTTGCATCGGTGGATTTCGAACGAAGCAGGGCTCAGTCCGACACGTTGCGTTACAAAGAAGAGAGGCTGCGTGAAGAGCTGGGCCATCTGATTATCTGGCAGGATCCGTTGAGGCGTCGGTTGCCGCAAAAGGCTGTGTACCTTGTGCTGAAATACGCGCGTCTAGGTATCATCGAACTGGACCAAATCGACAACATGGACATGTATCTTCTGGCACAGAGTCATTTGCGGGAACTACGGATTCGAAACGAGATCGACGAAGTGGTCGAGCGTCGTTGTAAACGTCAACGAAGAGTAGTCGCTACGATGTTTCGGACGTCGTGAAGCGTAATCCTGGGGCGTCTCGAAGGGTGTTTTTCTGAGCCGCGAAAGGTGAATGCTTCGCATTGGGTAGACGCTCGGCGTTCGCCTCGGTCCCCCGCCCCACAAACCTTCGGCCTGCGGGGGTGAGGTCGCTGCCTACCAATGCTGGGGACAACGGGCGATTCTTTGGATCGGGATGAAGCATACTGTTGGGCGTTACTCAGGTGCATAAGCCAAGCTGTTCTTTGTCGGTTCGGCTTGCGATCTGGATGGCGATGGAGTGATCAAAGGGGTGCATGTTCTGCGTGATCGATGTTTTTTTACCGGCACACTGCGAGAACGGTTCGGCGATTCCTTTGTGACAAGCGAGGGTACGAATTACAGGTGCGTGCGGCGCGGTGAACGCGGGCTATGGCCCGCGTATGGGGGGTCAAACCCTTCGGGCCCGACCCCCGGCCTGCGGCCAGACGGTTTGGGTGTAAGGGAGTTACGAGGTCGTTGAATGACAGCGACTGACACAGGTGGTGGCATTAGGTTCATGAGTGCGGGACTTCAGAAGAGAGGATTTCGACAAGTCGTTTGTTTTCGGGGACTTATAAGAGAAGGAGGGTTGGGACTACGGGTGAAAGTACATATATCCGAGCCGGAGTCGGAGGCTCACAGATTTCCCAGATTTACAGACTGAGCGGCGTCCTGGCAATCCGGCACGACTCGGCTAAAGACTTTTCGTATTCGAGTCCGGCAAGGATCGCTTCCTTCTCCTCTGCGGCGGCGCGATGAAATTCGCCCGCCAGGTACGCCGCTTCGCGCTGTGCTTGAGCCTCAATTGCGGCCAGTATTTTGTTTTTTTCATCTTGCATTTTTGTACCTCCATAAGTTGGGAAACGTACTGGTTCATTAAGCTTTCGGTTTGGTGTCCGCGCCGGCTGGTTTGCCACTGGCGGGTAGCGAAATCCGAAAAGCTTAAAAGCTCCAGCTCATTCACTACCTTCCAGTAGACACTTTGGAGGTGGTCTCATGCATCCTGATAATCCAGCTGATCGCCGCCTTTCGGGCGGCGGGTATGTACCGTATTTCTACGACAGAGGGCTCTTTCAAATCTACGCAGCGCCGCGTGAGCCTCGACTTCAAACAGCGGACAGGGGCGCTTCAACCCCTTATCGATTTTCGTCGGATGTTTCGGCAACTCATCCGCTCGAAGGCGTGCAAACCGTCGAACAGATCATCCAAAACGGCTACTTCTCGATCCCTCTCGCCGATCCGACGACGGCAATCCTTTCTGACAAAAGCCAAACATCATGGATCGGCCTGGATGATGTCATCAGCCAAATTCGCAACCGTTACGACATTTACACGAACAACGTCCATCATATCCAGCTTGGTAAGTGCGCCGCGATGAACTCACTTTACGCGGGCGAGGCGTACCAAGGTCCAGCGGATTCCAAGCAGTTTTACTCACGTCACAAACGCCTTCAGGAGCTCTACGAACAAGAGCGAGATGAGCGCACGACCCTATGGAAGGACGTTTCAAGATTGCGCCAAACGCTTCCTGAATCAGCGCAAGCCCACCTTGGTGCGCACCGCAAGCTCCAGGTCTTGGACGATCTATCGGGTGATGCACTGTGATGACCCGTGTCCAGGAACTGTGCCGCAAACTCAAGCCGGTCCTTGGCAAGAAAGTGAACGGTTTGTGGCGGGCGTACCTCGCCGATTCGGGCGCCGATGGAAAGGCCGACATCGAGCAGACTCTGGAACTTCTCGCAGCGAAACATCTTGGTTCCAGCTTCGAACCGGACCGTTCACCATTTCCGCCACCATCGAGGCACTTTGCTACTTCCGGCGATATTCCGATAGGCGAGGTCCACTATGGGCAGCGTGAGTTGTACCAGTTCTCACTCAAAGGTGCGCGGCTCAAGGAGCACATCCTGATCGCCGGAAGAAGCGGATCAGGCAAGACGAACCTCACCTTTGTTCTGATGGACGGCATCATGAAGCGCGGCGTCAACGTGGTGGCGATGGATTGGAAACGCGGTTACCGCGATCTGCTTCAGCTCCGACCAGATCTTCGCATCTACACCATCGGCCGGGACATTACGCCGTTTCGATTCAATCCATTGATTCCACCACCTGGGTGCGAGCCTCAGGTGTGGATCAAGCTCATTGTTGACGTCATCGCCTCGGCCTACTTGGGCGGCGAAGGCGTCATCAGTCTGCTGATGGCGGGACTCAATCGTCTGTACAACGAGGTCGAGTCGCGCGGTCACTGGCCGACCGTCGTCGATCTTCTCGCGTGGCTGCGGACAGTCAAACTCAAAGGGCGAGCCGCCATGTGGCAGGCCTCGGCAGAGCGAATACTCTTGGCCATGACCTACGGCGAGTTCGGCGCTGTCGTAAATACGCAGGATAACAGCCACGTCCTCGAGCTCTTAAACCAAAACGTCGTCCTCGAGATGGACGGCCTATCGAGCTCTTCCGATCGCACGATGTTCTCCGAGGCTTTGACTGTTTATCTCTATCGATACCGTCTTGCACAGGGACCGAAAGAACAACTTACAAACGTGATCATCCTCGAGGAGGCCCACAACCTCCTTCAACAAAAGCAAACCGGAACAAGTGAATCCGCGCTTGAGACGTCCATCCGTATGATTCGACAATATGGACTCGGCTACGTTTTCGTGGACCAATCGGCCTCTCTCTTGAGCAAGGTAGCCTTCGCCAACTCGTATGCTACGCTGGCGCTCAGTCAGAAACTCCGCGCCGATATCCAGACAATGTCAGGTGCCATGAATCTGACGGACGAGCAGAAGGATGCACTCAGCACGCTGCCAGTCGGCACAACCGTTGTTCGATTGGCAGATGAACATCCGGAGCCGTTCCTCGTCAAAATCCCCCGTTGCCCGATCCGGGAGGGCTACGTGTCGGATTTGATGATCCGGGAGCGAATGGCCGGTTGTTACACGGATTCCGATTCCAGTAACCGTACTACATCAAAAACCGGGGCGATTACGGCAGTTCCCGCCATCGATAATAAGAATGAAAACAACCGAGAATCGGTAGAATCCCACCCACCAGCCCCCAGTGAACATTTGGTTCAATCAGAAGAAAAGGACAAGTTCAAACCACCCGATCATGTTATGTCACGTGAGGAGATACGGTTCATTTCAGATGTTGCTTCCCGCCCTCTTTCAACCACGGTTTCCCGTTATCAACGCTTGCACCTCTCCCGCCGGCGCGGCAACGCCATCCGCCATGATCTCCTTACGGCCGGGCTTATCAACTCCGTCCCAATCGCCACCCGATCGGGCCAGGTGGTGTTGTATGAACTCACTGATGAAGGGCGGTCCCTATGCGAATCGATGGGTATCGATCCGGGCCCTGCGCTTCGTGTGGGACTTGATCACCTTTACTGGGCACGAAAGACGGGCCGTCATTATGAGGGCCGTGGATTTGACATCACTTATGAGTATGCCGTCCCGGGTGACGGCTATGTTGACGTTGTTGCCGGGCGCCCTGGCGAACGCGTTGCCATCGAAGTTGAGACTGGCAAGTCCGACATCAAGGCAAACATTACAAAAACGCTGGATGCAGATTTTGACCGCCTGGTGCTGGTGGCTACGTCGCCCGAAGCCGTGGTCGCGTGCCGGCGCGCGATCGAGAAAACCAAAGAAGACAGGCAATCTTCCGTGGAATTGATAACCTGGCTGGATGTATCGTAGCGATGTCAAATACTCTCATGATCAGCTTGTCATCAGGATGCGCGCTGTTTTTCCCTATGATTCATGCCTGGCCACGTCCGGAACATCGTAGTCGCGAACTCAGGTGAACGGCATTGAACTATCGACGATCAAACGGATATCATTTTGAATGAGGCTTCCGCTGGTAAACCGTCTCAACGGCCTTTCCCTCCTGTCCGTCGGGAGTGATGTTGTATGCCGTAATGGTGAGGTGGTCGTCGTCGGCCATTTCAAACGTGGTTTTCCAACTCCACGGCGTCTGGCCGGGTGCCATGCGGTATTGCCCAGTCACGGAGAAGCCCTTCTCGGTTTCTTCGCCTTCAGAAAACATGATGGCGTAGTTCATATGGAAATCATCAAACCAAGACACCTGGTACTTATTGTCGATCGCATTGAATACGATCGTCTCCTCGCCGGCTCGGGGCTTTCCCTTCATGGTTCCTTTGTACGTGTGGCGCACGAAACGTCCACCGAGAATCGGCTTGATTTCACCCTGAACCATAGACTCGTCACCGAGCGTTCCAGGTCGGAACCACGTCCGGCAAGTGCCCTCCCAGTTGCCGATGATCGATTTCAGAACGTCCACGTCGTTTCCCTCCTTCACGCCGCCACGTTTGCTCCGGGCGTCCGCAGATCCCTACTGATCGGAAGACCCCAAAATCGAAGACAGCGAACAGACAGACTACGGATGCGTCTGCGGATTCTTGGCATCAACATAACCAACAATTTCCAGTAATCAGATTTCAATGAGGGATCATATCCAATCAAACCGCCCGACTCAATCGAAACGACCTGTCTTGCCACAGAAGGTGCCTTCGTGGCTGGTTCGTTTCATTGGGCTTGAGCGAACAGCCCTTTCCCCCAAGTGTGCTGTCCTGGCGTACAACTCTTCCGGCCAGTTCGGGCCGGAAAGGTCTTTGGGGTACACAAAGAGCGCGGGGATACCGTTGGCGGTGTAGACCTGTTCTTTGAAGCGAACCCCCATCATGTAATCCAGCCGATCGGGCATGCCCGCGTACTCGAGCACAAAGTCGTTGTATTGTGGCAAAGTGAAGTCAGGACGCCAGACGTGATACTGTCCGCGATCGTAAACGAGTCGTGGTTGCTCATAGTAGAAAGGAATGCCATAGCGATCGAGTAGTCGCCCCACTTGCGCTTCACCCCGCGATTTGTAGGTCGGTTCGTCTTCGCCGAGTCGGTCTTCGATCCGTGTGGTATTGGAGCGATTCAAACGCTCGCCACCCCGGTCATTCTTCCGGCGGCCTGCTCTGCGGCCGTGATAAGTTTTTTCTCTGTGCACTCGATGATCTTGAAAAGCCTGCTGTTGTGTTTTTGAAGCTTGGATGCCCGTTCCAGGATTGCCGTGAGTCTGCGGTGATCATGGATCTTGACTGCATGATGGGCTTCGACAGTCAGGTTGCGGATTTTTTGCTCGTTTTTTGCACAAGCTTTTTCCAGGCGCTCCATGCGCAGAGTGAGGCTAAGCTGTCCATATTGACTCTTGAGTTCCGCAGAGAGCGTTGCCTTTGCTTCCGGCGGCAACTTTGATATCACACCTTGGATTTCTTCGATCCGGGCGACGTGCCCCTCTCGCATCAGGTGGGCCCGCTTCCTCAACTCGGATAAGCGCTCCGTGAGATAACCCTCGGCTGGTAACAATCGCTGCAGCTGTCGCAACACGTCATCGCCCAATTCCGGGTGTTTTGGTAGGAAGTCGGACTCACGCCGGACACGCTTGATGCGCCGGCCGAGTTGATCACCGATGTGACGCTGAATGTAAAGATTACGAAGGTTTTTGCGTGCCGCCGGCAAAGCACGCTGCGTCTGCGGCAACGGGAAGCGATGATTGCGCTTGTGGTGGCCCACAAGAAATAACATGCCGGCCATTAATGCAACCGTCGTTATCACGTGAACGATCTCTTTGTTGACAGGTAACGAAAGACCGAGGGACCAGCCCAATAGGACACTGATGCCCAGCGTAAGGAGTACACCCGACCATGACCCGCCGAGTGTCTTGATCGCGCGGTATATGACCGCGGCCAAAAGGACAAGCGCAAAGCCAACAGCGAGCGGGCCGAGATTACGGATGGTGTATCCATGTCCCGCCTCCCACCAGGTCAGCCCGGTAGAGAGTGCGAGCCCCATGGCAAGAGAAGCAACCGCCGCAGCCCGTTGCCGGTTGAACCGCTCACTGAGCACACCAAAGATCAGTGCCGTAAAAAAGGCAGTCGCCAGCAGGAAATCAGGAAAATATTCATTAAGCAGACTACTCTCAGCGCTGGGCCACCTATTTAAGGGCATGCTGAAAATAGTGGTGTGGTTGTATTTATATCTTTGCCTGCGCGGGCATGCCACCACGGTTAAGTGGCGCGAAAGGTTTAAGTATAGGTGAGTTGATGCGTGCACTGGAGTTGGTGAGCCCCATGGACATAGCCTCGTATCTTGAGCAGAATCGGAAGGATCTCGGAAGGAAAACAAAAAACATCAAAGACTTCCATGTATTTGATTTCCACTACATTCCGGAGCAACCTCTTTTGCGTGATGAAGCGAAGGCGCTCATTGACGAGATGCTCCGATTCGAGATTTCTGGCATACCCAATCATCAAGCTATTGTTGGCAGCCGAGGTTCGGGAAAGACCTTAACAGTCAAGTATCTCCAGCGGATCATGCGCAAACACACGAGCTTGGAAGTGCTCTATGCAAACTGCCGGCACCACAACACCAGTTTTAAGGTGTTGGCCCATCTTGCGGGTGTTCAGGCGCGGGGCATGAGCATGACAGAAGTCTTTGGTCGATTCTGTCGCCGTTGGCCAGCAAAAACCGTTGTGCTATTGGATGAGATTGACCTCATGAGCGCGAAGGACCGCAGACGCGAAATTCTGTACCTACTCAGCCGTAGCGAACAACCGTTCATGGCCGTCCTGCTTTCCAACCGACCCCATGTCCTAAACGAACTTGATGCGGCGACCAAGAGCAGCCTTCAGCCATGGCCACGGCATTTTCGAAATTATGGCGCGGATCAGATTCAGGCGATTCTCTTGGACAGGGCCCAACGCGGACTCAGGCAATGGGATAAAGGAATGCTTGCGGAGATTGCAGCGCTGACCGCCAGGCTGACCAATTCGGACACGCGGGTGGCCATCAAGACACTCCAAAACGCCGTTTCAGCACAGGGTAAGGATCTTCGCCACGCTTTCGAGCAGGCCAGGCACGATCTTATAGCGGACATGATCAGTGACCTTTCCGATAGTACCCTGCTGATACTCTGGGCAGTGGTTAGTGCAGATGCTGACCTGGCCAAGACCGTTTTTGGCCGTTACCGGCATCTATGCACACACCAATCAGAACGCCCGTTCAGCTACATGCACTTCTCGTCCAATCTGAGTTATCTGCAGAGTGCCGGTCTTGTGGCGCTTGTTTCTACAAAAATCCGGCGCGCGTACACCAACCGGGTGCTCCCTACGTTTGATGCCGGCGTTGCCAAACAAATCTGCCGCTTGCGCTTTGGAAAGTAAACTGTGCGGAGTTTACGCGTGAAAGCAAAAAGCGCAACTGAGTTGTATTTTTCATTCTTGCAACATTTTTTTGATTTGCGCCTTCTATTCTATCTTTCTATATTGAAAACAAATCAATATATAATATATCCGAAATGCAAAACGTTCTGACGCGTAAACTCCACACTCTACTCTACACGTTCTTACTATCGAGTGACACGAAATCGTTAAATACATGGCCCCGCCTACGTCCCGTGAGGTGATTTCATGGGACGACCGTTCAAGTGCCCGTACTGTTCTTCGACAAGGACGATCAGCCGGGGCATTCGAAGAACAAAAAGCATCGACATACGAAGGATTCGCTGCTGCCGTTCTTGTGGCAGAAAATTCACGCCGAAGAATCAAAATCTGACAGAATGATCGTGACTAACTGCGATATGCGGATCCTGCGCCAACTGCCTCGAACCTGGCGCTTTGGCGGCGACCTGGTTGAGGCGGCATTTCGGCTGTCCGAAGCAACCAAGGAATTCGTTGAGCGTGCTCGGCGCTTCTACTACGCAGTAGCGCTATCCGGGCATGCTTGCCCTGCTTGCGGCGACCAGCTCGAGATGACCGGTGAGAGTCGGTGTTCTTGCCGCAGCTGTGCGAATGAATTGGATCCGACTGAAGCGTTTCAGCGGTGCAACGATTGCGGAGGGTTGCCTCGACTGCGTGTTCGCCGGTATGTCTGCCAAGATTGCGGCCGAGATGTGCAGAGCCGTTTTGTCTTTGATGGATTGGTGTTTGATGCCAACTACTACCGCCAGAAGATGACTGAACATCGACGGGGGAAGCGCGAGCGCTTGGAGCGTGTTCGTCAGATGCTGGCTGGAAGCCGATCCCCAGCACTCCAACCGGAAGCATTGGACCTGAGCAATGTTCCGGGTCTGCTCGCTGCGCTGAGCGCGATGTCTGGCGACTCATTAAATATTGCGACGCATGAGGTGAGAGTGAGGTTTGATCTCAAAGGCTACCAGGCGCACATACAAGCCCATATTCAGCCGATTGCGCTGACGTTGGACGAGTTACCACCTTTGAATAATGACTTCCGGTTGGACCGCATAGGCAGATTTATCGCGATTATATTCCTCGCTCATGCCGGTTTGATCGAAGCCTGGCAGGACGGGCCGGACGTCATGGTGAAGCAACGTGAAACTGACTGAAAAAGACAAGACCTTTCTCGAAACCCTAAGAGCTCTGATGGAGTCAAAAGACTTGTGGGTCGAGTTGAAGCGTGATACGCCCAGCTACATGGTGCTGCGCGGAACCTACGGAGACCGGGTTTATCGGTCCTTTCGAATGAGCCGTCAGGGCGTGCGCTGGCGCTTCCGGCGCGTTTATAATGATATCTATGTTTCGGCCTTCGAGACTATCTTGTTTATAGAACGTATATTCGGCACACATCTTCGCGAATACGCCATCCGGATCAGTAAGGAGCGGTATGCGCTACGGCAAGAGATCAACCGCAGCGGGTTTGTCTCCGCGAATCTGTTCCAGCAGCGATCCGCCACCAAAGATGATGACGTAACGCCGCGAAACTGCCTTAAAGACGGCTCTTTTTCGCGCAAACAATGACTGAGTCAACAAAGATTGAGTTTCGGTACCGCCGGATTAGTCAGATTGATGATATCACTGATCTTGTCGCAATCTTCATTCCAGGCAATCGAAATCAGCAGCACGCGGCAGCGCGGATGCTCATAGCATTGAAGAACAATGACGACATCTTGCCATCGTTCGGTTTTCTCAAAGGCGATCACGGGATCTCCCGGCGAATGCTCGAGCGCAGCCGCGCTAAACTCGCACGGCTCGGTTTGATCGAGCACATTGGCTGGATGAGCAGTCGTCACGGTGGGCAGGCGGGATGGAAGTTATCGAGTCGGATGAGTAGCTCGCTGAGGCAATTAGCGGACAAGATTGATGCGTGGCGAAACGATGTCAGGCCGGAACGGCGGGAGAAGGATGAGCAGTTGGTGGAGCTGTTGAAGTAAGTAGCGACTCACGCAGCACTTCGCGCTTCGGGCGTCCGGCACAAATCGAGCATACAACTGCACGCCTCAGAAACGATCCTCCGGATAACCGGAAACAACGAGTAGCGGCCCTGCCGCGGCCACCGCTAGTTTGCGCGACTTGCGGGCTCAGTTCGGCTTCGATCGATCAACTCCTCAGCCTCGCGCAGGAGCGACTGACGCCACGGCACCCAACCTTCAACGTGGTTCTGAGCCGCGGCTTTGGCACGGGCAAGATACTCCTTTGCCTCGTCAACTTGCCCGAGTTGGAACAGGGCCATCGCTAGAAACGCCGCGTCCTGTGGCTCCATGCCGTGGCGGAGTTCATTCGCGTGCGTTAACGACTGAACGGCGCCCTCAAACCTCTGACAACGATACTGCGCGGCTCCTAGGTTGTTCAGCAGCGCAGGGTTGGTGGGCATGAGTTGACTTGCTCGGCTCGCCTTGCGAAGAGCAGAGTCATACGCCTTCTCGGATTTATCTTGAAACTGAGCGACATACCAAGCCTCTTCGCTCAACTCGAAGGCATTATCGCCACGTTTCGTAGTCAATGCGATTGCACGAGTTCGCGTCTCCTCGTCGATCTTAGTCTCGCGACCTAGCGCCCGGAGTACATCGCCGGCGAACACGTGTTTCTCGTAAAGCTGTTCAACAAACCGCGATACTGCATCGATTTGACGGCGGTGATCGAGAATGTCCAGGCTGAGGATGCCGGCATCCCAAACACGCACGGTCTTATCTACACAACCGACGGCAAGTTGATCGCCGGACAGTGAGAATGCAATACTGTGAATTGCCACATTCTGCCGGAGCGTCAATAAGGATTCGCCATCCAAAGCTCGCCGAATTACGATCGTTCCGTCTTCTGATACTGATGCGATCCGGTCACCGGATGGATGGAACGCAATTCCGTTAATGGTGTTGCGGTGTCCCTTCACTGCCCAAAGCAGTTGCCCCCTTTCCAGGCCGTATAGGTAGATTCGCCGTTCGCCTCCTATGGCCAGGCGGCGTCCGTCATGGCTAAATGCCAACGACCTGACCCTATCGTCCATGTGCAGTGGCTCGAATGCGAGCGTGCCGTCTTCCGTGTTCCATACGCGCACACGTCGTTCATCGCCGCCGTAGGCGATCTTTGTGCCGTCAGGAGACAGTGCCATGTGCGTAGCGCGACCCATGTCGACCGTGCGTTGCCATAATGGGGCTTGCGCGCGGATATTCCAAACACCGATGGTCCCGTCCGCGACGCCGACCGCCACGTGCTGTCCGCCCGGCAGGAACCCCGCAAGTAGTACCGGCGCCGTGAATGTGCCGATCGTGAGGGTGGGTCCTTGACTTGCAAGATTCCGGATCTTGATCGTTCCATCAGCGCTGGCAGTGGCCAAGCGTCTGCCGTCAGCGCTTATGTCAACATTCGTGAGTTCGCGTTGATGGCCGCTGAGGATGCGAAGCGGTTGGCCGGTAGCAGCATCCCATAGCATGGCGTCGAAGGCTCGACCTACGGAGGCGAGCGTGTTTCCGTCGGGGGAGAAGGTAACAGCATGGACCTGTCCGCCGAATCCTCGCAAGATCATCGGAATCACACGTGGAAGGGGCGACCAGATACGGATGGTTCCATCGACCGATGCGGACGCGAACCAGTCTTCGCTTGGATGGCTGGCCAGTGCAACAACTGATCCGTCGTGACCGCCGAGCACGAACGGAACCGTGTCGCGCCCATGCCAAACACGGAGGACGTTTGTTTCTAATGCCGCGACGATGCTTCCGTTTGCAGTCACCGTTACGGTGCCTTTTCCGCCCGGCCTGGCGTCTGGGAAGCTCTGCGCTGCACCATTATTCAGGTTCCAGCGCTCCACCACGCCCACCTGGCTTGCTGTGACAAACGATTCACCGTCGGGAAAGTAAGCGAGTGCTCGCATCTTTTCGGAGCCACCTGTGAACCTGTCGATGAGCTTGCCCGAAGATACGTCGAATAGTAGAACTCTCCCTACCATCGACGTCACGGCCAGCATCTCTCCGTTCGGTGAAAACGCCGCACCACCTGAGAGCCTGTTGGAGGTACTTCGCGTCCACAACTCTCGACCCGTTTCCACGTCATGTAGCGTGAGAACACCATCATCTGCCCCCACGGCGACCCGTTCCTCGTCCGGGCTGACCGCGATCAGAATACAGGGAACGACGGATTCTCTGTACGTGCGCACCGGTCGGCCGGAACCTACGTGCCAGGCCTGGACCGAACCGCTGCGCCCAGCAGATATGATCCACTTTCCCCCCTTGGCGAACGCGAGGGCATATATCCGTCCGCCGCCGGTTTGTACCGTCCGCACTTTACTCCAAGCCGAGGTATCCCAGACCTTGATTACGCCACGGACTCCGGCAGCCGCCAGCTGGTCGCCCTGTTCGCTTATGGCGAGGGTCGCCAGCTCGCCGATCGCGCCATCCAAAACGCGATCCGATTGGTCAGATAATCGACGCAAGTAACGCCACTCCCAGCCACGGTGAGACGGTGGACAATTCTCTAGAAATCGTGTGGCCTCTCCGAAGTGATTGTCTGCAAGCACCGTGGCCGCCCGCCCGACGCCATGCGTGTAGTTGCTTTCGAGGAGTTTCCGCGCATTCTGAACAGACGCGATTCGACGTTGCTCCGATTGAGTGTAGAGCGACCAGATAATTGCCGCCGCCAGAGCGAAAAACGCAGCAAAGGCAGCTGAACCCCAGAGAGCAGCCCGATGGCGACGTAGCTGCTTTCGCAGGAGGTAGAGCGTGCTCTCGCCCTTGGCGGCGATCGGTTCGCCATTAAGGTAGCGTTGCACGTCGGCCAGAAGCTCGCCGGCGCTCTGGTATCGCTGATCCGGTTCCTTTGCAAGGCACTTGAGCAAGACTGTGTCCAGCTCGTCGTCAAGACCGGACGTCTTACTGCTGGGCCGAACGGGATCGAGGTGGAGTATCCGATCGGAAACGGCGTGGACGCTTCCGGTAACGTCATAGGGGAAGTCGCCGGTCAACATTTGGTAAAGCACGACACCCAGTGAATAAACATCGCTACGAAGGTCCAGCACGGTGGTTTCGCCTAGGACCTGCTCCGGACTGGCCCACGGAAGTGAGCCCATGAACTGCCCGGACTTCGTAATGGTCATTTCCTCTGAGTCGTCGCCATACCGTTTGGCCAGTCCGAAGTCCAGTACAAACGGTTCGCCGTGATTGTTCACGACAATGTTGGCGGACTTGAGGTCGCGATGGATGACACCGTGCAAATGCGCTGCGCGGACTGCATCACAAACGCGGGCGAAGAGCGTCAGCCGTTCGCGTTGTGAAGGTTCTTCATCCTGCAAATAAGCACAGAGAGTTCGCCCGTCGATAAGGTCCATCACGATGAAGAAACACCCCGTCGCCTCCCCGCGATCGTGAATGGCCACGATATTCGGGTGTTTGAGTTGCCCGAGAATCCGTACTTCTCGCTCGAAACGGGCTTTGTCGGCGGGGCCAGCAAACGGCCCTTCCTTCAGCACTTTTATGGCAACACGCTGGCCGGTCGATTCCTGGACGGCCGCATAGACTACGCCTTGTCCGCCGCGATGCAGCTCGTCCTGAATCGTGTACCCGGGAATCGGATGCGCGGCGATGGGAAAAGGGTCGGAGGTCTTTGTGAATTCCGGGCTCCATCCTGCGATCTTCGCCGCATCACGCACAGCGCACTTCACGCGGGGGAGCACTCTTGAGTTCTCAGTCGCGTCTTCAAGCCACGCCTGGCAAGTTGGGCAAAGTACGAGATGATTACGGACAAGCCGGTCCCGCACGCTTGCTGGCGTTTCCGCAAACGCTGCCAATTCCTCTTCAGTTGGACAACTCGATAGCACTTCAGCTGGTCCTGGTCTTGCCATCACAGTTTCCCGTCTTGCGCAGAATCCGACTGGAATGTCTCTCTACTTGAGTGTCCCATCCGAGCCGTAGACCTTTCCGAAAAATCTGTCGAGAGGGTAGCCTCCTGGTCAGCAAAATCACCAATGCTCTTCAATGCGTGGTCGTACTTCGCGAATGCGCTTGAGAATCTTGTGTTTGGCCAAGAACACCGCATTTTCGTTGATCCCCAGCTCCGTTGCAACTTCCCGAGCCGGTTTTCCGTCGAGGGCGAAGAGCTCGAAGGCGCGCATGGTACGCTCAGCAAAGTTCGCCTTGACTTCGTTTATGCACTGGCGGATTACCGCCGCTTGCCACTCCTGCTCCCACAGGTCTTCAAGATTCGAGCGGCCCGGGACACGTTCGAAAAACCCAGTCGTGTCACTCGCCGCAACGATGTGTACCTCCCGATCGCGCCGCTGCCTGAAAGCTTTTTTTATGCGGTTTGCGGCCATGCCGAAGAGCCAGTCTCGGAGCCGGCCGCGCGTCCGATCGTATTTTCCCTCTGCGTACGCGGCGGCAAAGGCGATCATTGTGTGCTGCGCAGCATCTTCAGACTCGTGCCCGTCAAGTCCCGCCCTTAACCCGAATAGGACGATCGTTGGACGATAGCGGGCAACGAACTGCCCCCACACCATCTGGTTACTCTTGTCGCGCAAACCGCAGAGCAGTGTCGTGCTCGTCGGCGCGTGAGTAAGACTGGAATTCAAGCCTTCTTTCTCCGATCGCGAGGCGCCTAGGGCGACGCTCTGCGTTGCCTCCCGGAGTTTCCGGGTATGTCCATGATATGGCAGGAGACAGCGTCCCTTGCCGATTCTCTATCCTACCGACTTGCCGGCTGAAGTCGAAGTCCGGAACCGATGGGCCAAGCCTACGGCGGCAGGAATACTCGATCCAGGAGGCAGCCAGCAAGATTTTTCCGGATTGTGGGCTGGATCCGGAAAGGTTTCGCGGCACGGGGGGACACTACCTCTTGGTGCGGCATGCGTCGGACCCTGGTCGGCGCAAACGCCGAACGATTGGAACCGCCCTTGGAGGGAGAGACTCTTCGTACGACTTATAAAGGAGAAAGTTAGATGAGACGTCCAAACGACTGCGCGACATTGCGGATCTTGGGAACTGTAGCCGTTACCGTGTTCATGCTTCCGACAACCACGCTTGGGGGCGTAATGGGCATTTGGTCTCTTGACGAGGGAGATCGCACAGCAATCGCTGACACGTCGCCTTACGGAAATCATGGCACACTTACATCGGACGCCATGTGGACAGCGCACAAGACGGGATATGCGCTTGAGTTTCCTGGGTATAGCGGTGATGAGTATGCCACTATCCCTCATAACGACTCTCTTCGTTTCATGCCGGGCACCCACTTGTCCGCGTGGATTCGCTTCCAGCTCCAAACGGAGAACACGCTGCATCCTGTCTTGTGCAAGGGCCACTCGAGCGCGGCCTACGGTCTATATGTGACGAACGACGGGACAGTTCGGTTCCTGGCGAATTACCAGACTGGTGGAACGTTTCTCCAGGTTGACACCTCTCCCGGCGCGGTTGCTCCGGGGATCTGGACGCATGTAGCCGTGACATACGATGGCGAATTCGTGCGTTTGTTTGTAAACGGCGTTGTCAAACAGGAGGCACTTTTTTCGGACGGTGTCGTCGATAACAATCAATCTCTGTACTTGGGCGTGGATTTTCCTGGTTTCCCCGAACGATACAAGGGTGAAATAGACGAGGTCGTTCTGCTTTCGCCCTCGGGCCAGTGGTCGTTTGATGAGGGCGCTGACACGATCATCGCCGATAGCTCGCCAAACGGCAATGACGGAACGATTACTTCCGACACGATTTGGACTTTCAACGGAAGTAGAGTCGCCGTGCAGCTCCCGGGGTACGGCGGCAACGAATATGCCACGGTTCCGCACGACGATTCCCTATCGTTCGCAGGCAGCTTGTACCTGTCCACGTGGATAAACTTCGAGGTACAAGCGGAGAATACACTCCATCCTATCGTATGCAAAGGTCAGTCAGAGACAGCCTACGCCCTTTACGTCATGAATGATGGAACGTTACGGTTCCTGGCAAATTACCAGAATAGCGAGACGTTATTCCACGCTGATACTGCACCCGCAACGATAGTACCGGGAGCTTGGACGCATGTCACAGCTTCGTACGATCAATACTATTTACGGTTGTTTGTTGACGGCATACTCGAAGCGAAGGCCTCGTTTAGTCATCCGATTGCCGGCAACGATGAGCCAGTTTACTTCGGAGTTGATTACCCAGGGTTCACCGAGCGATACAAGGGACAGATCGGTAAGGCCGTGTTGGCAATCGACCTTGCACCTGTTGACTCCGATCTTGATGGCACACCGGATACGTTAGACAACTGCCCCGCGGATTCTAACGTGGATCAATCTGACTTTGACGGCGATGAGGTTGGTGACGTCTGTGATGCCGACATCGACGGTGACGACGTGCCCGATCCCATTGATGCGTGCATCTACAGCCCCCCTGGAGCCCCCATAATTCGTGACCCGAATCATCCGCTCTACGGAACGCTCTTCGGTGATCTTGACGGAGATTGTGATTGCGATCTCCTTGACTATTCGGTTTTCCAAAACGATCTGACGATCCCGAACCCGTAATCTGAATAGCGAAGCATAAGCCAGATTCGCCTTGTTTGCTTTTGCGCTACTGATTCTAGCCCGCTACGTTTATGGAAGATTCAGCATTCGAACTGGAAACGTCACGAGGGTCGAACCTCCAAGACTCCGTCATGAAAGTCCGCTCATGCAGCCGGATAGCGTTCGGGCGAGATCGGCGACGAATCGAGCGCTTACGGCGTTCGGCTCACGCACTTGGTAGTCATAGTACACATGGTGTTTTCCAAAGCGCCCCACGCTGCGGGCCAGTTCCGCTAGCGGCAAGAAACGGATGTTTGGCGTCTGGTTCCGCGGATCCTCGTCGACAACGGCCGAACCGATCATCCAGATGGCAATGCTACCAATTGTAAAGGCATTTGCCCTTCGAAAGTACCACGTCGAGGCACTCTAGTGGCATGGTCGCCGGAGCCAAGTTCACCACTCAACCTGCCTTCCCGGACACAATCCGCCCGAAATGACCAGGTTCTTGGTGCAACATGATTTGGTGGGTCGGGGTGCGCTCCGATTTTAACAAGACCTCGTGCCAGAGGTCCCGCGTCGGAGCGTGGTTTTCGCACTGTAGTGCCGGGGTCTCGGCGGCGTACACATTGTAAGCCTACGTTCCGCCGGTTGCAGAAAACAGGCGGGACGAGAGGATTCCAGGCACCCGTACGCCCCTTCTCATACATGTCCTCTGTGGCGTCGCATGTGCCACTCACAACCCGTGCGATGCAACCGATGTTTCCTAATCGGCCCGCGAGTCAACGCCAGGCAGCACCGTCTGTCGGTAATCATCCGGGCCCGCAGAAAGCAGTGCAGCGCATCAGTAACGTCCTCCTGCCTACCCAAGGGGCCCCAACGCCGCCGTTGAATGAATGCTCGAGCATCACAACGGGGAGATCCACCGGCCTTGCTGCTTGTTCATGGTATGAGAGATAACTTTGCAGCCGCATGCTCGGAGATGCACATTACCCTTATGGAACCGAATCAACTACTAGAGCGGTTTCAATCAACATGTAGCGAGTATCCTGCGTGTTTGAAGCAGTTGATGGCGTTGCTCGTGGTCACCGCATCGAGCACTGTTTGCATGGATTGCCAGAGGGCATCTTTGGTACGGGCCTGAAGCGTTCGGAGC
>JAJDEA010000227.1 GCA_029260035.1 Phycisphaerae bacterium
CCGGCGTCCACGGGCGAAACTTCCGAGTCATCCGTGCCTCAACGGAAAATAAAAATGAAATACAAAACAAACTCTACAAGGTTTAGCGCATTTTCATTTTATTTTCCAGGGCGAGTTGAGTAACCGGACACGCTCCTAGACACGTACTATCTGACCGGAATTCGGGATCTCCTACGGGGCGCGAGCCCTACGGAGACGGAGCCACCGTAGTACTCAAGGTGCAGCCTGTAATGGGCTGGGCACGGGGAAGGGTGGCAGGTATCGAACGAAGATGTCGTCACGGACGTTTAGGAAGTGCGGGATGCACAAAATCCTCAAGAAGCTCGACATCTTCGCAGATCGCGGTTCTCGCGGTCTGCCGCTAGAGCGTCTGTACCGAGAGTTATACAGCCCAGACCTCTTCCTGATGGCGTATGCCAAAATCAGGGCGAACGACGGCGCGATGACTCCCGGGGTGACTGAAGAAACGGTAGACGGCATGTCGGTAGCCAAGATCCATCGGATCATTGAAACGCTACGGGACGGCACGTTTGTGTGGTCCCCGACACGTCGAACCTACATCCCCAAGAAGAACGGCAAACTTCGCCCGCTCGGACTTCCCACTTGGACGGACAAACTTCTGCAAGAAGTAATCCGACTGATTCTGGAAGCCTACTTCGAGCCGCAATTCCTGGATTGTTCCCACGGATTTCGGCCCGGTCGGGGTTGCCACACGGCGCTGACGCAAGTGCAGAGTCGCTTCACGGGGGCGACATGGTTTATCGAGGGTGACATCAAAGGTTGCTTTGACAACATCGATCACTCGGTGTTGCTCGGCATCCTGTCGATGAGCATTCGCGACGATCGTTTCCTTCAGCTAATCGCTGGCCTGTTGAAAGCTGGGTATATGGAGGATTGGAAGTGGAACCTTACGTACTCTGGCACACCGCAAGGCGGGGTGCTGAGTCCACTGTTATCCAACATCTACCTGGACCGCCTCGACAGGTTCGTGACAGACGTCCTTCAACCCGAGTATACCCGAGGAAAGAATCGACGCATTGATCCGCGTTACAAGCGGATCAGTCGGCAAGTCAGTGCAGCCAAAGCAGCTGGAGATGCTGTTCGACTGAGAGAGCTAAAACTACTTCAACGCACCATACCGAGCACTCTCGGAAACGATCCTCAGTTTCGGCGGCTGTACTACGTTCGCTATGCAGATGATTTCATTCTTGGGTTCTCTGGACCAAAGTCCGAAGCGATGGCCATCAAGGAACAGTTGCGAGACTTTTTGTCGAAGCAACTGAGCCTTGAGCTGTCGGCAGAGAAGACCTTGGTCACACACGCACTCACGAAGAAGGCCGTGTTCTTGGGATACGAAATCGGTCTGATGTCCGACAACAATCGGGTGAAGACCACAACGGGCCGCAACGGCCTAGTATTCCAAAGACGGACAATTCAACGAGTCGTGTGGCTGGGAGTGCCTTCTGCCAAGCTCGAAGCGAAGATGAACGAATTCAAGGTCGGCGGCAATGTACGCAGTCGACTGGACCAGGTGCCGAATAGCGATTTTTCAATTATCGCTTGGTATCAATCCGTTCTCCGCGGCTACTCGAACTATTATCGACTGGCCCATAATCGAGCGAAGGCAATGTGGCGATTGGTCTGGGTGATGCAAACGTCGTTGCTGAAAACTCTGGCAAAGAAGCATAAGACTTCCGTACCCAGGGAATTCCAACGGCTCCGCAGTCGTACTTTGTCCCCCGGTGGTGAATGGATGACGTGCTTGCGCGTCGTCGTCCCCAGGGAAGCCAAACGCGATCTGATCGCCGTCTTTGGCGGTCTCTCCCATCGCCGCGAGACCTCCAAGCCAATTTGTGATGCTCCCCGGCTAGTCTACAACACCCGATCTGAACTTCTGGAACGGTTGCTTCGTGACGAATGTGAACTGTGCGGCAGCAATGAAGCTTGCAACGTGCACCACATTCGTAAGATTGCTGACCTGGAACAGAAGCGACGGCAGGGCAAGTTGCGACCCTGGGAAGTGATCATGCTCACTCGGAGAAGGAAAACACTTGTCTTGTGTCGTCGGTGCCACATGGACGTCCACATGGGGCGATACGACGGCAAGAGAAAACTCTAGCAGATACTGGAGAGCCGTGTGCGGTGAAAGCCGCACGCACGGTTCGGGAAGGGGCATTCGGAAAAGTGGCCACTATTGTGGCTAACTCGCCGGGTGCCTACTTCACCACTCGGCAATGAAACTGGCAGACCAACACTGACGCTGGACGTTGGCACGTTAATGGGTTCGCTGGTCGGACAGTCTGAGGAGCGCACAAGACAGGCACTCAAGATCGCGGACGCCATGTCGCCGTGCGTGCTGATGTGCGACGAAATCGAAAAGGCTCTCAGCGGAGTGGCCAGCTCCGGCCAAACCGACTCGGGTGTTTCAGCGCGAATGTTCGGTAGTTTGTTGACGTGGCTAAATGACCGAACGAGCGATGTGTTTGTTGTCGCCACGTGCAACGACATGAGCCAACTGCCACCCGCTTTCTCAAGAGCCGAACGATTCGATGGAGTGTTCTTTGTCGATTTGCCGACCGCAGAACAACGAGAGTTGATTTGGGAAATCTATCTGCGAATGTTTGAGCTGCAATCCGATCAGGCCAAGCCGTCCGATGAAAACTGGACAGGTGCCGAGATTCGGGCGTGCTGCCGATTGGCGGCACTACTCGATGTTCCTTTGCGCACTGCGGCGCTGAATGTGGTCCCCGTTTCCAGCACCGCCGCCGAATCGGTTGAGCAATTACGCAGTTGGGCGTCCGGTCGCTG
>JAJDEA010000228.1 GCA_029260035.1 Phycisphaerae bacterium
CTTGTTCTATCTCGGCCCCTTAGCCGATGCCCGTAGCAGTGAGCGGTATGTCTTGGCTAGGCCATCAATTCGCTTGCGCATCGGCTGATTCGCTGGTTTGTAGGGAATTGAGCCGCGCGCCAGTTCAACGAACCAATCGACGACCTGATCGAAATCCTGCAGGTTGACGTATTCCGAAGCGATCTTGCCGCGGGACTTGTCCATGTTGTGGTAGTTGCCGAGTGCAAGGCACATGCCGGTCGCCTCGATTCCGAGTAGGCAGTAAGCCGTCCCTTCACACGCGCCGCCGTCCATCAATTTGCGTTGAAATTTGAACCGCTTGTTCTTCTTCGCCAGCTGTTGGGCTATTGCCTCGCAATGGGCTGTGACAGACGGCGAAAAGACGGTTGCTTTATCGCCCACGCGCAGGATCGGCCCGTCGCCCATCTTGGCGCTGGGAAGTTCCGCGCTGGTTTCCATAGCCACGACGATACACTTTGATGGAATCGTGCCGGAACGTGCTGCGTCGATTGCGCCAATGAACCCAACTTCCTCCGCACGCGTGAACAGGAAATATGCGTCACATGATTGTCTCTTTCGGACCAGCTCGTCTATACAGCAGAGCATCGATGCAGCGCCAGCTATATCATCACAGCCTCGGGCGTAAATGCGTTGCCCGCGAATGGCTGGCTCGGGTAGATTCCACATGCCGATGGATCGCGACGGAATGTCGGCTTTTTTCGAAACTTCTATGTCAGCGGTTTCGACCTGCTTTCGGCCGTCGCTCGTTTTCGTTCGGATAGATTGAATTACGCCACGGACCCATTTGCCTTCAACCCAAAACCGCACGCCTGTGCCAACGAAGTATTCCGGAAGCACGCCGCCCCGCCAGAAAGCGCGTAGCGTTCCCGGCTTAATCATCCGATCCGAAACAAAGCCTGGATGATCGAGATGGGCTGTAATGCAAATGGGCCTGGCCACGCGACGATTTCCCTGTCGAACACGAACGAGGAGATTGCCGACGCGATCTGCCTTGAGCGTGACATTTTTTCTCTTTGCGCAGAATGAACGAATATGGTCGAGAACCATGTGCTCGGCAAATGGCGCGGTTGGAAGTGACAAAATATCGACGAGAATTTTTCGGTGTTTGGCTGTTGGCATCGTTTTATCCTCAAATCGTATCTCAAACCCTGAGTGCGTTGGCGCAGAATTCAATATCCGAAACCAGGTTCATTTCGAAAACAGAGTTAGCCAAGCCTTCGCGCCGACTTGCTTTGTAGGTTTTACCGCCTTGACCGCGGTGTTGTCCACAGTTTCGACACGGAATGTGATTAATAGGCAGTCGAAGGAGGTGTGCCTTGTCTACAAAGAAAGCAGGCCATCGTTCCGCTCACACAGAACAACGACCTGCCTTAAGTGTGCCCTACATTTTTCGCGTTCGCCGATTTTGTTGCGAACCTCAAGAAACCTCTTCATTTGCTCGGCAACTCGCTGCAATCACCCGACGGGCGGCAGTGTTTTTTTGCTTGTCTTATCCTTGTTCCGACCCGGAGGCCGCCGTTTTTTAGGTTTCGGGTCATTGAGTCTCCCGTTTTCGCGGATTCTTGGTGCCCGCTTATCGACAGTTCTGTTCGTTTCAGGTCGTCTTTGTTTCGGTTTGTCGTCAACGGCGGTGACCAGTCGCGTTGGTTTGTCGCTTGCGTTGGTTACCGTTGGCTTTTCGACTTCAGCCTTTGAACCGAATACAAAAAACGCGCATCCGCAACCAATCAATAAAGATGCCAATGTACCCGCAATGATTTTTTGTCTAGGTGTCATATCCATATAGAGGTCTCCTTCGGCGCGCAGCGCGCCCGCACTGACTCGAAAAGCCAAATTGGTGACACTGTCGATGCGAGCATCACCCCGTTTGTAGATATGGGCCCAAGTTGCTTATCTTATTAGACGTTGGCCGACAGCTATCGGTTCCCTACTTTTTTCGGAATCAGTATTTTGTTGCAAATGGCGTGGAAGCCGATAACGCTTTGCAGGTCCGTAGTACGCGCAACATGCGTTTTGTAACTGCATTGCGAACTGCGAATTGCCAATGACACCCCTGCATGTTGGTTTATCTTCTGCAGGGGTTGCCGTTGATTTTACGTCGTATATCAGTCAAAAAACGCACGCCTTGCGCACCGTTGGTCGCTCGCTCCTGGGCTTCGATCATTCTGGCGGTTTCCATAAACGTTGGATGTGCGGCACCACTGATCTTGGCTGTCGAGACATCCATAGATAAGGTCCCTGCCGAACGCGCGATAACCGTAAAGACGAATGGAAGGCAATCCAGCCAGCGGACGAGAGCGCAAGCGTCAGATTTACGACACAAACAAACGCACGAGGCCTTTGATGCGGTTGTCTATGTAAAGGCTCGCAGCGTTGCTCTATCCGGTTCAAGCGGCGAAGGCAGCCGAGCGAGCAAGATATCGACCTGCTTTGGCGGCGGGGGCGTGATACTTTCCAGAGATGGCATCATTCTGACCTGTGAGCATGTCGTTCAAGGAGCCGACGCTGTTGACGTTATTCTCGCAGATGGCCGAGTCCACCGCGCAAGTCAGGTGCTTGCTCATCCAGCCCTCGATCTTGCGATTTTGAAGATCGAAACGGCTGAGCTTACGCCGATTGCTTTTTGCAATGCGGGTGTATTCGTTGGCTCCGACGTCTACGCACTCACTCGCAAGCGCGACTCTCTGACTGTTGATTCAAGGATGGGAGACGTAACGCGCGTTCAAGCCTCTCTACAAGACGATCTCGTTCCGCCATCAAGTCGCGACTACCGTGACTTGATCGAAAGCTCAGCCAATGTAGAGCTCGGATTCAGCGGCGGGCCGTTGGTCAACACGCGGGGCGAGTTGGTAGGGCTGAACGTCGCAGCACGGGGTGAGCCGACAGGTATCGCGGATTACAGCTACGCTATTCCGTGGAATGAATCGACCGCACGAGCACTTCTGCAATTGCTTTCCCGTCTAGAGCCTGCTGCCGAAGCCACTGTGCACGTCGATTAATACACCCCGGATACGCAAGCTCTTCACCTGCGCATAGTCTCGACAAACCCCCATATATTGATTCCTAAGTTAATTGCGCTGAGAATCCAAAGCTCGTCGATAGTCAGGGCAAACTTAGGCCCTTAAACCAGATGCGCGGAGCGGGTTTTGCGCTGATCGTTACTCTTATTTCTTGCTGAGCCAACTTTGACTGCGCTGAACGATACCAACAACCATCAAGAGTCCGCAGCTCAAAACGATCATGCAACACCATCGGCAGGAGGTGCGGCTGCATCGGCTGAGAGAAATTCCAATAGCGAGAGCCAAAACAATTCCATTCGCTGGGAGCGTATCAACTGGCCCGAACGAGTCGCCGTCCTTGCTTCGTTGCTCGTTCTGGCGGTCGTTACAATTCCTCGATTGCCCCCCGGCGTGTGTCATGATGATTCCGGCGGGATACAGCTGGCCGCTGCAACGCTGGGAATTACACACCCTCCCGGCTACGTCGGATATGTGTCGATCGGGCATGTGCTAACGCTTGTCCCCGGCGTAAACCCTGCCTATATGGTGACGCTTGGCTGTTGGGGTGCGGGTATGGTCGTTGTTTTCCTGGCGATCATGCTGCAAATTAGGCTTGGCGTGAATGCTTTCATTGCGGCATCTTTGGGGTTGGGGTTCGCCTACCATCATCGGATATGGTCCAACCTTCTCATGCCGGAAGTTTATATGCCGACGCTGGCCTTCGTAGCGGCATCGGCGTATTTGCTGGTTAAATATGCGACGCTTGGAAAACGTCGATGTTTGCTGTGGTCGGCCCTGTTGTTTGGGGTTGCGCTGTCCAATCGGCCACCTACGCTGTTTGTATTGCCTTTTCTTGTTGCTGGTTGGTGGTGTGCGGAAAACGCATGGTCTTCGAATTTCCGATCGAAATTGCGGACTTTCGTTATTGTTGTCATAGTAGCGGCACTTCCCGGAGTCTATGCAGTCGGATATCTATGGGTGAAGGATCGCCCGGAGACGACTTACAATTATCTCGAAGCGTACAATGTCGAATGGCAAAGCCTGCCGAGCAGCAATGCGGGCGTCGGCGCGAAAATCGATCGGATCACCTGGCTGGTTTCCGGTGCGCAGTTCCGAACGATGATGGGCACCAGCTGGAAACGGGCGAAACAAAAATTCCGTTGGCTTCGAGGAGAAATTCTGCCGGATGGGCTGGCTCGCATCCTGCTGTATCGAGCCGTGACGGATATTGCGGTTGGGCTGCTCGTCCTGTTGGGTGCGATCTGCGTGTTCAAACGATCTATGACAGCAGGGTGGCTTCTTATTGGTATGTTAATAGGGAGTGTGGCGTTTGTGACATTTTATCGAATTCACGGAGACGCCGCGGACATCCGACCGTTGCTCTTCGCCGTCACGGTTCTGATAGGCGCAGCTGTGTCGAATGTGTTTTCGCGTTACGGGAATGGCCGGTTGAGATATGCAGCACCGGGGTTATTCATTATCGCGTGTGTATTTACCTTGGCCGATGCGCCCTATCGAAGAACGGCTGGCTTGCACGTCGATGCTTCGGAATTTGCCAAAAATGCAGATTTGGCGTCACTCCCACAGGATGCCATCGTATTGTCTGCTTGGCCTAACGTCACGCCACTTTGGTTTTATCAAAAAGTGCTTACGCCTCGTCCCGACATCAACATCATTTGTGCGGTCGGTTCCAATTGGCGAAAACTCGTCGAGCACGACTTGGATAGACCAATTTACGCAGCTACATTGAGTCCGCCGGATTGGCCTGGTTACACCTGGAAGCCGCTCCGAAACATATCTCGCCTGGAGCGAAACGAGGAAGAACCACCCACCAGGACGCGACAAGATTGATGAACAGGTGGGCCGGTCGCTGCTACGCTCATGCGGTGCAGCGACCTGCCGATTCAGCGTGCCGGAATTATGATAGTAGGCGGAATATGCCTACAGGTTTCGCCGTGTGCCACTGCTTTCGAGCAGTGGCCTCTGTTGGCTAAGAACGTACTTCGCACTGGCACACTCGCCGGAATTGCGACAGCAGACAAATTAACCGTGCAAATTCCGACTGATCGTGCCTAGTCCTGGTATCTGTTCTTGAATTCCTGGGCTTCCTTTTTTCGTTTCGCCGCCTCGCCTGGGTCCATCTTGTTGATATACCATCGATGGTTCTTGGATTCGAGAACTTCGGTCAGCTTGGCTTCCAACGCTTTGGCCGCTTTCACTTTGGCTTGGTCGCTACTGGCTTTGCCTTTGTGTACAAGCTCTTCGAGTTCCGGAACCATTTCGGTGTAGAAATTGCGGGCCACTTCGTAAGTGCCATGCCAATGCGTGTAATCAGGCCCCATCATCGAAGCGCCATGTCGAGCGCGCCGTCCTTCGTGATGCCAGAGTTCAAACCAGACAAAATCCAGTTTATTGCCAAAAGGAACGGGTTTCATCAAAGGCTTGGCGAGTTTCATGAGCGCTAACCCTGGTTTGGCAAATTTCTCATGATAGAGATCGATCAGCGCGTCGTATTGAACGTAGAAATTGTCGACCCATTGATTGTTGTGACAATTGAGGCAAACGTTCTTCATGTTATCTCGACGCGTTTCCCAAGGAACGTCCTTGCCAGGAAGCCCCATCTTCGCATCCGAAACCTCAGGCCGAATGGAAATGGGGGGTCGGTTATTCCAACTGATGCGCATCCCAACATCATGGGTGACGGGCTGATCTTTGGTTGCGCTCATGTGACAGGTGGCGCATGTGGGCGCGAGGTGATAGTCTTCGCCCACAATCCACTTCGGACTGTCCATACGGAGTTTATCTTTATGGGCAACAAAGGCGATGCCGTGTTTTGATTCGTAGTAGATTTCTTTTTGCGGGTGGTCAGGCCCCATGTGACACTTGCCGCAGTTGTCGGGATGCCTGGCCTGCTCTACGGAGAACGTATGCCTCGAATGGCAGGCGGAACACGAACCCTCTGAGCCGTCAGGGTTGATTCGGCCGATGCCGGTGTTTGGCCAGGTAGCTGGGTCAAGTTGCCCGTCTTCCAGCACCTTGACAATCGAGCCGTGGCATTGCCAGCAGCCATTAACAGCTGCTGCGGAAACTCCCCCCGGAAATCCCTCCGTAACCATCCCTTGATTTCCTTCGACGACTTCTGCGAGCCGGTTGTCCAGCGAGCCTAGGATTCTAGCAGCTTTTGAATGGTGCGAGCCTCGAAATTCGGCCGCTTCCTTCTCATGGCATTTTGCGCAATCCTTTGGCGAAACGATTGTCGCGATGTGGGTGCCAAAGTGCTCAAAGGCGTCAGCGTCAGTTTTCTTCGCAACATGGCATTCATAGCAGCCCACGTTCGCGCGATAGTGAAGACTCTCCCCCCATTGCGCGAAGAGGCTGGGCTCAGATTCCTTATGGCATTTAATGCACTCGGAGCTTTCTTTGGAGAGCTCCTGCAGCAAGGCCATCGGCTCAGCATTAACGGCGCTGGTCGCGAAGAGGGAGACAGCAGCTACGACAGACATAACCCGAATGACATCGTTCATTTTTTGGAACTCCTTACCAATATGGACGCTACCAAGTCTGGACCAGTAAACGCAAACGGCGTCTGGCGCTGAAAACCTCGCGTCGGATAGACGCTAGTCATAAGTCCGCGCCAACAGGTGGCTGACGAGGGTAACGCTTTCGATCCGCCTGTACAATCAGTTTCTAGGGAACCCTCTCGTCCCGCTGTGAATTGCCAAGCAATTTGCGTACCTTGACTGCAACTCCGAGCTTGGCTAACGTCAAAATGTTCAGATGATTGTTGGCAAAGGCGTATAGAAACAGCGCCAGCAGCTGGCCGAGTCCTTCGCTGCAGGTGTCGGCTGCGGAATACGCTTGGCTTATTACTGCGATCGGTCGCGGATTGACTGCTCTTAGCGATCGGCGCAATCAGAACCAACAGGAGGAGTGGCCGAGTGGCTGAAGGCGACGGTCTTGAAAACCGTTAGGCGGGCAACCGTCTCGGGGGTTCGAATCCCTCCTCCTCCGTTAGTAATGTTGTTGTAGACGTATCGCTTGCGTAATCGGACCGTCATGTGTTTTTACGACGGGCCATCGTGCCCGGCGACCGTGGGCTGAATGGTCTTGGGCATGGGGCGCGATTTGGATACAAACATGCACCCCGCCGGATGGGAGCTCACCTTTGTCGCCATGTGTGGCGCACTTGCCTGGGAATCCCCCAAACAGTCATACCCCCGATAACTTCGCTGGTGCCGATTCGATGAATCACATGCGAGATGGATCAGCCATCATCCGGCCTATGTAATGGGATAGAGCGAGCATTATGCGCTCGAATACAGAGCACCCTAGAGCAAGCTCTATTCTACTGTAACGTTCCGAGGCATGTTTTTACTCGCATATTTGAGCGGTTCGCCGCCAAACTTGACCGTTCGCTGCTATAGGCTTGCACGGATGAATTTATTCATCTGTAGCGTCCGAAAGATGTCTCTTCCGGCGTATGCGCGGGATTTGCCACTACATTGAATCACTCGTCGCTATGGACTGTTGCTCACGTCCAGGAAAACAGCCGATCCGCGCCGACCGTGCTTTGGGATTGAATACAAAACGCCATCGGTTCGATCTAATGGATGACATACCAACGGCTCTTTGCAACGCTATCGAACCCAATGTCTTCGAAATCGGACGTACCACTTTCAAAAAAAACTTGACCTGAATCCGTGCTTAAGACGGCGTTACGCTGCCTAACAAGTCAAACTTGCCAAAATGATTTGTGCCGGTTGAGTTATATTCTACGTTTCCCTTGAAGGCCAACGACAGCCGTTACGAGCGTTTGGTCAAATGAATTACAGGGGCTACAACGATGGCACTAACCGTAACAAACACAAACACGCTTCAGCTGCTCAGCATCCTGAACCGTAACTCGATTGCTCAGCAGAAGTCCATTACGCAGCTGACCACGGGCAAGCGGATCAACACCGGCAAGGATGATCCAGCTGGATTGATCGCCCTGTCGTTTCTATCAGCAGAACGAACGGCAGTCGAAACGGCGATAGGCAATAACCAGCGAACGGATGCGATGCTTACCGTTGCGGATTCAGCCTTTGGTGAAATCAACAGCCTGCTGGGAGAGATCGAACGTCTCGTCGCCTCCTCAACCAGCTCCGCGAACTTGACCAATTCAGAGATTGCCGCGAATCAATCTCAAATTGACGATGCGCTCACTGCGATTGATCGAATTGTCAATACTACAAACTTCAGTGGTAAGAAACTGCTTGACGGTAATTTTGCGATTCAGACCAGTGGTGTCGCGGGAAACTCCAATCTTTCCAATCTGCGTGTGTTTTCTCGGAGTCAGGTTACGACCAACACGTCACTTACTGTAACGCGTGTTGCATCCGCCCAGCTTGCAACGGCTACGTTTGCAGCCATGGCTGGTACGGCAGGCACGGTCGCAACCTCGGGCAGCACACAAGTCGTTATTCAAGGGGCATTGGGTGCTGCCACGTTGACAATTGCCAGTGGGCAGACCCAAGCCCAAGTTGTCACCGCAATCAATAATGCCAAAGCGCAGACTGGTGTTTCCGCGATCCAAAATGCGGCTAACATCAGTCTGAATTCTACAACCTATGGTGCAGACGCTTTCGTTAGTGTCGAAGTGCTTTCCGGAGGGGTTGTCAATTCCAGTTACACCACCTCGACAAACGACGGTACGACGGCGGATAACGTCGCAAGTACAACCAAGACATCTGGAACAGATGCCAACATTCAAGTCAATGGACAGACCGCCGGAACTGATGGTTTAGATGCAACCTATAGCGCCAACGGCTTGAGTCTTGCTTTCACATTGGGTACCAGTTTTGGTACCGGTGCTACGGCAGCTACAACGACGAGCTTTACGGTTAATGCTTCAGGCGGCGCTACGTTCCAACTCGGGACGGATACCAATTCGCGTCAGACGATCGGCCTTGATTCGCTTGCAACTTATAACCTGGGAGGCAACAACGGCTCCGCCAGGCTATCCGAACTGAAAGCTGGTGGATCAGCAGACCTCAAAACGGATGCGGGAGCCGCGATGACGAGCGTTCGGGAAGCCCTGAAAGAGCTGGCTGGCGCACGAGGGCGGATTGGTGGTTTCCAGAAATTCCAGGTTGGAAGCGCTATCAATTCGCTGGAAGCGAACCGCGTGGGATTGAAGTCTGCTGAAAGTCTGATCGAGGACACCGACTTCGCGCTAACGACGGCAGAACTGAATCGTCAGCAGGTACTCGTCCAGGCGGGTGTTTCGCTGCTCGGCGTTGTCAACCAGCAAGCCGCACAGATTCTGTCATTGTTGTAAGCAAAGGATTGACTTGGCCTGAAACAGGGGCCTCGTGAGAAAGTTTGGAGCGGTCGGGGGGGGCCGCTCTAGTCGGGGGAGCGCGAGCGGGTTGAAGGGTATGCCTTCGACCCGCTCCGTCGCTTTAAGCCTACCACCCACCCGCAGAACAGCGTGGCGACATACCGCCTGCTGAATTCCCTCGCAAAACTGACGCCATAACCAACCGGCATCTCGTGTATAGGTGATGACGAGTTTGCAAATGTCAGGTATTCGCAAAAGCCCGTTCGTACAAGCTCACACGTCGCGCCAGCCGGAACCAATCCATGGGATATTTTGTTTTGCATCGAGCCGAAGCCGTAAGCTCAACTGAGCAGCGTGGTGCTGGATGTGACGGATTGTGTATATGTGTAGTTCAGCGCGAGAAAAATCTCGGCTCTCGAACTGAGCGGGTTCACCCAGTGACTCCGCTGTCTCTGATGCAACAACTGTAGATGCCTTCTTTCGGCAGTACTCGGCGTATGTCTTGATAGCGGCACGTTTGTACAGCGAGACTGGTTCGCGATCTTCGAGCTGTTCGTAATCGGCGAAGAATGCTTTGTGGTCACGATGAAACGACTGGTCTTTGAAGGATTTCTCATCAGGTCCGAGGTAATAGTCAGCAAAAAATAGCGTGTGAAACACAACCTGACAATACGGCTGATTCCCAACCTGTGCATCCCATAGCCCGTCGGGGCAGCGATCGACGCATGTGTTCAATGTGCAAAACGCTGCCTCAAACTGATTTGCAATTAGTGTCTTTGTGGTGTCGAGCATAGGTGGTTTCCCAATAACTTAGTGTTGCGACTTTGGTATCGATAAATCTCGACTCATCATTCCGTCCAGTTGAAGATCGGGCCGTAAACTCGTTCCCGCCGATATACGCACAAATTTCGTGTTGCATTACGCGTTTCGGGATCGCTTATTCCCAATCAGCTTGCGAAGTCCTGCCAGTGTTGCGCAATTTGCAATATTATTCTTGCAAGCGCCGCCACGCTTTGCTGTCATAACGCCAAAGCGCATTTGTGCCAATCCATCGACATGATGTGCATCTGTGTTGATGCAAAGATCGACTCCAGCCTCCATCGCCTGACGCGCGTGACTGTCCTTAAGGTCCAACCGATGCCAACTCGCGTTGATTTCCAGGATCGTTGACGTCTCTAGCGCACCTTCAACAATCGCGGACATGTCCATTTCCATAGCTGATCTGCGATGGATAAGCCGACCCGTCGGGTGTCCAATCGCACAGACGTAGCGGTTTTCCATAGCGGCCAAAGTGCGATCTGTGGCGCTGAGCTTTTTAGAACTGCCTGTCCCCATCGCAGAGTGAATGCTGGCTACGATCCAATCGCACTGAGCGAGAAGATCGTCAGGATAATCAAGCGTTCCATCAGGCAAAATGTCGCACTCGCTGCCCACCAGGATTTCTATGTCAGCAACTCGTTCATTGGCTTCGCGAATTGCAGCGATATGTTCTTCCATGCGTTTGATTGTCAAACCATTGGCAATCGTGGAACTTTTTGAATGGTCGCAGATAGCCAGATACGAATAGCCTAGCGCCTTGCAGGCTTCAGCCATTTCCTCAATTGTACATTTGCCATCGCTGGCTGTGGTGTGGAGATGCAAATCGCCGCGAACGTCCTTCAACGTGACCAAATCAAGTTGGTCGTCGGCAAGAGTAAGTTCTCCTCGATCCTCGCGTAGCTCGGGGGGTATCAAGGAAAGCCCAAGCTGTCCATATATGCCGTCTTCGCGCTCGCCCGCAATCGCTTTTTCTTCTTTGAATAAGCCGTATTCGTTAAGCCGAAGTTTCTTTCTTATAGCCAGTTCACGCAGGCGAACGTTGTGTTCTTTTGAACCGGTGAAGTATTGCAGCGCCGCCCCAAATGAATCGACTTCAACGACGCGCAGATCGATTTGTAGTTCTCGACCTTTTTCGATCCCGACTGTGACGGATCCTTTTGTTGCACCTGATGCAAGCACGCGTATCACGCCTTCAAACTGGACGAATTGTTCGATGATCTCTTTCCCGTTTTCCGCGGCGCAAAGAATATCGATATCGCCTATCGTCTCTTTGCCTCGGCGTATGGAACCCGCCAACTCAGCCCGCCGAACACCCGAGAGATTCCGCACGCGCGCCAGCATCTCTTCCCCAATGGGCAATGCTATGCCAAGAGGCGTTCTGCCCGCGCTGGTTTCCAGAAACGCAACTCCCTCGGCGATTTTCTTCGCGCTGGCTTTGCCCAATCCCGGCAACTCTGCGAACTGCCCGGAATCGATCGCTTGCTTCAGATCGTCGAGATTGCGCACATCGAGTTTCTCATAAACAAGCGCGACCTTCTTCGGACCCATGCCTTGGATGTCGAGGAGTGCTGGCAACCCAGGAGGCAGCTTTTGCTCCAGTTCTTCGAGCACGTCCATCGTTTTCGTGTCAAGGAACTGGGAGATGCGTTCTGCAGTACCCTTGCCGATGCCTGGCAGATCAGTGAGTCTGCCTTCGCAAGCCACGGTTTCGATGTCTTCTGTGCAATCTTTGAGTGTACGAGATGCCCGTTTGAAGGAATTGACGCGAAACTTGTCCGCGCCGTCGATTTCGAGCAGGTCGGCGATTCGAGCGAACGCCTTGGCTAGCTCTGCGTTGATCATTGGTCCCTCAGCCGTGGACCGACTGAAAACACCCCCAAGGGGACTCGAACCCCTGTCGCCGGCATGAAAAGCCGGTATCCTAGGCCACTAGACGATGGGGGCAAATTGTCGGAATATCCGACTCATGACTTCCATGCCGGGTTGAGAAATGTACCAACAAAGTAGCAATCGTCAAGATCAACATCCCATGATAACTCCAATACGAAGCGAAGGATCGAGAAAACACGCGGCGCGGCGACTTTTCATTTGTGGTGCCTGCGTGTTCGTTGGGTTGACGCATTTATCCTGCCAGCGGTCAGAAGACGCTGGAAATGCCACGAAAGTCGAGAAGGTTGTGGTTTACTGTAGCGTGGATGAAACGTTCGCAAGGCAGGTGTTGGGCGAATTTGAGAGACAATCGGGTACAAAGCTCTCGATTATTGGTGATACCGAAGCCGGCAAGACGACCGGGCTTGTCAAGCGGATCATGAACGAAGCCCAGGCGGGCAACCCGCACGCGGATGTGTTCTGGTCGAGCGAGCTGTTCAATACGATTTTGCTGGCAAAGCGCGGACTGCTGGAACCCTATGCATCACCCGCTGCTGCCGACATACCTGATAAATATAGGGATTCGCAAAACCGCTGGACCGCCAGCGCCGTTCGTGCGCGAGTGGTGGCATTTGACCCAACAAAGGTGTCAGCTGCAGAATTGCCCACGCGGTGGGAAGAACTTGCAGAGCCTCGGTTCGCTAAGCATGTTGCCATCGCCAACCCCCTGTTCGGCACGACGCGAGGCCATGTTGCCGCCATGTTTGTCATGTGGGGCGAAGGCCGCGCGATATCGTTTCTGCAACGCCTTCGTTCCGGCGGAGCGCGCATCGAAGCTGGGAACAGTTCTGCGGTGCGGGCCGTCATGTCGGGAAAGGCGAAATTCGCCGCGACAGACACGGACGACGTATGGATGGCACAAAAGAGTGGGGCGTCGATCGATCTTCGATATCTTGATATGGGAGACGGCGGAACGCTGCTGGTTCCTTGTTCTGTCGCTATACTTAAGGGATGTGCGAATTCGAAAGGTGCCCGACAACTTGTTGATTACCTCGTATCAGCTGACGTCGAAAAACTGCTTGCGAATAGTCGATCCCGTAATATTCCCGTCCGTGAATCGGTCAGGAAAGAACTTGACATAGATTGGCCTGCGGAATCGAACGTCGAGTATGAAGCGATTGCCGAGTCCATGGACGAGTCGAGTACCATCGTACGAGATATCTTTTTGCGTTGAACAAGCCTATCACCATCACAGCGACTAGCGTTGCAGCAGCCTTGCTCGTTTTGGCTTGCATGGTTTGGCCTGCGATCGCATTTGTATCCAAGTGCATAACACAGGGCGCCATCCCGGCTGAGGGATTCTTCCTCTCAGGACGGCAGTGGGGGTTGATTTGGCGCAGTGTTTGGCTTTCTATTGTTGCGACGATGGCTTGTCTCGCGCTGTCAGGATTCGCCTCTTACGCACTTTGCAGATTGGGGAGGATTTCTCGTCGGCCCGTAGTGGTCGCAACTCTCTTTGGCTTGGTATTGATCCCACTGACTGTCTCGGCGTTTGGCTGGGAACGTGCGGATTTACTGGGTTTTTCTGCGAACGAGCGATGTATTCTCATCTGGGCGTTTTGGGCTTGGCCCGTACCATCGCTATTGATATGGGCGCGATGGTCGCAATCCGGCCAAGCTACGTTTGACGCCGCCAGGTTGCACGCTTCTTCTTGGCGCGCGTTTCTCTTGGTCATGGTGCCGACGCTTCTCCCAACCGCGTCATTTTGTGCTCTTGTCTTGTTTGTATTTTTCTTCAGCGACTACGCCGTGCCTCATGCGACAAACGTAATGGTCGCATCGACGGAGCTTCTATCGTGGGCGTCGGGATCAAGTCACGCCATAGATACTCTTTGGCCTTCGATTCCTGTTGTCATTATCGTGTGCGTTTCGCTCGCGATGATTCGTTTCGTTTGGCGGCGCGACCTTCAGCCTGACGCCGACCGTGGATTGCGACGCGCGTTGCCTGAAAAACAGCAATCGTTGGCACTTGGGGTAATTGCTGTGCTTGTCGCTTCTTCGCTTTTTCCGATCATCTTTATGGCGTGGAAGGTTTTGAGCTTAGATGTATTTGTGGAAGCGGTGAGTTTTTACTCCAGAGACTTGGCCTGGTCATTGGGTGTTGCTCTGATAAGTGGAATTCTGGTTGTGGGGATGGGTGTCGCCGCGCTGACGTGGCGTCGATTCCGAATTCCAGTTTTCTACCTTTCGATCATCATTGGCGCGCTTCCCGGTGCGATCGTTGGAGAGGCGCTGACTGCCGCATATGCTCTACCGGTGTTTTCTTGTGTTTACGACCATTGGCCAATTGTTGTCTTCGCATACATAGCACGGTTTGGTTGGGTTGGTATTGCGCTGGTGCTTGTGTTGGATTCGGATGTCGATCCGGACATCGCCAGGCAAGCGCGAAGCGACGGTGCGGGAGAATTCGCGACGATTCAATATATTCGCATCCCGACCAACCTTGCAGCGATGTTTGCGGGTGTTGGTGTCGTAGCTGCACACTCGCTGGGAGAGCTTTCGGCTGTCTCCCTGGTCCGCGTTCCTGCATTTGCGCCGATTTCCCAAGTCATAGTCGACAAATTCCATTTCTTCGAAGACGGCCTACTCATTTCGCTTTGCGTGATTGTGTGTCTTTGCGCGCTGCCTCCAGTTGTGTTAGTGCTGTTTGCCTGGCGAGGCCGTTCGCGTTGATCTTGAATCGACTAGAGAATAGCCGTCGCAAGGGCGGACAACGATCGAATGTGCATCGCAATCAAACCTCCTGTGGCGTGAGAGGTCAGGGGTTGCGCGAATGGCCAAATTCGCTTACAATGGTGCCTTGTTGTCAGGTCTTACATGGTAAGAATTGGCCTGTAGGTTTCCCGCAGAAGGATTTCAGTGTGCCACGAAAACGTATCAAGATTAAGCAAAAGGTGGAATATCTTTCGATTCTCGATGGTGATGGCCACGTCGATGCCGCGTTGGACCCGAAGCTGGACGGTGATTTGTCGTTGCACATCTATCGATTGATGTTGTCAGCGCGCCTACTTGATGAGCGGTGTATCAAGATGCAGCGCCAGGGGCGAATCGGCACATATGGTCCGTGCAGAGGGCAGGAAGCGTGCCATTGCGCCGCCACGGTAGTGATGAAGCCGGAGGACTGGGTGGTTCATGCCTTTCGCGAGCCGGGGTCGTTCTATCACCGAGGATGGCCTCTGGAGACGGTGTTGAAGTTTTGGGGAGGCTATGAGGAAGGGTGCAGGCCTCCGGATGGTGTCAACGATACGCCTATTGCGGTTCCGATTGCGTCGCAGATTCCTCACGCGATGGGGATTGCCTGGGGGATGAAGCTTCGAGGGGACAATCGAGCGGTTCTCTGTTATTGCGGGGATGGCGGCACGAGTGAAGGCGATTTCCACGAAGCCCTGAATTTCGCTGGCGTATACAATCTGCCGGTGGTTTTCTTCATACAGAACAACCAATGGGCGATTTCCATTCCGCGAGAGGCACAAACCGCATCTGAGACGATTGCTCAAAAATGTGTCGCTTATGGCTTTGACGGGCTTCAGCTCGATGGCAACGATCCGCTGGCTGTTTATGTGGGAACAAAGGAAGCGGTCGATCGCGCAAAATCTGACGGCGGGCCGACTTTGATTGAAGCGGTGACCTATCGGCTTGGCGTACATACAACAGCCGACGATCCGACAAAATATCGATCGGACGAAGAGGTCAAGCGGTGGGAGAAGCTCGATCCGATTCCGCGATTTCAGAAGTACCTTCTCAACCGAAAGCTGCTGGATAAGAAGCTCGTTGATGAAATCGAAAAAGACGTACTCAAGGAAGTGGCTGATGCCGTAGATCGATACGAGGCATCGCGTGATGTAGATCCATTGGAATGCTTCCCGCACACCTATGCGGAGTTGCCTGACGAACTCATCGAGCAAAAAGAGGAATTTCGTGCCGCGCTCGAGCGTGAAAATGTTGGTATGGGCCACTGACGGGATGATGCTGACCCCGTTGATTAGGATAGATCATGTTCGGTTGTTTTCGGAAAATGTTCATTGCACAAAGTCTGCAATCGATTAAGACACGAGAATAAAGATGGCACTAATGAATATGGTTGGCGCGATCAATCGCGCTTTGGATGATGCGCTCCGCGACGACGATAAAGTCGTCTTGCTGGGGCAGGATATCGGCCAGGATGAAGGTGTGTTTCGCGTCACAGCTGATCTGCTCGCGCGATACGGAGACAAGCGAGTTCTTGATACGCCTTTGGCCGAAGGTGCCATTGTGGGCGGTGCCGTTGGCTTAGCTCTTTATGGATTAAAGCCTGTTTCCGAAATGCAGTTTTCGGGGTTTGCTTACCAAGCCTACCATCAGATTGAGCAGCATGTAGCGCGATTCCGAAACAGGACGCGAGGCCGATTTGGCATGTCGATGGTTATTCGCATGCCCTACGGCGGCGGGATCCGAGCTGTTGAGCATCACAGCGAAAGCAGGGAGACGATCTACGCTCATACGCCCGGTTTGAAGATGGTCATCCCTTCGACGCCTCGCAATGCAAGGGCCTTGTTGCTCGCTTCCATTTACGACCCCGACCCCGTGATTTTCTATGAGCCGAAAGCCGTGTATCGGGCGTTTAAGGAAGAGGTTCCAGACGACCCCGAGCAGATGCCGATTGGTAAGGCAGAGGTAGTTCGTGAGGGACGCGATCTTACTCTAATCTCTTATGGAGCGATGATGCGTCCGACTTTGGAGGCAGCTGAAGATGTTGCTGATGCCGACGGCGTGTCTATCGAAGTCGTCGATCTCTTGACGGTTTCGCCATTGGACACGGCTACGATTACGGACTCCGTTGCGAAGACGGGGCGCGCTGTCATGATTCACGAAGGGCCTCGCACTTGCGGCATTGGCGCCGAAGTGGTTGCTCGGATCGTAGAAAAATCCTTAATGCACCTTGAAGCGCCGATTCGCAGAGTAACGGGTTACGACGTACAGTTTCCTTACTTCGCCCGAGAGAGGGCGTTCCTGCCTAATGCTGACCGAATCGCCCATGCGGCTCGGGAAGTCTTGGCATTTTGACGTCAGAACATAGAATATTCTTGACACCGTGTTGGCAGTTCGATTTTCGATTGGAGTGGCGTGATGGCTCGAGATTTTTCACTTCCTGATCTTGGCGAAGGAATCGCCGAAGCGCAGGTTATTCGCGTGTTGGTCAGTCCCGGCGAAACGATCGCCGAGGATCAATACCTTATGGAGGTCGAAACGGATAAGGCGGCTGTTGAGATTCCATCTCCGTTTGCTGGCGTTGCAGAAAAAGTGTTGGTTGAAGAAGGCCAAACGATCAACGTGGGTGACGTCATTGTGACATTTGATGGCGAAGGATCGGGTGCCGCCAAGAAGGCCAAAGCGGGCTCGGCGAAGCAGGCCGCGACACTGGAGGCTCCGAAGACGTCAGGCAACGCTGCGTCCGCAACCGCTGTTTCGACGGACGCGCCGCCTACTGCCACCAATACCGGCAGGACTAAATCTGCCGCTGCGCCTGCGGTGCGAAAGTTGGCGCGTGAAGCTGGCGTTGCGCTGGACAGTATCGCGGGGACTGGGCCTGGAGGTCGAATCACGAGAGATGATGTGGAGCGCCATCTCGGCAATCAAGCGACTGCGCCCGCTACGGTATTTGACGCATCTGCAAACGCCTGTTCTGCGCAGACTGCTCCGATTCCAGCACCCAGACCCATTTCAACTCCGATGGCTCCCCCGCCGGGTGTTGTTGGGCAGGATAAATGGGGCACCGTGCGAAAGGCGCCGTTGTCTCAGATACGCAAGACTATTGCCAGTCAGATGTCTCGCTCGGCGTTTACGGCTGTTCATGTGACGCATTGCGACGAAGCGGACATTACTGAACTCGACCGCCTGAGACGATCTCTGAATGAAGCCACGGGAAATGACCCGAAGCTGACCGCGATGTCCTTTCTGGTTCGTGCTGTCTGTTTGTCACTTCGCAAACACCCCCACTTCAACGCCAGCTTCGACGACGAAGGCGGACAGATGATCTATAAGGATTATGTCAACGTGGGGATAGCCGTGGACACGGAGCGTGGCTTGATCGTTCCCGTTGTTCGCAACGCGGACCAGCTTAGCCTACGCGGGATTGCTTTGGCGCTTCGATCGATCGCAGACCGCATCCGCGCGAATCAGTTTGCTATCGAAGACCTGCGAGGCGGAACATTTACGATTACGAACGTCGGCGCGCTGGGCGGGACAGTGAACACGCCGATTATCAATTTCCCGGAAGTCGCGATCCTCGGGCTCGGGCGTTCACGCAAGGTGCCCGTCTTGCGGGACGGCTCCCTGGCTGAATCGCTCATTCTTCCGCTCAATCTTTCGTTCGATCATCGCGCGGTGGATGGCGCCAACGCAGCGAGATTCACGAGAGAAATCATGAGCTACCTGGAAACCCCGACTCGATTCATGTTGGATTGAGCAAGCCATATTCTCAAAACCAGTGTCGCCTACCGGCGCTGACAGGTTCAAAAATTCTACGAGGATGGTAGCCCTATGGTTGTAGGCGAATTTACACAAGAGACAGATCTCGTAGTCGTTGGTGGTGGTCCCGGCGGATACCACGCAGCCTTTCGTGCATCCGCCAACGGCTTGCGTACCACGATTGTCGAATCGATGCCTGCGCTGGGCGGCGTTTGTTTGCATCGCGGATGTATCCCCTCGAAGACGTATCTTTCGCTTGTGGAGACCGTTCACGCCGCGGCTGATGCGAAGGAAAAAGGTATCACTTTCGGCAAGCCTAAATTGGATGCCAAGAGCATTCGTGGATGGAAAGAAAAAGTAGTTTCCAAGCTGGCCGGCGGACTTGAGATGCAGTGCAAGAAGTACGGTGTTGAACGTGTTCAGGCAACAGCTCGTTTCGAGGATGGCAGACATGTTGCACTCGAAGGAGGCGACGTTCCGCGTATCAAATTCAAAAAAGCGATTATCGCGACAGGTTCCAGATCGATCGCGCTTCGGGGCGTACAAATTGACTCGCCTCATGTGTTGACTTCGCGGACAGCGTTAGATTTGAAAGACATTCCAAAGACGCTACTTGTCATTGGCGGCGGATACATCGGCTTGGAGCTGGGGCAGGTATATGCAGGCTTGGGCTCCAAGGTGACCGTCGTTGAAATGACGCCGAGCCTTCTGCTCGGAGCAGACCGCGACCTGGCTCGTCCCCTGCTTAAACGCCTTGAGAGTGATTTCGCAGAAATCTGCCTGGAAACAAAAGTTGTTAAGATGGAAGATGCGAAAGACGGCGTTACGATCGGCTTCGAAGGAAAAAACATCCCAAGCGTCAAGACCTTTGACAAAGTTCTTGTGTCAGTGGGAAGACGTCCAAATTCCCAGGATTTGAATCTCGATAAGGCTGGCGTCGATGTCGATGATCGAGGGTTCATCAAGGTCGATGATCAGTTTCGTACGTCGTCATCCCGCATCTACGCGATTGGTGACGTTATTGGCAATCCCATGCTGGCACACAAAGCTCAGCACGAAGGGACGGTCGTAGCTGACCTTCTGGCAGGGAAGGACGCTGCTTTCGATCCTCGGGGTATTCCGGCTGTGGTTTTCACCGATCCGGAAATGGCCTGGGTTGGGCTGACCGAAGCGGAGGCCAAGGAGAAAGGGCTTGACATTGTCATCAAGAAAATGCCCTGGTCTGCCTCTGGTAGAGCGGTGGCTCTTGGCAGGACGGACGGCTTGACGAAACTGATATTCGACAAGGCTAGCCAACGGTTGATTGGTGTTGGACTCGCTGGCCCGCACGTTGGCGAAATGATCGCGGAGGGTGCGCTGGCCTTGGAAATGGGAGCTGTGGCGTATGATGTAGCTTCCACGATCCACCCGCACCCCACTCTTTCCGAGACCATAAGCGACGTCGCTGCTATGCTGGCGGAATAATCGATTGACCACTTGGTTCGATGTGCCCATTCAGCGACTTGTGCTGCAGCCATTCGTATTCAATGGGTAGACTTTGGCCCTGCCCTGCATAGCATATAGTGCGTGTCGTTTCTCTCATGAAGCTATTACCGCTGAAACCTGTGGATCGCCTGGTATGATCAAATCTCTTGCCCAGGAACTCCTCGCCAAAAAACTCGTCAAACGTGATGACACCATTGTTGTAGGTGTCTCGGGCGGGCCGGACTCCATGGCGCTTCTCCACATGCTGCTCGCCCTCAATCAGACGATGGATTGGGAATTGAAGCTGCACGCAGCTCATTTGAATCATGGTCTTCGGGCTGACGAGGGAGAAAAGGACGCTGCGTTCGTTCAAGCGGCGGCTGACAGCCTGAGTTTACCTTGCACTATCGATACGCGCGACATCGCCGCGATTTCCAAGAGTCAAGGCGTTGGTATCGAAGAGGCGGGACGAATAGAGCGATACGCGTTCGCCGAACGAGTGTGCCTGAAAATTGGTGCCAAGACGGTCGCGCTGGGACACCACGCCGACGATAACGCTGAGACGATCTTGCATCGGATTATTCGGGGAACGGGCCTTCGAGGGCTTGCTGGAATTCCTGTTTGCAGGCCTTTGACGCCGGAAAGTGAAATTCGGATCGTTCGGCCTTTGTTGCGCATGTCGCGACAAACTCTCGTCAATTATCTGGCCGACCAAGGAATCGCCTATCGTGAAGATCGCACAAACGAACGAAACGAGCCTACGCGCAATCGTATTCGCAACGTCGTCCTGCCTTTGTTGGAATCGGACGTCAACCCGCAGGTTCGCGATGCGCTGGCCAGGCTTGGCGAACAAGCCCAGTGGATGGAGGAATACCTCCGTGACACCGTGCAACGAACGCTGAATACGCTGCTGATTTCCCGAACAGATCAAACGCTTTCGCTCAATGTGGATGGCTTGGCTCGCAAGAGTCGCGTTATTCAAACCGAAATTGTTCGCGCAGCGTATCGGTCGTTTGGCTTGGGCGAGCAGAGCCTTGCTTTCTCGCATCTCACTGCCGCTCTTGATTTGATATCCGACTCGTCGAGTGGCAAGCGATTGCAACTACCGGGCGGCATGGTAGTCGAAAAACGTTATCACCTGCTGATTTTCTCTGTTCCGACGGACGAGCCTCGAGAATTGATTGCTTCGGAGGTTGCGATTCATTTGCCCGGCCGAACGCTCCTGCCCGTGCGTCGCCTCGAAATTCAATGCCATATTAGTGACGTTGTCGCCAGCGAGATTCCACGTTTGCGCCGATCCGCAGAAAAACTCAATGAATATGTTGACCTGGAGTCCATCCATCCACCTCTTGTCGTACGAACCCGCAAGCCTGGTGACCGTTTCCTGCCGCTCGGGGCGCCTGGGTCCAAAAAGCTATCCGATTTTTTGATCGATGCGAAGGTTGATCCTCAGGAGCGAGATCGCATTGCCGTATTGTGCGACCAGCTTGGCCCGATTTGGATCATCGGCCATCGGATTGATGATCGCGTAAAAATGACGGCGCTCACCAAGCGTGTTTTACAACTTCGCGCCCAGTCGCTTGAGTTATGAGTAGCCACGATCCCAGGGAAGAAACCAGCTTAACCGCTGACGCGTGTCACGATAGCAATGTGGGTCGATGCGTCGAACTCACCAAAAGACTCCTGTTGATCATCTTCGTTGCAGCGCTAATCTGCCGTTGTGGCTGGGGAGTCTATCGCATTAGTCAGTCACAAGATGCAGCATCGCTGGAGTTTCCTGACGAGCAACAATATTGGCTGATGGCGGAATCGCTTCGCGAAGGGAAAGGCCTGCGTGACGAGTTCGGCTTTCGTGCCACACGCATGCCATTGTATCCGACGCTACTCTCCGTCTTTGTCGCGAGTGAGCACGGCGTTATCGCAGCCAAAGCAATGCAGTGGACAGTCGGGGCACTGGCAGCGGTTCTGGCAGCTCTACTTGCGGCTCGTATGTTCGATCGCCGAGCTGGCGTATGGGCTGGGTTGTTCGTTGCGTTTGATCCCTTTTTGATCTTCTTTTCTTCGCTGTTACTAACTGAAACACTGTTTGTTGTTGCCCTGCTAGGCCTATGGTTTGCAACTTGGCCGATTGTGGCAACGAACACGTCACCCATTACGAAGTGGCGATGGGTAGCCGTTGGGCTGTTGGCATCGACCTGCATCTATCTGCGCGAATCAAGCGTCGGGCTTCTTGTGCTTCTTGCGTTACTGTGTGTCTTGCGACGGCGACGAGACTGGCGTTGCTTGGCCGTCATCTTGATCGTGTCGTTTGTTGTCCGTTCGACGTTGGTGCCTTGGGCGATTCGCAACGGAGCAGTGATCGGCGAAATGACTCGGCTAACAACTCGAGGAGGTATATCTCTTTACGATGGCGTCGGACCTCAAGCTGACGGGAGCAGCAACCTCGGCGACGTTCAGCAGATGCCAGCCGTCCGTTGGCTTAGCGAAACGGAGTGGAATCACTATTTCTTTGAGAAATCGCTAGAGGAAATCCGCAACAATCCAAGGCGAATTCTTGACTTAGCCATCATTAAGCTTAATCGGCTGTGGAACCCCTTTCCGAATGTCGGGACGTATCAATCGCATTTTGTTCGTGCAGTTTCGGCGATTTGGACGATTCCGATATACGTCTGCGCTATTGCAGCTTTGCCCATCTTATTGAGAATGCGAAACAGGAGGGGCGCATATGGGGTTGTGTTGATGATCCTTCCCGCGTTGTATTTTAGCGCGATCCATTCGCTGTTTGTCGGCAGTGTGCGATATCGGATACCAGCCATGCCGATGATTGAGATTCTCGCTGCGGTTGTGGTTGCGTCACTTGTCGCCCGACTTACGCGGGGGCGAAGCAACGAGGGGCCCGCCAGTCATGTCAAATGAGCCTGTAGAGCACCGCGGCAAGACGCGACGGTCCTTTCGTCGGTGGGGTATCGTCTCGGCACTCCTGGCCGTAATTGCTTGCGCTGCCGTTTCACTTTACTTGCGCCAAGTCGATCCGGAACGGATTCGGGCGAGGGCTGAGAAAACCCTGCAAGAGTATGTCAACGGAGATGTGAGCGTTGAAGCCGCGAGCTTTTCCTGGTTCGAGGGCATTCGCTTGTCAAATGTGTCGATTTTTGCAGCCGACGCGAATACAAACGAAAATGACCCATCAACGTCAATGGAACGATTCCCTGTTTTTTCATGTGGCGAGGTCATACTGACGCCCGACGTTTCTTCCCTGCTTGTGGGTGATCTACGGCTGGAATCCGTTACGGCTATCCAGCCGAAGTGTTTGATTGTCCGAGACGTCAAGTCCGGTCGAACCAACCTGACAGATCTTCTTCGATTGCAATCAATACCAGGCGATTCTCCAGGAATTGGAATTCCAATTATTGAATTGCGCAGCGCCAACGTGCAGGTATGTAAGCGCCGGGGCTATCGGTTCGAGATTGCCGATGACATTACACTTACAATACGCGGCAAATTGGCCGAATCACAAAGTAGGTATTATGACATCGTATGGCACAGGCAAGACAGCGAAATGGCTGGAGGCCATTCACAAGTTGATTTGGTTACGGGAAGTGTTCGGAACATTGAGGGTGGCTTGCCATGGATGTCGCTCGAAGCCGTAATGATAGCTGTCAACGCGTCTTTTGATGCAGCAGGAACGTGGGGGGACCTTCTCGGGCTTGAAGGAACCGTTCGCGCGCGCGATTACAACCTTGGTGCGAAAGCGGATCAGCCTCGGTCGGCGACGATTGATTTGGAAAACGCTACGTTGTCAATTCCCCTTTCCGACAAAGAGCACAACCTGTCAGCGGAAGATCGGTACCTAAGGTTCGAGCAAGTCTATGGTTCTATCGTTGCTACAAACGATGCGATCACGGCTGATTTCGAAGCGATGTTTCAGGGCAGTCGATGCAAAGCTGTAGCCAAGCTGCGAAACAAAGGGCTGCAACTTACATCGCTGGATGACGTTGACTTTGACGTTGAATTACACCTGGAGCAACTACTCCTGCCGACTGACGATCCCAGCGTGAATGAGAAACAAGCACGGTTCGTGAACCGCTGGCCCACTCTCGTTCAGTTCTATTGCGATTATGACCCACATGGCCGATTTGACATTGATCTGAAATGTTCCAAGGCTGCGGGAAGCGACGCGCCGGTGACAATCGAGAAACTGGTTGTGGCGCCGCGTGGCGCGGATGCATCGTGCCGGTATTTTCCATATCGCCTAAAAAATCTGACTGGTTCGTTAGAACTAACGCCGGAGGGTGTATTCCTGCGCAAGCTTGGTGGCGATCATGCTGAAGGTACGGCGTATATTTCCGGTTGGCTCGCCGCACCGAATCGCTGTTCGCCGGTCGAATTGTCAATTACGGGTCGAGGTAATCCGATCGATAAGGCGCTCGGCGATGCACTTTCGCTATCGTTCAAGGCGATTCTTGACGAGTTTCAGCCTGCAGGTTTTCTGGACGAGGTTGAGGTGTCGTTGTCGCGCCCGGGTTGCAAAGAAGGTCGGGTCGTGCCTTGGGAATCATCCGTTTCTGTTGCGTTTAGTGACTTGACCGCGACATACGAGCGGTTTCCAGTTTCGGTTGAACACATTCAAGGCAAACTGACTACGCATGATAGCCGACTCACGCTTGAAGAAGTGATCGGACGCGTTGGCGAGGGACACGTTCATGTGTCGGGCCATGTTGATTATTCAGAGGCTCAATCGCCCGCCGTCGATCTGTCTATTCGAGGAACCGGCATCGAGTTTGGTAAGGAGGTTTTTTCGGCTCTGCCTGACGAGATGGCTGAGCAGATCGAGCCGTTCCATCCGGATGGGCGTTTCGACATTACAACAAAGCTCACCAAGCAATCGGCCAGTGCAGAATTGGACCATCGTTCGACGGTTGTGCTTGATAATGTGACCGTTACACCAGATGCTTTTCCCGTAGCGATTCGATCTTTGAATGGCGAGATAACATTTGACCAAGAGGGCGTCAGGTTCAAAGAGGTCAAAGGAAAATACGGAGAGGGAAAGCTGGCATTTTCCAGATATGTCGAAAACGACGGAGTGAGACATGCAGGGGCGCTGTCCATTGAATTCGAGCAAATACAGATTGATGATGCACTTCGTGAGGCGATGCCTGTTCAGTACCAGGGGATTCTAAAGGATTGGCAGGTTGAAGGCCCTATAGATGGAAAGTTTAACTTGCAGCATCCGCAATCGGGCAAAGAGGAATCGGCAATGGTGGACGGTCGGATTCGATTCGATGGCGTTACGCTGCATGGCGGGCACTTCGGCAGGCCTTTTGAAGATGTGCACGCAAATATCGTTATCAACGATACAACTATTGAAGCAACCGAAGTGACGGCGCGATTTGGAGATGCGCTGCTTCAAGCGGACGTAAAAGTGCGCAAAGAAAATCAGTCCGAAGAAGGAGTCATTGTGCTTCGCGCTGGCGGTGTGCAACTGAAGCAGCTTCTCGAAAGTTTGTTTCCGGATTCGACCTGGCAGCCTTGGCGTCACCTGGATCTATCCGGCAGGGCTGACATCTACCTGGATCGTCTGACATTTAGACGACAGCAAGCCGATCAACCTCGAACCTGGGACGTTGAAGGGCGGCTGGATGTTTTTGACGTCGATCTTCCAGGCGTGGGTGACATTCAAAACGCCTTCGGAACAATTGACGTCCAAGGCCGACTTGCTGACGTCAAGGGAGGCATGTCGCTTGGGGGAGAAATTCAGCTTCGGAATATGGACGTACTTGATCGGAGTCTACATGCAATAAAATCTTCCTGGTCGTTTGTGCGATCCGAGGCTGGAGAAGGACGTTTTCTACTAGACGAGATACAAGGCGAGTTGTACGATGGAATGCTCGCAAGCCAGATTGAATTGCAATTTGACGATTCATCTGTGAAATATGACGTAAGTGCGACAGTTCACGATATGAATCTCCATGCGTTCCTGGATGAAGCCCGATTAGCAAAGAATCAAGTCAAAAAGCCAGTTAGCGTTCGAGGGTTACTGAGCGGTCGTCTGCGTTTGTCGGGTGTGTTCGGAGAGGTGTTTTCTCGTCGCGGGCACGGACAGATAGAGATTCTGGATGGGGACATGTATCAGTTTCCGCTTGTGTTGGCTATTTTGAACGTCATTAATCTGTCGGTTCCAGACGGAGATGCATTCGATAGCGCGGCGGCTGATTTTGTCGTTTCAGGCAACCGTGTTCAACTTGATAGTGTTTCGATAGAGGGCGACGCAGCAACGCTCGTTGGGTTTGGGGCTATGTCTTGGCCTGACAAAGGACTGAACCTCAATCTGATTGTCGTGAGTCCGCATGGCTGGGCGCGCGTTCCGGGGCTTTCCGATTTCGTAGAGGGTGCATCGCGCGAGTTCATGGAGCTTCGTGTGACGGGGCCGATGTCTCAGCCGACGGTGCGCCTCGTGCCGCTGCCGGGATTGGCCGCCGAATTCAAAGAGCTTTTTCGCAAGCGCAAGCCAATCAAAATGCGCTCCGTACAACGATAGGGCGACCTCATAGACGCCTTTTCAGAGGCGATCACTCTACATATCGCTTATTGATTATGCCATGTGCGCGGCGCACCATATCGAAAACTCGTACTGTTTTGGAGAGGGCGTGGTGTTCATGCATCTGCTTTCATCCAGCGTCCGCGAGAGGACACGAGCTTTGTCTTGAATGGTGCCGTCCTGGTCGCGAGTAATACGAGAACCTATTCGGTCTTGTGCGAACGCATACTCGGAAATCTGACAACTCACAAGTTGGAACCCCCTTCATTGGTTAGAGCAGTGATTTCCAGCGAAATCAGCATCGTTTCAAGATTGTGCGACCGCACAATCGCGAGCTGTGACTTGAGTAGATTCTTGTTTTTTTCCTCATTTTCTTCGCGCCGATGTTCGACGTTACCTAATGCAAGCAAACACACGGGCAACACGCGCCATTGTGCTTTGAAGTAAACCCAAACGACCTCCCGGCGCGTTTCAATTCTCGCATCGTTTGGGTGGGCCAGTTAGGAGACAGGCGATGGCTTTGATCTACTGGATGTTGGACATGATGGAAGGTTTTGTTCCGTTGATTTCTCTGGGTATGGAAGGATAGGAGGCTAATCATGGTCGTTTATCCAATGTCGAATGCCGAGAGGAAGGCAGTTCTTTGGGCCGTGCGACTGATGCCGGCAATGGCACTCGGTATCCTTGTCCTATTAGGGGCGTGTTCGATTACGTTTACGTAATTGTTTGCGTCTCGCTATTGTCAAATCCAAAGCTCTCGAACGATTGGCGACTCTTCTCGAGAATGCGATGGCGGTTGCGTGCTAGCTCAAGCCAAAGCGCACATGCCATGATCGAGAATAGAACGAAACTCGCCATTGCCGTCTGTACGAGCATGTGCTCTCGGCTTACGAGTATCGTAAGTACGCTCGTGACAACGAGAGTTGCGAACGTTATCCATACCACCTTGCGTGAGCGCAATTCAATCACGAATCGCATCGCAGCAAGCCTGATGGAGATGGCACAGCTGAATATGGCGAGAAACAGCGCTGCTACAAAGCCAGTAATCGTTGGCGGAAAGGCGGCTCTGATGTAGTCGCCATTCAATAGGCTTGTAATTGCGTCGGCTTGAAGATAGCCACCCGGTACGGTTATGATTTTGTTCGGGCCGTAACGTACTGGATGGGCATCGGCGAGCAGCCCGAGTCTTGGCAATCGAACGTCAGCGACGAGTATGATCTTGCCTTGTGTCATGCGGCGTAGATCGTCGGCGCCCGCGTTCAAGAGGGTTTCGTAGGCAATGGTCCTTTGTTGCCATTCTTCCGGTGCGTTGAGTTCGAACGTCTTGAGTGCGAACAGTTCGCCTTCATTAACGCCTTGGTCGTCCTGCCCGGCCTTGACTCCCCACTTCAACGGTACGCGGTCTCGCTCACGAAGATAGGCTCCCGGACCTGTCCGATAGATCAATTCCAGTTCCTGGCTACGGTCAGGCCAATCGATTTCCAAAGCGCAATCGTTGTGGAGAATGGCCGCCACTACTGTGATGGAGAGGTGCGGAATAACGGTTTCACCGCGACGAAATGCTACGATGAATTCCCCGGGGCGCCGAACCATGTGTCGCGCTACGATAGCCCCGTGATGTAGAGGGCCAGCGATATTCTGTGTGATGGCGGGACTCAGGTCAGGTGTACCGTCGGCTCGGTACGATTTTGATGCGAGAATCACGGGAACATTTTCGCTGATAAGAGCGTTCATTCCTCGGACAAGTGCTTCATCGCCAGGCTGGGGTGATCGAAAGAAATAATCCCAAATTACAGCCGTTGGCTTGGCGTGGGCGAGTTTTTCCATGAATTGACCATGAACCGCTCTCCATGATGGCGCTCGATTTGTGACACCTGGCAGTCCTTCTCGCTCGGCGAACGCTTTGATGGCAGGGATGGTTTCGTCGCCGATTCCGGCTATCACAATCGCGTCCTTGGCGTTGTTCTTCATGCTAATAGGCTGGCTCGTGCCGCCGACGTTGTGCAAGAAGACCGTATTTCGCCAGCCCGCCCGCCCGAAATAAAGCGTCGCATAGAGCGACGCAAGGACAATGGCTATAGCAATCGAAAAAACTCTCCAGCGTGACTTGATAGCGGCACCAACCATAATCCGTTTTACATAGTAAGCCGTGGACGTTGGTTTGGTTTGAATGGGCGAGTGATAGCAATAACGGCATAAATCATCAGCAAGTTTCTGGGCGGACTCTATTCGATGCTCTGTTTCAAAAGCCAAACATCGCTCGATGAGTATTTCGAGGTCTCGTCCATTGCGAATAGTTTGCAGGTTGGGTCGCTTGGGGGATTCTTTGCGAATTCGTTCGAGCAGTGCTTCCTGCGCAGTTTTTTCCTCGGTTGGCCCCAGTTCGTACGGATAATCCCCGTCCGAGACAATTTCGTAGAGCATGACGCCGAGCGCCCAGATGTCGCTCCGCGTATCGACCGGGCTTCCCGCGCCCCCCCAAGCCTGTTCGGGCGACATGTACTTAAGTGTCCCAATGAGATCACCTTTGCGTGTAATCGTGCCGCGCATGGAGCTGTTCCACTCGGCGGCGCTGAGAGAGCAAATCCCAAAATCCAGAATATAGGGGTCATTTTTCTCATCGATAAGAATGTTTCGAGGTTTGAGGTCGCGATGAACGACGCCTTGCGCATGGGCATCGGCGACCGCGCTGCACACCCGCCGAAATACGTCAAGCTTTTCTTCAAGTGACGTTGTGTGATAAACTAGGTGTTCATCGAGGTGCGTTCCCTCGACATAGTCCATGATATAGTACTGGGCTTCCCTGCATCGGCCATCGCCCAAGCATTTGACGATGCGCGGCGAATCGATCTTCTTGAGTACGTTCACTTCACGTTCGAACCGTTGTTTCTCCATATCCCCCGCATAAGTCAGTATCTTCAACGCGATGATCTTCGGTCGGTCGGTGAGCCACCAAGCCTTGTAGACAATCCCGAATCGGCCTCGCCCCAATTCCTTTGCGATGTGAAACCCGTCTATGTTTGGGTATGGAGTTGGCCGTTCAATCTTGCAGAACTCTGAAAGGCATTCAGGGCAGTTGTGAAGATGGTCCTCGACGGTTCGTTGCTGTTCGCGCGAGAGCTTGTCCTGCGCCAGTTGCGTGAGAATCTTTGAGTCGGGGCAATCTGTCATAGTCGTTTCGCGTTCGAGTGAGATCATTTCTTTGGAGCAAGCCCCACTTTCTTGGCGGCCTCGAAACAGGTTTTCCCGAACGGTCGGCCCGAAACAGCAAAACGCAGCAAACGAGAACACTCCAGGAAATCCTATTCTCACAAATCTGTGCCAGCCTTGAAAGGGGATATCGGGTTCCGAGGCTGTTCGCGCTCAAAATGAACTTTCTGGGCGAAGCATCGCCTATGCAGTTTCGCTAACCTACCATTTACGCGTCAACAATTGGATTGGCAACGTACATATTCAAGTCTTGCGTGTGGGTGTTCTCTTTGCGATGGAGACGATCAAGCCATCGTTATGCGGATGGCACCTCTTTCTCTTCGTTTGTCTCGAGAAAAGGTGACGTTGGATTGGCGCTGTTACGATGTTGCCATCGCAGCCAGCCGAGGGGTTCGCTCGGCTCGTGAGACATTTGGTGAGGACGAAATTCTAGTGCGACAAGGCTTCGGTATTCGGCGTATCAGTCGAGTCAGCAGGTACGATCAAGTGGGGTTTGCCTAGAAGGTCTATGTGGTACGCTTTCCCGAAGAGGGTGATGTTAGTTTCAGAATAATGGCCCAGGACACCCAGAAAAACAGCGGCCAACAGCGCGAATAGGCCAAAGGCGACGGCGATGGGTCGTTTACGAGGGCGACGCTCTTTGCCACGATCCAGGAAAGGCCAGAGCAGCAGGAGCAAGAACGGCAGCGAGCAAATAATGATTCCAATAATCGCACCGTATGGTCCTTCAAAGTACTTGAGAAGCTGGTAGCTGGGCAGGAAGTACCACTCGGGTTTGATATGAGCGGGTGTAGAGAGCGCGTCAGCTGGCTCGCCAATTTCCCACGGCGAAACAACGGAAAGCGTGACCAGCACGGCTAATAGCAGGATTGCTACAGCGCCTTCCTTTGCAACATGAACGGGGAAAAATGGAATGCCATGCTTCGGCTCCAACGGCTCTTCCTCTCCAACCGCCTCAAACGTAGCCAGGTTATTGACCCGCATCAGGACGAGATGGATGCCGATCATGCCTGTTAGAATCCACGGGAGAATAATCACATGCACAACAAAGAACCGGGACAGCGTTTCACCAGTGACCGCTTCCCCGCCTCGGAGGAAGTATTGCAGCCAACTACCGATGACCGGAACCTTATTGGCGGATTCGGTACCCACTGTTGTTGCCCAGAACGCGATTTGGTTCCAAGGCAGAAGGTAGCCGGTAAATCCAAATGTAATCGTGACTACAAAGAGCACGACGCCTGTTACCCACGTTAATTCGCGCGGCTTCTTGTATGCACCGGAGAAAAAAGTACGAATCATGTGCAAAAGTACGCCGACAATCATCAGTGTCGCACCCCAGGCATGGATTTGCCTGTAGAGCCAGCCGAACTGCACTTCGCCCGTGATGTACTGAATGGACTTATGGGCTTCGTCCGGCGTCGGTCGGTAGTAAATCAATAGTAGGATGCCGGTGATGGTTTGACTAATAAAAAGAAGTAGCGACAGGCTGCCGAAAACGTGGAACCAGCCAGTATGCGGTGGCAGACGTTTGTGCGCTTGTTTATCAACGAAGTGTGCAACAGTATCCGTATCAAAACGACTGTCGAAAAACCCCTGAATTTTCTTGATAACACTCATGCTGACTGGTCTCTTGCTCTGTCAAAGCGGCCTGAGAAGCTCCGTAAGAACAAGCGTTTGCCGGTGTCTTGGCTAGCGCAAGTTCTATCTTTCTGTGGCGACTTCAACGATATCATGCCGTACTCACGAAAATCTTGTCTCCCACTTCCTTTACGCTCACTTCGACGAGAGGCGCCGGCGGTGGTCCCGATACGACTTTGCCTTTTTCATCGAATGCGGCGGCATGGCAAGGGCAAAGGAACTGTTTCTTTCCGGTGTCCCACTTCACCAGACACCCAAGGTGCGTGCATACTGCTGAGAAAGCGCAAAAGCCGGATCGTTGCTTTACGACGATGACCGCGAGGCTTCCAACTTGAACCGTCTTACTTTGGCCGATGGCCATGCTCTTGGCGCCCTCGACTTCGACTTTTTGTGAGCCTCCTCCCTTGGCTGCGGGCCAAAGATACAAGACTCCGGGAATCGCCAGAGCGGCCGTCGTGATCGCGGAGCAAGCCGCGATTAGAAAGTCGAGAAAACCACGTCGCGTCGGTGAGTTAGGCTTTGACATAATCGCTTAGGCTCCTCGCTCGGATGGCAAGGGTGTGACATATTGACGCTTGAGCTGTTTGTATTTTACATATAAAATGACAGAAAACAAAACCGCAAATGCCCAGATCGGTATCAGCGCGACATACCGCAAGCGAAGTCCGTCTTCCAACGTGTCGAGTTCTGCGTTGACCTGATCGCAAACCGCATTCAACTCGGCAACTTTCGCTTTAACTTTATCGTTATTCAAAGTGTGTTGAAGCGGCGCTAAGCCTATGAGCTGTGTCTTGGCATCGTCGAACAGGAACCGCTGATTCTCTACCAGCAAGACGCCTTGCCCCACTTTCTCAAGTCGATCGGCCGTTTGTGCATAGTATCGCTCAGCCTCGGATATGCCGTCCAGAATCTCCAATAGTTTGGGCAGACTTTCATCATCTTCCAGGTCATCATGGCAGTCTGTGCATGTTGGCATGGCTCGCATGATGATTTCTTTTGGCTTTGCATTGATGGCTTCAGTAATCTCGTCCGGTGTTGGATTGGGTTCTTTTTCCAAAAGGTGCGAATATCGTTGGATCAACACGCCAGGCGTCTTGGTGATTCGCTCGATTAGATGGAAGTGTCGACCCTCTCCGCCTCCATGGCACTGCACACATCCTCTATGGCCTTCTTGCGTGGCATGAATGCTGGTTGCGAAGAATTTGTTGACGTGGTCGTGGCATTTTCCACATACTGTACTCACGGATGTAAAGCCTGGGGGCATCGCGGAATGATTGCCATGACAGGTTGCGCAGGTTGGCGCACCGCTGTCGCCCTGGTCCAGGAGCAATTGGCCGTGAACGCTTTGGCGATATTCGTCCACAACTTCTGTCGGCAGGTCAAAATCCCCCATTAATTTCGAGTCTGCGTGGCATTCTCCGCAAGTGGCTGGTACATTGAAGGGGTGGGTTTTGGCGCCGGGTTCATGCCCCGGTCGGATTTCGTGCGTTCCATGGCAATCTGTGCATATTGCGACGCGATCATCGCCTTGTTCTTTCAATGTCTTGCCGTGACCACTCGTCCAATACCTCGCCAACTGGTCCGTGCGCATGCCGAATGGATTCATTCGCTCGACGTTGGCATGGCAACTACCGCAGAGATTGGGAATGTCCTGGCGTTTGGGCTTGCCGGAAAACGTGCTGCCATGGTCGAATGTAAGACCCCAATCGGCTTTACGGGCTATCAGTTGAGCGCGTTGCGTCGCGGGAATATCGTATTCTGTCGGTCCGCCATGACATTCCTGACAGGAGAGGGAGGTGTGGATTGAGGCGGCGAACTCAGTGTGTTCCACCTTATGGCAGGTCGCACAATCCGCAGGCTCCCCTGACGCGGTTGGAACTTGTACCAAGAAGAGCAACACAGCCATCGCAGATAGAAGATGAGTAGGCATCAGCATGTCTTGATAACCAGGAAAATCAAACCCTGAAGCAATCGTTATTTCAAAATAGCGATCGGAAGCATCTTTCAGTTAATATCGGCGACAGGTACCGAAACAGCGTACCATCAGGAGACAAACTAGCGACATCACACGGCGTACGCAAGAACCTTCGACGCAAGTCATTCAAGGCAATGCTCGCCCGCAGAAGAAGACCTACCAAGTTTTGTATAAGCTATCGGCTGTGATGTTCGTAATCGCACACCTGGATCAAGTTTTGCCGAATCTCCAAAGTTAATCCCACTCGCTTATGCAAGGTGGTGATTCCAAGAGGGGCTAGGGATGCTCCGCAAATCTCCGCGCCCTATTCTCACAGAATTCACCAGCAGTCTGCGTGCCAGACAGATCAAGCGGCTTGTGTACTGATCTAATGGAGTAATCCGATGCAGTTGGTTTGGCGCTAGGGCCGCTTCGGCATGGCAATTGCTGAGAAAATTGGATTGCGTGGCGCACCTCGTGAACCTATTATGGCTGCGACGGGGGCGTGCTGAAAGCGTTGTGTGGGGTGAGGCAGACAATCTCAAGAAATGAGGATAATTTCATGAAAGCTCGAATGGGAGTAGTTTTGGCGATCGGGTGTGTGGGGATTGGTACGATCCTCTGGCAAGTTGGGTCAGCTAGTGGGGATTCAGGAGTGGTCCCGTCTGCCGTGGCGATCGCGACGTCCATGCCGGTGTTGGGCGGAGATGGCCCTACGTACGTTGGCAGCAGCAAATGCAAGATGTGTCATATCAAACAGAACAAGAGTTGGAAAAAGGGCAAGAAGGCGAAAGCTCTAGAGTCGCTTAAGCCCGGACACGCTGACGATATCAAGACGAAGCACGGCTTGGATCCCGGCAAGGACTATACGACGGACGAATCCTGTCTTGCCTGTCATACGACCGGCTATGGGCAGGCCGGTGGATTTGCGATTCCTGACCCCAGTGATAAGAAAGCCGTCAAGAGAGCCAAGAAATTGGCTGGTGTAGGATGCGAATCATGTCACGGACCCGGCAGTGAATACATCAAACTGCACAAAGAGATCCTCAAGTCCAAGCGAAAGTACAAAGTTGAAGAGATGTATGCAGCCGGTATGTTCAAAATCGAAGAATCCACTTGTGTTACCTGCCACAACGACAAGAATCCGACCTTTGAAGGGTTTGATTTTGCCGCCATGAAGGAGCAGGGTGCGCATGATCACTTTGAGTTGAAGCAGCGGGAGAATTAAGGACTGCGCGATGTTTTCTCTTGGTGTCCAGGCGCTAATTCGAGACAGTTCTTCGGAGTAAGCCCAGAGTAGAATCGCAACAGACGAATAGAACTTACGCCGGTTTGTCTTTAAATGGAGCCGAGGGGCTTTTCGATCAGTCCTTCGGCTTTGTTTCTGCGTTGGAATCGGCGAGGTCTCTATGACTCAAGAGATGGAGTGGTTCTACCGACTCTTTCCGATCGCGAACAGGTTGATTCGGCTGACTCCCAGGCTGTTCGCAACGAAAACGAAATAATCTGCGCGAAAGTCGTCAGGAATCCAATCAGCCAATGACTTGGGAAGTGTTGGTGCGATGGCAATATCTACAGGCATTGCTGTGCTGCCGAACTTGTGGCCCGTGCCGCCAAGGACCATAAGAAGACTTGTCTGGTCGTCGAAGAGGTTCACATGTGCGAAATCGCTGTCGGCAACGAATAAGATGCCGTCTGGTCCGATGGCTATGCCTCTCGGTTTGCCGAGATCGCCGTAACGGTTGCCCGCTTGTCCGAATTCAGCCGATGCCGATCCATCCTCGTTCAAGGTGATTACGCGCGACCCCATCATATCCGAAACGAATACTCGGCCTGTATTGTCAAAAGCGATGCCCATCGGCAAGGCCTTCTTCTTGTCATCATTCTCGGGGAGATCGATAGATTTGATCCAGAGACCGTCGCTCGTAGAGAAAACGTCGAGCTTGAGGCTTTCGATATCCGCCACGAACAGTCGATCGTCCTTCACGCCCAGTGCAACCGGCCGAAACCGCTCGCGATCTGGAGGCTTAAAGCTCTGCACGATCGAACCCACCTGTGTCACACTGATGACTTTGGAAAGCTTCGTGTCAGCCACAAATACCGTGCCAGCTTCATCCACGGCGATGGCAACGGGTTTTTGAAGTTGGCCTTCGGCGTCGAGCAGTGACGCTTCTCCCGTGTCGAGATTCCATACATGAATAACGGCGGACTCCGCGTCGCAAACGAAGAGTTTATGATCCTTATATTCCACGCCCGAAGGTCTGGCGACGAACGGGCTGGCTGCTCCCCCCCGCAAAACGTCCAACCAGGACTGTTTCGGCTCAACGAGGTCCGACAGGCTGTTGAAAGATTTCAGGTGGACCGCGTGAGCGGGAGTCGTTGCTGGCGGAAGGTAGACAATGTCAGGCGTTCGCCGATTCGCGAGGCAGCCTGTCGATAGCGCAGCGAGGACGATTATTGCTGTCAGTGACCACCGCTTTGAAGAACCACAGAATGAACAAACTGTTTTCATAGGTAAAATACTCGCGCTATTTCTTGTGGCACGTCAAACACAAGGCACTTCGATGGTTCTCAACGACGAGCATGTGATTTGCGCCCGATGTATTGTGCGGGTCATGGCAGGAGATGCACTCCACATTTCCATTGGGCAACGCGACCGTCCCTTTGGCGATTACCGTAGGCGATGGGCGATAGTACTTGTTGGATTTCGGGTATGGCACGCCCACCGGATGATCGCTGCTACGATGTCCTGCACTAAAAAGCCCCGGATGTTGCTTATTGTCGAAGCGACTTCGTTTTAATCCTCCGATTGCGTCGGGGGCGACGGTGCCATCATGGCACTGCAAACACATCCTGGTGCCAGCCCCGGCGGATTTCGCTTGTTGAATGGATGTTCCAAACGTTCTGCTCAGGTCTGCCTTGGGGTTCCACAAAGGCGCTGCTTTAGCTGGAGCCTGTTTGTGGGGAGTATGGCACGCACCGCATTGGTCGTCCTTTGACCAGGGCTTGCTGCTGAAGTCATGTTTGGAGCCTTCGATGCCAGCCCAAGCCCAGCCTGTCGCGACAGCGCACACCAGTAAGCTGGAAAAATAAGTAAATCGAGTTCGATTCATCGGCTTGTTCCTCGCAGCAGTTTGCTTGCGCGAGAGCTGGCACCCGCGCGCGTCGTGTTTAGGTAAGGCAGATTGACGTGTGCAAAGCCGTGACACGTCAAGGTGCAGTTTCCTGCGAATCGCCCTGAGTCCTGATACTCCACGCGTCTGCCTTGTGGGCTGTCAGCTGGCATGACTACGGAGAGATCAAAATTAATCAAGCTACTGTTGTTGACGCTGTTGCCTTGTCCGCGATAGATGCCGTGCGCGTCGTGGCAGACGCTGCAGGGTGTTCGCAATTCCACGATATGCCTGCGGTGGCGTGGGAAACTCTCGTCCCCCAGGATACTTTGCCTGCTATGACAGCCATAACATAGGCTATACGCTTCCGCGCTTTCCACTGTAAAGTCGTCAGTTTCATAATTGCGAACCAGGAGCGGTTCATAAATGGAGCCGTGCGGACCGTTCGCTCCTTGTCCTCCCATTGAACGAGCGCTGTCACTGTTATGGCAATCCGTGCAGGTAATAACGCTACCCACGCGAAGCGGCGAAATAAGGCTGACCACGTCGTTGTTTCGGCGGGGGCCGGCAACGGGATGGAATGAAGGATTTGACGGTTGAAACTCAAGTCGGGTGTTGGTTTGACTGATATCGCGTGAAGTCCTCAGCCGCGGACGACTAACGCCGTCTCCGTGGCATTTTATACAGATTTCATAGGTGAACTGTGAACGATTGGTCTCGCGGCCGGTCAGCGTAACGCCTTTGACGTGCAGATTAGGCCCCTTGACGGTTTGCCCCAAAGTTCCGCGAACGGTGCCGATGGGGTTAGGCTGTGCGGCGTGTGGATTATGGCAATCGACGCATTCCACATGTCGGCGCATCGAGAAGGGGATTTCTTCGGGATCGTGGATCCCGCTGCGAAGTCCGCCGAAATGACCGGAGCGTTTGGCGATGTCCGCCGCAATGTTAAAACTCGCAACTGCGCCGCTATGGCAATTAAGACAATTATCCTCTTCTTGTCGAAAGCGCAATAACCTTTCGCGCGATGGTGCGGAATGAATTTTATGGCAGTTTATACAGCCATTGTCGCGAACTTTGGTGTACTTGAGTCTCTCGCGCGGATCGACGGATCGACCGGTTGTGCGCTTGCCGCTCGTGGCGTGCGACGCATGTTCCCAGCCGTTGAGATCGTGACATGACACGCATATGGCGGACATTTGATCCGTAACGCGCAGGAAGTCGCCCAGCTCGTTATTGTGTGGATCATGACAAGTTGTGCAGTGCATTTCTCCGTGTTCACCCAGCGGGAGGTTTGGCGAAACGACTTCGGGTGCGCGCAATTGGCGGTCCATGTTGGAAAGTGCACGGTCGTAGTGAAACCCGATGGGGTGATCGTCGGATAGATCGTTGGTCAGGTCTGCGTTACCCGGCGGAATCGTTCGCGCGGTCATGACAATAGGCTGGGTCACCGGACGGGACAAGACATTCCCAAGCGCCATTGACCCATCGTGGCAGCTCAAACACATCTTCGATGGGCCTGAGGGTTGGTCGATTCGTGCGTCGGTAGTCGAGCTATTGTAAATCCGGTAATGCGTCCTGGGATTTTCGCGATTCCACAACGGCGTTTGTGGTGCAGCGTTATGAGGCGTATGGCAGAAAATACAAATTTCGTTTTCCGTTACCGCACGGACGGCGCCTCGCCCCTGAGCCGAAAGATCGTGCTTGGAATTGACGATGGATTCATCGCCGAAACACGCGCTCGCGAAAGCGATTGCCATGAAGCTGGCAAGAACCTTATAGTGTTGTCGATTCATGAAGCCGCCTTCTTATACTCGAAAACCTGAATGCGCCGGTTGCCCGAATCCGCTACCCAAATTCGATCTTCTAGATCAATGTAGAGGCCAGCTGGTAGCCAAAACTGTCCGGGCTTTCGACCTTCTTCCCCAAAAGCCATGAGCAATTGGCCATCATCGTTGAACATCTGAATGTTTTCAAACTGGGCATCCACAACGTATATGTGACCATCGCTGTCCATCGCGACGCCTTTGGGTAGCGAAAAATCGCCAGCCCCATCTCCCTTGTCGCCAAACGACGAAACAAAACGGCCATCCAGGTCAAAAACCTGCACCCGGAAACTTCCGCTGTCGGCTACAAGCAAGCGGCTACCACGAATACAAATATGTGACGGGTAATTGAACTCGCCCGGGTTTGTTCCAGGCTGGCCGATCGTCTTGACTCGCTTTCCGTCGACCTCATACACAGCCAATTCGTGTTTACCGCCATCTACTACGACAAGCTGATTGCGAGTCTCCATTGCAGCGATGCCTACGGGTCTGACCAATTCATCACTGCCGAAGCGATTCTGAAATTGCCCGGCTGCGTTGAACTCGATTACTTCGTGTCGCATCGCGTCGGTCAAGAACAGCCGATCGCCAAGCCAGGCGACGCCGAAAGGAAGCCCGAGTCGCTCGTCCTTCCATCCGGTGATGATCCGATGCTCTCTCGTTTCCAGGTCGATCAAATGAAGTGCCGCCCCGCCGCCATCCGCGACAGCTAGCAAATTGGGCGATCGAAGAGCGACGCTTTGCGGACCGTTGAACCGAATCGGTGGTCGTGGGCCTCGCAGGGCCGACCGGAATACCTCGCCGCTGGATCTTTCCGCGTTGAGATCGTCGCTACCAGAAATTTCGCCAACGAGGAACACGCGTGGATGGTCTGGCAATGCAGGCCAATGGCGAGTCGGATTCATTGGCGCGAAAAGCGTACCTCTCGGTTGCGCGCACCCTACAATCAACATCGAGGCTGCAAGAACCGACGACCCAAGTCGTGTCCAATTTTTGGCACTAATTGCGCAATACATTTGGAATATCCCGGCGAACGCGGAAGTACACGCCGATGTCCTCTTCGTCTGAATCCGGTAATTCGAGCTTGTCGTACTCCAGTGTCAGCTCGCCCGACAAATCACCCCATACATATTCGAATCCAGCCGTAGCGTCCCATCCGCGAGTGTCGCCCACTGCCGAATCGCTTTCAACGCGATAAGCGAGTCGCTCAACGGTGGACAGTTTCTCCGTTAGACGCCAGCGGTGATCCAATTCTACATCCACCAAGGTGACATTACGCTTGTCGGTGCCACCCTCGAAGAACAGTCGAGACAATCGACTCGACAGGTCAAGGCGGTGCTGTGCTTCCTGCAGGATGTGCAGTTGGCCATTCAGATGAAACGCATCATACGGATCAATCGTGTCATCAAAGACTTCAAACTCAGCCCCAACGGCGAATCGCTTGGTTTGATAATTGGCGCCGACGCGGTGATGGTTGGTTCGATCGGCCCGTCGAAAGAATCCGGTCGAAGCGTCGTCCTCCTGGTTTCGATAGGACAATCGGTAGTAGGGTGTCAGTCCATTGTCGAATCGCTGCTCTATGTTCAAATCGACGCGAATGCTGTCGAGCTGGCCGCTGGCGGGGGTATTGTATTCATAGTCAATCAAGATGGTGTCACCGTCCGCGATTCGCCCGCCGCGTAATCGCGCTATCAGAAGAGCGTTTCCTTGTAGTGTTACGAGATAGTCTCTGCCGATTTGAAAAATGCGTCGGTTGCTTGCATCGGTGATTAGGATGCTGGCCAGAACGACGTTTCGGTTGCGCAGGATAATCGGTACGGGGTCGCGAAAGGTGCCCGATTCGTTCAGAATAATTCGCCGACCGTTATCGCCATCAACTTCTTCCGTATCGTAGGAGAGCGAAAGGTTGGCCTGAAAATGCCCGAGCCGATTTTTTCGGTTGTATTGCCAATCGACGGCTGCTCCATACTGTGTCGTGTCGATGTCGTTTTCGATATCTTCATGTAAGCCGAACAGGCTTAGGGTTGTTGTCAGGTTTGTGTAAAGCTGGTGTACGACCTGAAAATCAACGCGATTCGTTTCAACGTCAAGCCCTTCGTATTGTTCCTGGTTGAACTGGTATTTGTAGATCGTTTGCAGGCCATCGCGATGCGTGAGCGTAAGTTGTGGTCCGATCTCGAAGAAGTCTCTGGCGAAGTCGCCGCTTTCCTCTTGCCAGTGCATGATTGTACGGAGCTGATGTTTGGAGTCTTCGCCGAATTCCAGTTCATGCTCAAGGGTCAGGAGGTCTCGCGTTGTTTCGAAGGGTTGACCAAGCCCCTGGTAATTCTGTTTGATGTTGGCGTGTTCAAAGCTGAATTTCAATCGATGATAATCACGCAGATTCCATGTACCCTGATAGTGCAACGTGTTTTCCGTGAAATGCTCGTCGTCCGACTTATCGCGATTGCCGGTACGGTCTGTTTCGGAGTAGTCGTACGAGAGCTCCATCGGGATTCTGTCATGGCTGAAGGTCCAGGAGGTGCCATACCCTTTTCGTTGTTCATCGAGAGTGGATTGGAACCGCCGACTGATTCGGTTTTCTCTGGTCAGTGAGTACAATGAGCCTGAAACGGTCTTGCCTGGAAAGAAGTTGAACCGCGAGTCATATTGAAAGAGGTGACCGTTGTCGTTGTCGGATTGATCGAACGAGCCGATCTTCTCCCGATACCAGTCTTGCGTTATGGCCAGGCTAAGTTCTGTGTTGTAAGTGACGAGTCTGGGATCGATGAATGCTCCGCTAAGCCTCAACCCGATGCGCTCTTCCAGATTCCACTCGCGGTTTTTCTGCTCGAAGTCTCGTGCAGACGATCGTCGATTGTTGTTCCTGACGCGCGTTCGCGAGAATTCGCCCTTCACTTCAAGATAGGCGTCCACATCGCCAAGTATGAACAGGCTACGATTTCCTGGTTTTTTTTCGTCTGTACTATCAGCGCGAGCAAGCCCAGCTGGCAGAAGTGCCGCGAGGAGTACCCAAGGTAGAAATCGACTTGCAAAGCAGGAAGTGCTGGCCGCGCCGGACATTTCTTACCTACTTGTAGTTAGCCACAAATATATCGTTAAGCGGTGCTGCGGGCTGAATCACTGATTCCCGCGGCGCTTCTTCACGCTGACAGGTTGTATAGGCGATCGCGTCGCACATAGCAACAAGAATATGGTCGCCGAATGCACAATGGGAGTTTGGCTGTTATCCTTAACCTGTAAATCGACACGATCAGGCTCATCGCTACAGTTCTTGTATCTGAGAGATGGCGAGACGCCGTCCCGTCTTTGCCCCGGATGATCATGGGTAACGACGAATCGCGGAATTAATACGGAGGTAGGTGTCTTCCGATTTGACAGCTGTATTGAGATTGCGCCTGCCGGAGGTTTGATTGACGGGCATCAGCGAGTATCGTACTCAATTGACTCTGACCAAAATGCGAGACAGGCGTATCCGTGTTGCGCATTGAGCAGAGGCGGGCGTCGTGGTGGTGGTTCCTGATCCGATGAGATGAAGGAGTCCGACATGCGGTTCATGGCGTATGTGATGATCGGTCTTGGCTTTGTGTTGGTTGCGAGTTGTTCGCCGTCGGTTCGCGATCGCGCGATGCATTTCTTTTTTGAGATTCCCGACGAACCAGCCAAGTCTACGAATGTCGAAGGCGCCTCAGAGCCGACACCCGTTATTCCGCCGAAGCTGGTTCTGCCAGCCCCCAAGTTCAAATCGCTGCATCCGCCCTACGTTACGCGAGATTGCAAGAGTTGTCATAGTCCAGCACGCCGGATGCAGGTGCGTGAAGATTTTCTCGATGCCTGTCAAAGCTGTCATAGTCGATACTTCACGGAAGCGGCAGGGCATAGTCCGGTCGCAGAAGGCGAATGTTTGTCCTGTCATGATATGCACCGTAGCGTGCAAGCTGGCTTGCTCAAGTTGTCTGTGTTCGAAACATGTATCGAGTGTCACGACGAGCCGGAAGACCTTAGCGAAGAGGCGCACAGTGGCGAAGATGTGGAGAACTGTACGGCCTGCCACGATCCGCATTTCGGTTCGGGAATGCTTCTAAGGAAATCAAGACAAAGCAGTGCGAATTGGTCAAACCGTTTGCGGGCAACGCTTCGTCCGACAAACTGATCATTCCGTTAGATGCCGTTATTCTGTAGCGTGGTGCAGCGCCCATGAGTTGCCACGATCTTAAAGGAGTTGCCATGTTCTTTCGTCGAACGCAAGCACGCGCGTTGATTTGTTGCATGCCTTTGTCACTCGTTTCAATAGGCTGTGGAACGAACTTCGAGGAGATTCTTCTTCAAGCCGCGTCAGCATTGGGTCGAACCGCATTGGATTTATCCATTACCGAATTGGCCAACGATCTTGCGAATGGCTCAACCAATGAGCCGGATGACCAGGACAGTGACATCGATGATGCTGATGATATGGCAACCGACGAACCCGATCTGGGCGATTCGCCTGGGGACGATGGGTCGTCCGATGTCGCTCGCGGCGAAACGCTTGTCACAGACAATTGCTCTGCCTGCCACGGAGCGGACGGGGCCAGTGGCTTCGCACCGAGTATCCAGGGCGCTTCGGCAGATGAAATTGCATCCAAAATTGGCGGCGCGGACGGACACCTCGTCGTGTCACTCTCGGACCAGGACGCTGAGGATATGGCAGCGTTTCTTGGTAGTTTTGAAGGCTCCGGTGATGCCGTCGAAGGGGATTCGGACGAAGGTGAATCGGCGTTTATTGCATTTGGGTGCGCGGGTTGCCATTGCGCTGATGCCAGTGGCGGATGTGCCCTTGATGCACCCAATTTAGTAGGGGCCTCCTTTCAGGAGTTGACAGATGTCGTTGTCGGAAATGTACCTCATGCGGGTGGAATAACGGACCTCTCCGACGAGGAAATCGCGGACATCCAGGCATATTTGGACTCGCTTTAGTTGATGCAGGGCCTTTCTCAAATCAGTGTGTACAGATCCCTTGACCCAGTGGCGCATCCTCGAAACAGAGAGACGTTGGAGGCGGAGAGGTCGCAGGGTATTGGTACGGTTCTTGCAAGGTGTTCGATACGGAATGATTGCAGGGCCTGTTTGCCCTACCGCATCGACGTTTTTCAACACCCTTTTGGGAACCGCCATGTTCACTACATCACAGAGTCCGCGCGAAATGAAAGATCGTAAACCAGCCTCTACGCCTGAACCCGATGAGATGCCTGAGCCCGCAGACAAAGGAGAATCTGCTGCAATACCGAAGGTAGAGGAAGCACCCTACTCGCCTGTCTATGTTCCACTGTGGAACAACCCGGTGACGATGCTCGGGCTTTTTGTGGTCGTCGTATCGATGATCCTCCTGCTGACGTTTGGTTTGTTCAGTATCATTTCACCCTCGCCGAATCCTTATGTAGATATTGTGGGGTACCTGATTATCCCCGGATTTCTCGCGACTGGCGTAGGGTTGACACCATTTGGCATCCTGCTCAAGAGTTGGTGGCTTCGCAAGCGAGACCCGACCCAACGGCTCGCCTTTCGATTCCCTCGTGTTGATCTAAACGATCCCAAGCAGCGCCGCGCTGCCAAGTATTTTATTGGCGGTACATTTGTCCTACTTCCGGTCGTCGGCGTGACGAGCTATCACGGCTATCATTTCACGGATTCGACCGAGTTTTGCGCACAAGCATGTCACTCTGTTATGGAGCCGCAGGCCGTTGCGTTCAAGGAATCTCCTCATGCCCGCGTGACCTGCGCAGAATGTCATATCGGTTCGGGTGCGAGTTGGTTTGTCAAATCTAAACTGTCCGGAACTCGCCAGGTATTGGCCATGTGGAACAAGAGTTATTCGAGGCCGATTGAACCTGCCATCAGCGAACTCAGGCCTGCACGGGATACCTGCGAACAATGCCATTGGCCACAGAAGTTCTTCGGAACACAGCTGAAACAAGTCGTAAGATATGCGTCGGACGAAGCCAACACACCGACAGAAGTCAGCGTTTTGCTCAAGATAGGCGGAGGCGATGAGTCTACCGGCAAACCGGAGGGCATTCACTTTCATATGGCGCTGGCTGGTGCTATTCAATATGTTGCGGTAGATGAAACCCTTCAGCATATTCCATGGGTGAAGTGGGTGGATGTAGCTGGTGATGAATGGATTTTCCGCTCTGATGGAAAGCCTAGTTCGGATCCGCTTCCTGAAGGTCACCTTCGCTCGCTCGACTGCATGGATTGTCACAACAGACCTGCCCACAAGTTTCGAGCGCCGAGCGATGCGGTCGATATTCAATTGGCCATTGGGAGAATCGATACGACGTTGCCGTTTATCAAACGTGAGGCAGTCGCCGTCCTGTCCGAGCCGTATCCGGATCGCGAGACAGGAGAAGCCAAGATCGGTAAGGAAATCATCGACTTCTATAAACAGAAGTACCCGGAGGTTTGGTCGGATCGCAAGGCTTCGGTAAAACTCGCGGTAGATCGCGTGCGCGAAATCTACCGCCGAAATATGTTTCCTTCGATGGATGTGGATTGGCGTACTTATCCCGACAACATCGGACACAAATACTCAGCGGGCTGTTTTCGTTGCCACGACGGAAAGCATGTCGATCAGCGTGGGCGAGTCATCCGAACCGATTGCAACATGTGCCATACTTTCCTTAACCCCTTGGCGAACAAAGACAACAAAACGATTATCGAAGAAGGTGGTTTCGTTCATCCCATGACGCTTCCGTCGCAACATGAAGACATTCAATGCCATAAATGTCACACGGGTGGCCGGGCGATGAAGACGAGTTGCGAGGGATGCCACGATCAGCAATCCAGCTTTATCGCAGCCACGGGACCGGTGTGGTCATTCATGAAAATCGAACCAAGTTCGATGGCGGGCGTTGTGGATTGTGAAGGCTGTCATGATCTGTCCGAGCCGGTTTCGCGCGAGTCGGTCGACACAGCCTGCATGGAATGCCACGAAGATGAAGACGATACGTACGAGGGTATGCTGGACAATTGGCATGTCGATGTCGAGCGCAAACGAAAAATGGCCGAAGCGGCGCTGGCGGAACTTGTGTCTGCTCTTGGTTCGCATGAAATTGACGATGTAGAGCGCTGGGTGCGGGATGCTCAAAGTTCTTTGGACGCCGTTTCTCAGGCAGGTCCGCTGCACAATTACGCCGCGGCGATCCTTGTGTATTCGGGGATTAAGTCAGAGGCGGGCGTTTGGAAAAAGAAGCTACCAGCGATGATAGCATCGCTGGCAGAAGGCGATGCCTTGTAGAAAAAGAATCTGCGTCTCTGCCACGCACTCCGCTGTGCAGGCTAAAGTCTATGGCGGGATGTTCGCTTCAAGCGGCGGCGTTGGGCATGGCCCCTGTCCTTGCGGGCCGGGAGCATTTGGTACGTTAAACGGATAGAACTCTCGCCCGGTGCCGGAGGCAAATGCGTTTACGCCTCGCAGTACGTCGTTGCCATTCGTGACGCGATCGGGAATCTCCGGATTGAGGTCGGTCCAGGTAACGTGCGGCGCATCGATCTTCTGAAAGCCACGAAGAATAGCCGTCACATCAAAGCCGTTCGTGCTTCCATCGGGCGGCGTCCAGGAATTCGCAGGCGTGGGTGGCGTCGTACTCGCGTCACCAGAGTTGCTAAACACGCCAACGACGTCAGCCCACCATCGGCTGTTTGTCGGGAGCGGCGTAGTTGTAACGACAATTAGAGTGCTAAACGTACAGCCCTCGGGCGTTGCTCGAACTTCGTACGTTTCGCCTGGCATAATGTCGCAGCCCATAACGTGAACGACAGGTAGTGTCCCCCAATCAAAGACCGGCGGTACAGGGTCACTTAGCAATACCGCCAAGTTCTCATTTTGGATGGACTGCGGCGTTGCCAGGGGAGGACTGATAAACCATGCTCGGCCGGATGCCACATGTCTTACCTGATATCCATGAGGAGAGCCGGCATTAGTGGGATCCGGAGAAAATGAAATATACCGATTCTTCCGTACTGCGTGCGGATACGAGAATGGACTAAAAGGAGGTGTGAGATCGGCATGCCAACAATATATACTTATATCTATGGTTGCTGTGCCTTGGGAGCCCTCAAATCCACCGACTCGAATTTTGAAACAATCATCCAGGTAATACGGATCGAATTCCAATGTTGACGGGCCAACAATGACAGGATTGTCACACCCTTCATCGTTACAAGTCCATCTGGTTGATTCGTCAATGCTTGCACAATCACAAGGTGCATGAACTTCAATCATCGTATCAAAAGACGCAGTGCCGCATGTTGACAACACAGTCGTATTTGGAGACAGACAATAACATGGATTGGGAAGATTATACCACACATCAGCCTGGAACGCGTTTGCGCCTGAGCTGACACAATTCCAAGGAAGTGCCATTCCGGTAGCAGGCGGACCATCGGTGGTAGCATCTGTATTATCGATTGAAATTGGGCCGCAGGAATATGTGTCGTCAGCCCACTGAAAGCAAGGTCCTTCACCTGCTGGGCAATTCTGGGCCGAAATAGAGCAAGGTCTTGTGCTCGGCGAACCGGCACATGACCCCAAATCCGAATCCAGCACGCACCCTGCGCCGATGGAGTTGATGTCAATCGCGTTTGTGCAGTCGTCATTTGGTGGCGGTGCAGCGCTTGCAGAAGATAATGTCAATATCATGACAACAAAGCCAGCCACGATAATAAGCATGTAGGGATCGGACAAACAAGGGCGGGAATTAGCACGCATCGGCTGGGGCATCGACTTGACTCCTCGACCATTACTTGAAGATCGAACGCCAGCCATAAGTGTAGCAGCCTTGACGCCTCAATTCAATCAAAAAGCACTCAGGTCATCACCATTGCGCCCAAGGGTCGCAGAATTTGCCTTTGGGACGCACCATGCCCGATTCGGGCGTCATGCACGAAGTCCAAGTGTCACGTCACGCCGTTCAAGTATATCTTGAGAAACCCGAAAGACGCTTAGCTGTGTTCCGGATGTTTTGGCGACAGGTCATCTTCATTGGCTTGGTTGCGCAGGCGTAATGAATTCGTCACCACGAACAAGCTACTCACGACCATGGCCACTGCGGCGGCGATCGGGCTGAGTTGTCCTGTCAGTGCCAACGTAACGCCGATCAAATTGTAGACAAATGCCCAAAACAAATTGAAGCGGATCGTTCGCACGACGCGGCGGGCAAGGCGCAGTGCGTGAGGGACCAATGTTAGATCACTGCTCATCAGGCAGACACCTGCCGACTCGCGTGTCAGGTCCGCACCGCAACCCATCGCAATACCCAAATCGGATGCAGATAAAGCGGGCGCATCGTTCAAGCCATCACCGACCATTGCGACCGCTCCAAATCGCTGGCGCAGTTGTTCGATTTGTTGAATTTTTCCGGAAGGAGTTAGCTCGCCAATTGTCTCGATACCCAATGTTTGTGCCACTTGATCGCCGCGAATCTTGTGATCGCCGGTTAAGATGGAAACCGGGTAGCCGTGAGATCGAAGGCGGCGGATTGATTCTTCAGATTGAGCCCGAATCGTTTCTGAGAACGAAAATACACCCAGGACCACGCCGTCAATGGCGCAACAACTGACACTTCGTCCCTCCGCCATATCCTGTTCGGCTTGGTCGCGGAGCTTGTCCGCCCATGTGCACCGAGCTTCCTCCATCATGGTGATATTGCCGAGTTGGACGAACGAGCCGTCCGATTTTCCCGTTATGCCCCGCCCCGCTACGGTCGCGACCGACTCTGCGCAAGATAAAGATACGTTTTCCTGTTCGGCATAGCGGACAATGCTGCGGGCCAAGTCATGGTTGGAATGTGACGCAATAGCGGCAGAGAGGCCAAGGATGTGCTCGCGGCTTTGATGTGTAGATGAGGGACTTGTGAATGAATAGACGGTAGGTTCGTTGGTCGTAATCGTTCCGGTCTTGTCGAATGCGACGGCTTTGATCTGTGACGCGGATTCGAGCGATTCGCCGTTTCGAAACAAAATACCCTTGCTTGCAGCCAGTCCCATCCCGATCCAAATAGCCATCGGCGTTGCGATACCCAATGCACAAGGGCAGGAGATCAGGACGACCGCAAGCGCGGACAGGATGGCTTCTCCGGCGCCGGCGCGTTGATAGCCCAGGATGAATGCAAGCATCGCCACCAGGAGAACAGCCGGAACGAAGACGCTGGCAAGCCGATCCGCAAGTCTTTCATATCGCCCCTTTTCTCTCTTCGCTTTATCGAGCAGGGCAGCAAGTCGTCCTACGGCGTTTTGTTCGCCCACGGCGGTGGCACGCACGACGAGTGTTCCATCGGTGCTAATGCTCCCCGCATGAACGTGGTCATCGACTTCGCGCACAACGGGTCTGCTTTCGCCGGAGAGGATTTGCTCATTGACGTGTGCCCTGCCTGAGATAACCGATCCGTCTACGGGTATGCGCTCACCCGCGGCAATTCGGATCAAATCTCCCGAACGAACCTCGCTTGTCGGGATCGTTTTGGTTTCGTTACCGTTTACGAGGCAGGCCTGTTCGGGCATGAGTTGGTCCAGACGGGCGACAAGTTCTGATGCTCGATGCTTGCCAATGGCTTCGAGATATCGACCAAGTGTGACAAGGACCAAGACCATACAGCCCGTTTCGTAATAGGTCGATCCCCGATCCAAAATGGTCGCGATACCTGAATAGACGAACGCGGCTCCGACGCCGAGAACGATCAATGT
>JAJDEA010000229.1 GCA_029260035.1 Phycisphaerae bacterium
GCGCTACCTGACACTACCATGACGATTCCGGAAATGAATGCGGCGGAAACTCCCAAAGAAATCAGCAAGTCCATATTTGGACTGCGATGGTAAACCGCGCGCAAACCACCCACGAGAATCGGCGCTCCAGCGGTTGACCAAATCAAAAGACCACACAAAATCCCCTGAAGCACGTTTGGCCAAACGTGCCCGCCTGGCTCGTGACTTTGCAACGCACCGGCAAGATAGTGGACTGCGATGATCGGCATGCCAAGTCCGATCGCTTGCAGCAAGGCCTGCTTTTGTTCACGTAACCGGACGTCGCTATCGCCCTCCAGGCCGCTTTGGGATGTAACGCCCGGGCGGAGTCGAACGGCGTCGTAACCGGCTTCGCGAATCGCTCGTAGCAGGCTCTCCTGCTCGGGCGCAGGTTTGTCGAATTCGACCGACGCAGTGGCTGTGGCAAGATTGACGTTGACACTTGTTACACCCGTGACAGATCGTACTGCCTGCTCAACCCGCGCCACACAACTGCCGCACGTCAAACCCTCGACGCGGAGTCTAATGGTCGTGTCGGCCTGCGAATCGGATGAACGAGTTTGGGCCATAGCGATATAGTGTTCACGTCTGTTGTGCGATGATGTTTCGAGGCCATCTTTCAGAAAGAACGGCATCATTCTCTTCAGAAGATTGAAACTTGGCTATGGCGTTTGAGAAAAGCCAACGATTTCAAAAGTGCCTGCGGCTGATATGGCTGCGAGGAGGTCGGCTTTCGATATCAGGTTCTTGTCGAAATGAAGTTCGACTTTTCCGACTGAGACGTTCAATTCTCGAATGCCAGCTTGAGAGCTTAGCGTTTCCAGCACCGACCGCACGCAGGCGTCACAATGCATCCCCTTGATTTCGATCGCGAGTTTCGTCATTTCGCTGTAGTCTACAACGCCGATGTTTCTTCATATTGAGAAACAATCCCTTTTTTGATACGTCCTTGAAATTCATTCTGAAGCTGAACCAGACAAATCGCAAGTTATCGCCGTTCGTTCAAGAGGCTCAATTGAGGCCACTGCGTGATTCTTCGCACGCGATGCGCCAATTGGCGCAAGCCTGCATGCCAAACCGATCGTCATCCCGGCTGTAGTGCTAAAAAGGGTATTCCTCATGCAATAATTGGTGTTCATGCAACACATGCTCTTAATCGGTCTCGGCGTTAACCAGCAGCCAGAGAAGCCTCAAACTCGACAATTACTGGGCGACACTTTCTCCATACCGGCTTCCGTCTAACAGTTGCCCCGCTAAATATCGCCTCAAAGGGCAATTCCATACGAAACTCTGGCATCGCGATTGCTATGGATTATTCGCGACGGAAGCATAATTGCTACGGGCTCCTTCATAGAATTGTGCATCGCAGAGATGGGCCATATTCGAGTAAGAGACCAACGGCGTGAATGAATCGTTGATTCCGCCTCTTGGAGAACATTATAGGACGTAGCCATAGCTAGGCATGTGGAGTGGGGCTTGTTTCGTCATTCCTTTCTCCGGCCCGAACAAACGAGTTTCTCGCTTGGCATGTGCAAATGGCTACTGAAGTACCGAGGCCAGTAGGCGCCAAGTCTTTCCACCGTAATCTCCTCTCTCCGGCCCGAACGTGGAAAGATGCCTCTGGCCTCGCTCTTTTTTTGTTGCCGTGGAGCAGGTTTTCAGTGGGCCGACAGACCATAGGGGTCTTTCTTTTCCATTTCCCATCGCATGTCGATGTCGTTTGCGCGTTTCCTGCGTTAAGATCTTCCCGCTTATAGCAACGAATAGTCAGGTGTAGCGGCGAATCGCTCTATTGTGCGAGTACGAAGTACATACGAACGCTACAGTAGAATAGAGCTTGCTCTAGTGAAATAAGATTCTGGCAGAGATTTCTGTCACGGCGCGGAGTTTCGATGTGAAGGTTGCGCTTGCCCAGGTCAATACGACTGTTGGTGATATTTCGGGTAACACAGGCCTTATCCTTGACAAGATTGGAGAGGCCAGCGCCCAAGGCGCAGACCTCATCGTTTTTCCAGAACTAACGGTGTTCGGTTATCCGCCAAAGGACTTACTGCTTCGCAAGGACATCGTGGCGGCCAATGTTGAGTCGCTGACGCAAATTGCAGCGGCCTGCAAAAATATCACTGCAATTGTTGGTTTTGTAGAGCCGGACGCAACGGGAGACGGGACGGGCGTCTTCAATTCCGCCGCGGTGTGCCACGATGGTCAGATTGTATCAACCTATGCAAAGCGACTTCTGCCGACTTATGACGTTTTTGATGAATCTCGGTACTTCAACGAGGGCGAGGGTGTCAAGACAGTCAGACTTTCTCTCGACGGCTGTACCCGTACCCTCGGAATTACGATTTGCGAGGACTTGTGGCACGACCAACAATTCGGCGGACGCCATGTCTATTGTGCCAACCCCGTGGCTGAGACAGTGAAGGCTGGAGCCGACCTCGTTGTCAACATTTCCGGTTCGCCGTTTAGGGCGGGAATCCAGGATACGCGCGAAACACTATTCGCCGCACAAGTGCGAGCGCATGGCGTCCCCCTGATCTATACCAACCTCGTCGGCGGCAACGACGAGCTTGTTTTTGATGGGGCAAGCCTGGTAATTGACAAAGACGGCCAGGTGATTGCGCGAGCATCTGCGTTTCAGGAAGAATTACTGATCGCCGATTTTGGTTCCGATCCAACAAATTCTCTTACACCCTATCCTGAGCGGACCCGTAGCACGCGAGATGCCCTGGTGCTCGGTCTTCGGGATTATGTTCGCAAGTGCGGGTTTCAGGATGTTGTCATCGGCCTGTCAGGTGGAATTGATTCAGCCGTTACAGCGGCGATTGCAGTTGACGCAATAGGCGAAAATCACGTTTTCGGCGTCGCAATGCCTTCGCGTTTCAGCAGTGCGCACAGCGTTGACGATGCACGATTGCTTGCAGACAATCTTGGCATATCCATCCGCACTATACCCATCGAGCATGTACATCGCGCAATGGAGGAAGCTGTTGCGGAATCGTTCGCAGGTACGTCAGCTGGTGTTGCGGAAGAGAACATCCAAGCCCGCATTCGCGGCAATTTGCTGATGGCACTATCGAACAAGTTTGGCTGGTTGTTACTCACTACCGGCAACAAGAGTGAACTCGCGGTGGGATATTGCACCTTGTACGGCGACATGAGCGGCGGCTTAGCGGTTCTGAGTGACGTGCCCAAGACGGTTGTTTATGAATTGGCTAATCACATCAACCAATCCGCAGGCTGTGAACGCATTCCACAAAACACGATAAATAAAGCTCCCTCTGCTGAACTTCGCGAAGACCAAACCGATCAGGACGCACTGCCTCCGTATGATGTGTTGGATGCCATCCTTGAGGAATACGTCGAGAAAGATCTGCCAGTCGAAGAAATCACCAGGCAGGGATTCGATCTTGATGTTGTCGAAAACGTGGCACGCATGGTCGAGCGAAGCGAATACAAACGTAAGCAAGCCCCAATAGGTCTGAAGGTTACAAGTCGGGCGTTCGGCAGTGGGAGACGCATGCCCATCGCCGCTCGGATTCGGATGTAATGGCAGGAGAGTGCAAGCGCTTGGAATTTGGAACAGATCATGCGACGAGCGATGAAACGACGTCTTGGTATCTGCGGAATGGTCGTCGCGGGGTTATTCGTAGTCGCGATGGCTTTGACCTATCGGTATCGGGTTTACGTTTCGGGTGGATCATCACTTATAGCAGCTGTAAACGGTATTTTTTGCGTTATCCATTTTCGGCCGCCTGACGAAACAACGCCAAAAATCACTGCCGATGCTGACTGGGACGTACTGGCGATATTATGGTCAGCTGGTAGTGCCCCATCGGCAAACAGCGCTTACTTGGCGATTAAATACGGCCGGTTCTATTTGCCTCCTAGATTTCGAAGCACGAAGTGGTTGCCTTCATTTCACAGGATTGCGAATTCGTCTACGTTTGTGATGCCAATTTGGTTACTCACATTGGCGGTGGCTATTCCCTCATTCCTGATCTGGCGACGCGCACGAAAACTACTGCCAGATCATTGCCTGTGTGGCTACAATCTTACCGGCAATGTTTCGGGCAAGTGTCCAGAGTGTGGAAAAAAGATAGACGGTTAGAGCTTGCGCCAGCCTTGGATCAGGACTCGGCGATTGGCATGCGTGCCTGCTTCCGATGGCCCTACACCGTGGACTCAAGGTCTTTCAATTGTTGGGCGTGGGTGAAGCATTCGTCCGCCATTTCCTGAAGAAGTGGTTTGAGGTCTTCCTGTTGCGCGATTTTTGTCAGCGCCGCGTAGAAATTTCCGGTCAGGATTTCCGATGCACTGATTAGCTCCAGAGCTTTCTTGACGGAGGCGGCGTCTGTAATCTCCAACAGGCGAGGGCCTACGATGACCAGCTCCTTGTCTTCGGATGACAAAACAAAGTCGCTTCCCGGAAAGCTGTTTTGAAGAACATCCTGGAGGGTTTTGTGATGGCCTTGTTCTTCGTCGGCCATCTCGGAGAAAACCTCTCGATGGTCTTCGTTATCTGTGCGTTCGACGAGTGATCGATAGCGATACGCCGCGACCGATTCGCCATATGCGGCGATAGCCAAGGCTTTGGCGAGGGTCAGCCCCCGTATTTTTTCAGAATATTCATCCGCCATGTTTTTTTTCTACCACAGTAGCGGCTAGACTACAAGAATAGGGCTGCGGAAAGGTGCCGAAAAGGGTGCCAATCAAGGTTGAATCGGCAGACCAAGACCAATAGACGTCCCAGCGAGCATTTTTATAATGCGGCCAAAGCAATTCTGTTCAGTTGAAGCGAGTGGGAGCAGATTTCTTTCCACGCAAATTCGGAATTCGCCGTTACACTTGATCGCAAATGGCTATGATTTGACAACCATGCATCTCCCAAACCGACTATGGTGCGTAGTTCCAGCCCTTCTGCTGATTATCGCAAGCGGCTGTCAAGGCACCGGCTTCGCCCGGCAGTCCGACTCAGCTTCGTCGAAGAACCAAACAACGACGTGGATCGATTCGCCATTCCTTTCTTCGACGGATGCTAAAGATCGAGCCGTTGCTGATTCGGTGCGTGTTGTTGACGTTGCGTTTGAGGTGATGCGTGTGGATTTGCCGTACAGCGAAAACCGCCATTCGCTGAAACTCTGGAACCATGTAGAGGAACTTGGTAGCAACCCCGCGTTGGTGGCCAAGCTGAAACAAAATGGGCTGCGAGTTGGAGTTGGCTCGTCGGAGAATTGGGCGCCGATCGCGACGATATTGACTGCTTATGATGCGAAGGTGTCAAAGCAGCAGATGATCGCCCAGCGAGGCCTTCCGCTGGCGGTTGAATTGGATCTGGTTGACGGGCCGGAATCGATTTTCACTTTTGGTGCCGACGGCCGCCTGGCTGGTAAGACTTTCACGGAAGGAAAGAAGATCGTCAACATTGATTACGCCTTTCATCCAGAACTGGGCGGGCTTCTTGAGCTGCAGGTTACGCTAGAGATTCGGCACGACCGAGGTGTGATGACCTGGGAGAGAACGAACGAAGGGATTCGGCAGATTCCAGCATTCGACAGCCACGTTTTCAAACATTTGGCATTCTCCGCATCGCTCGGCCCCAATGGCTTTCTGGTTCTTGGGCCAAGTGTTGAGGCGAACAATGCGTACATCGTAGGTAGTCGGTTCTTCTCGAAATCCGAAAATAGCGAAGGATATGAAACTTTGCTTTTGATCGCACCGGTCCCATACCAGGCAACAATGTCTCCTGTTGGCAGGAAGTGACAAACCGTTGACAGAATTAAACCCTCATCCCAATGATGCTTATTATCGCCAGGTGTGCAACAACGCGGGGGTGGCGATCATCGCCTGCGACCGAGATGGGCGAATCAATATCTGGAATCAAGCGGCTACGGCGATGTTTGGTGAAACTGAAGAGCAAATGTGCGCCGCTTTTGTTACAGCTATCTTTCCTGAAGATCAACGTGAGACGGCAGATCGCATGTTTCATGCGGCGCTTCGTTCGGGCGAAATGTCGGACCTGGAGTTTCGTCATCGAGACCAGGATGGTCTACATCGCGAGTTAATCTGCACCATAGCGCCAGTCGTCTTAGGCAACGGCGAACGAGTGGGCGTCTCCTATTGCATTCGCGACATTACACGCCGTATCGCGTTGCAGAACGAATTGAGTGACAGTCGGAAAATGGCGGCGCTTGGCGAATTGGCAGGGTCGCTCTCTCATCATTTCAACAATATCCTTGGCGGCGTTATTACGAGCATGGATTTCGCCGCTTCGGTCGGAAATCCAGACACTACCCAAAAGGTGCTGTCGCAAGCCAGCACGGCGTTGGAGAGAGCAACGGCGATTATCAATGGATTGTTGGTTTTTGCGAAAGGTGACCCACTCCACGAAGAAGTGGGGGACTTTGCCGATATCGTCTCATTGGTCGCTCAAGAAACCGAGAGCCGTATCGTTGGCATGAACATTAAATTCAAGCTGGAAATGCAGGACTTCTCTGCTTTCTCGACTCCGCGCGAACAACTCTTGACGGCCTTGCGGAATATCACCGAGAACGCGATTGAGGCTATGCCCCAAGGTGGCCAGCTTGGGATAAGTGTCAGGAATTTGCCACCTTCAATCGTTATCAAAATCTCCGACACCGGATGTGGCATGAGTGAAAATTCGATTTCCAGAGTGTTCGAGCCATTATGGAGTACCAAGTCCACCTTGCGTAGCGATTCGGCGAAGGGCACTGGGATGGGGCTTGCCATTGCGCATGGCGTGGTGCAAATGATGGGAGGCAGGATAACTGTCTCTTCTCAAATAGACGGGGGCTCGGTCTTTACCATTTCACTGCCTGGCCCTCGCGAAGAAGGGCGTCTCTGAAGCTGCTTCAAGTATGCGGCTGGTCGTCGCGCGTCTCACTTCCACACACGCTCCTGGGTGAACATGCGTCAAGGACAAAGACTGGCGCAATTGAGGCTGTCAAAAGGCTCTCTTAAGAACGCATGTACGGCGCGTGCCACGTCATTGCCATTGGCTACTCGATTGGGTGAGCATGGTTCCAGGTCTGAGGCATACAAACTCGCCTTCGGGTTCCGCAGAAAGGCAAGAACTATATACAGCACGTCGTTTCCGTTGGCGACGTTGTTTTGATCCACGTCCGCCCAAACCCAGGTTGTAGCTGCCATTGCGCTGGAAAAGTCCGTGCCGTCATATGTCTGTAGGAAATAGGTCGTAGCCGGCAGTATCTCCTGGCCCGTCACATGAGCCGTACACCATTGTGTCGGAGTTAGAAAAACCGGCTGACCACCGAGGCTTCCGTCGGCCTGCACAAATCGGGATAGGCATGACACGCTTGAATTGTTGGCGTCGCCGGTTACGAGAAAAGCCACAGGCGCGGGTCCGGCTTGCGGATGAACAGCCAAGTATCGAGAGCCTTCCGCGATAAACAGTGGCTGGCATTCGTCGGGGTTGGAATCCAGATCGCAGTCCTGACTCGTGCCGTCGAGAATGTCACAAATGTCTGGCTTGCCAGAGCCGTTGCAGTCCGGCTCGCACTCGTCTGGGATACCGTTTCCGGCGCAATCGAGACTCGTCAAGGATGCGACGTCGCACTCGTCCGGCGTGTTGTTCCCGTTGCAGTCGGGGCTTGTTCCTGCAGCGATATCGCATTCATCGGGCTGGCCATTTTGGTTGCAATCCAAACTTGAGCCGCCTTGCAGGTCCAACAAGTCGTCCTGGCCATTGTTGTTGCAATCGATAATCATAGCCTGCGTGGTTTTTTGTGCCCCGATGGTGTCATTCATTCGATCGTCGAAATAAGTCTCAAACCGATACCAGAATTTTCCGGTCGGCAAGCCTAGGTCCACCCAATCGAATACAATTAACACTTGAGTGCTGCTGATAACGGTAAAACTCACGTTCGTAATTGCGGGACCCCATCCGCCTGCGCTGCTGCCGCCATTTACATCGTGCAGAAGCACGGCGGGGGTCGGCTGAATGTCAACGCCTCGAACGATGAAATCATATCCCGTGCCGTAGCCCGTTTGAATATCGTCGTCGGCGTGGATAAATACTTGAAAATCCCAGCCGGCATTGAAATCGGTTACTTCGTCAAAAGTGACATCGATCTGCGCATGTTGAGAGTTGTAAGTTCCAACGAGGGTCGCGATATCCGCCAAGGCATGCGAAGCGCTGGCGAGAAGGGCGGCTATAGCGCAGAGGGCAAGCAGGTCTGTGCGTTGAACGCGATGGCTGAGGATCGTTAAAGTTGTACGATTGCGCATCCTGAACCAACCAACAGCTCGCTGGACGCTACCATCTTGGCTGGCCCGCGAGCGAGCATTACCGTTCGCCCACCGTTTTTGTTTTGAAATGCTCTTGAGGAACCCCCCAAAAGAGCGTGAGCAAGCCCGACCATTCCTACCACGATCCGCATCTCTCGTCCAATTCAGGGTTTTCTAAGCTGGAATCCCGCCCGTAACGACTGAAAGGAGGTTTCCCGGCTGACCCAGATTCTCGTTGTCTACAGGCCAAGCGGAGTAACCTTCGGCTTGGCAAGATCCCAGGCGATCACCCAAGCCAGTAGAAGCGCGAGAACACGCACCATTGTCCCAATGAAATCTGAGGACCATAAGGACAGGAGGGTGTTGAACCAGATCTCTGCTGAAAAATAGTCGCTTTGCCTGGCAACAAGCCAAGCAGCAAAAACTAGCTCTCCACCAATTGTGGCCGCGATGCCACATGCCAGACCGACTCCGCCCGCGAATTTGTCACCCCGATTGGGGATCATGCGAATCGCTATGCCTACAGACCCTCCTGTCAGCACTCCAACAACGACGGCTCGACCGCAGGTAATGATGCTTGGTATGAACACGTCGTCTCGATCTCGCCAGATCCATTCAATAAAATAAGTCTCAACAATCCAATACCCCGCCCACATCGCCGCTCCAACAAAGCTCGACAGCACTCCAGCTAACAGCGCCCCTGCCGTGCCGAGGGTTGTTGCCCGTCTCTCCGCTGACTGCACGCCGCGCCGCTCAGCCATGCAATCGTCACAAATTTGGCCGACACGACCCTCGTCGTAAGTCAGTTCCTCCGCCGTTTCAATCTTACAATAGTGACAAGTCTTGTCAGCCGAGTCCAACCCCACTGAAAGCAGATCCTCGACGACACAATTCAGTAATTCCTTGTAAGAATTCGAAGGATTTTTCGTGAATGATGGGTAAATTGAAATCCAGAGAATCCCGTCATCTATCGAAATCTTGATAAGCTCTTTCTCCGCGCATTGGTTCAAGTACTCACACCAAGGAAAGACCTCTTCGTCAAGCCGTTCCCCCTCAAACAGCGGATGGCGTATTTGAACAAGTACGCCATACTCAGACTTCTCACCAATTGGCGTCGCCGCCAAGGGAAAACCTCGAAAGCGACCATAGACAGCCGATGGCGCTTTACCTGAGATAGCCAACTCGGCGCCAATTGCGTCTAACTCGCTCAAATTCTTTTGCACAAGAAATAGCCCTCCACCATCGGAATGTGGTTCGTCGTGCCCCAACACCACCGCCATGTCCCAAACTTGTCCGTCCCACGATGACACACTACCGTACGAGGAATGAATACGAAAATAATCGATTCCTTGTCGTCCGAAGCAAGCCTTGTGCCGGGATGCCAGTCTATGTTTCTACGGTCTGCGCTTCTGCTTTGCGCGATCGCCATTACGGGTTATTCAAACATAGCCTCGGCTGAATCACCGGACCAGCCAATTGCTGTAACCTCCGCTCAGCAAAACTCGAACATAAGTATCAATCACGCGGACAATACGGAAGCGATCCATCAACTCACGGCGCGATTGCAGGGCAGCAAGCTTGCGGAGCCATCCGGCGTCACGCCTGCTTCCGGTGATGGGCAATACTGGGGGCTGAACGACTCGGGCCATTCCGCTGAACTCCACCTTTTCGATGATCGAGGCCAAGTGCTCCAGTCGGTTCGAGTAACGGGGTCTTCGAATAAAGATTGGGAAGCACTGACCCAGGATGCCGACGGAAACCTTTACATTGCGGACGTCGGCGATAACGGCCGAAAGAGAGCGAAGTACACGATTTATCGAGTACCAGAGCCTTTACCCGGTGCCAGCGAAACGAAGAAAGTTACGCCTTTTCATTTTAACTATTCCGATGGCGAGTCGCACGATGCGGAATCCGCTTTCTTCTTGAATGGCAAGTTTTGCCTGATTACCAAGGAGAAATCATACGAAACCATGCCTACATTGTTCTGCATCGACACATTGCAATCTGGTGCCAAATCAGTTGCACGAAAGGTGGGTACGCTCGCCGTTCGAGGGCGTGTGACCGATGCTGCATACTCAGCAGAGAGGGATCAGCTTGCGGTTCTTACATTTCGCGGGGTTGCTTTCTTCGATGTATCCGAGGAATCCGATCTTTCCAAACAGCCCCCGCACTTCACATTCGGATGGTTCGGCAAATGCGAAACGATATGTTATGACGGCGATCAGCTTCTCATCACGAACGAAGCCGGCGAGATTTGGGAAAGACCTATCGCCTCATTTTTGGCCCGCAATCAAATTGTGCCCCCAGCCTACACAGCAAACTTGTCCATTGCGCCCAACAAGAGTGTTGACGATTGGGCTGGCGCTACGTCGCTTACGCTAGGTAGCGATTCAGGTTCTTCCATGCGCCGAGTGCAAATGCAATGGACGAATGAAGGAGTGGCATTTTCCTTCGACCTGGCCAAGGCAAAGCCAACGCCAAGCAAGAAAGGGCGATGGGGAGATGCTCTCATTGTGATGATGACGCCGGAACTCGATGCGAAATACCCCACTTCGGATACGAAAATCTTTGCGATTCATTTTGGAGAAAAACGTTCCGGATTCGTCACGCAAGTCGATCAACTGTTCTCTGTTAGGGCAGGGAATTTATCGGGGAAAGATCGCAAGAAGGCTGGCGAGGGGGCGATCAAATGCGCGAAGGATGGATGTCAGATTACAGCTGTGATTCGCCCCGACAATCTCTCGCCGAGCTTTGCGGTTGGCGGCAAAACGATGGCTTTGAATGTTTCGCTTGTCGAGTCATCGAAGGGAAAGATACAAACCTGGTCAATGTCCGCGCCTCCCCCTCATCGCGCTGTCGATAAGCCCTTCACCTGGGGGCGGGTTCATTTCACCCCATGACATACAGTGCCTTATTGATATCGCGATATAATCACGAGCCGCAAACAAAGAATCTGAATCGTGCAAGCAATCGTCGCATGTTACCGCTTCAGCGCTAAGACGAGATTCGCATAAAATGTGTTGTCAAGTCTTTCCAAGCCGGGCTGTGGGCTGGAGTTGTACTCGTTACGCATGCCAAGTTTGAGTTTGACACGATCATCCTTGAACGGAAAGATAAGCCCGGTATCGAGATCGAGTCGATAGTCATTGAATTCCAGAAAATCAGGACTATACGTCGCGGAGTGCGTAAACTGCACCCAAGGCGCGAGGTCTACACGATAATCCAGTCCAACATCAACAACCGAACTATTGTTGGTGCGACCGTTGTTGAACGACTCGTGTCGATAACCAGCGCCAAGCCTGGTCTTGAATTCGTGGTCATCTTCTTTTAGCCAATATCGCCCCGCACCTACCGCAGCAGTCGATCGCAAGTCCAGGTTTTCGAACTCATCGAACTCCAATTCCAGCCGAGTAAACCAATACCAGTTCTCGGTAATCGCATCTTCGTATTTTACTCCGCCGCGGTATTCATTTGTGGTGCGAAGATCATTTTGCTCTGAATACTGTGCGGCGAGGTAAAAGTTCAGCAAATCGTCTTTCGTCTTGCGCACTGCATCCAGCCTGCCTCGCGCTTCTAATGTATCGGTATTTCCTTCACTGCGCGAGCCGCCCGCCTCCATCGTGACCGTCCAGTTGGGTTTGATCTCCGCAATCCGCGTTTCCGTTTCTTTCTTCAGCGCAATCACTTCCGGACTTTCACCGCCGACCGGCCAAATAGCGGCAATCTTCTTCGGGTCGATGGAGACATCACCAAGCCCGGTGTGCATGGTTGAGGAGCTTCGGTCGGCTGACACCTCAATTTTGCCGACGAGCCTGTCACCACTTTCAAATTGGACCGTCAATGGATTATCATTCCCAACGGCAACAACCTGTGAAGCATCGATTTCGACTTTGCCAACGACTGCCGTCGTGATCACAATTTTGTCACCCGTCATTTGCTCGATCGTACCGACAAGCTTGCTGCCATCAGCGGTATAGATGGCGTCAGCAAAGGTGTGCGCATTAGGCAATAAAACCGCGATCGATATCATACAGGTTAAGATCGTTCGTCTCATAGTACCTCCGACTGAGAAATAGCTAACTCCAGCAAGTGAACGCTCGGCTGTGCGATCAGACGTCGAGCGCCGCAATTGCGGCATTCCGAACGCGCGTAGCGAATCACTAATTGCCGTCAGCAAATGCGTCGTTAATGGTGTCTGTGATGAGCGCGTCGAGGGGCGTTAAGATTGCGCCTCGAATAAGGCTAACCAACAGCTCTCGGCCATCAAGCGTTGTGGTGGTTGTGATCTCTCCGAAGCTACAGCCACCCGCTTGAAACATGAACCCCGCCGAGCAAATCAAAGCGATGGTTTTGCTGCGAACAATCCGATTGAGCTTATTCATAACTTGTTTCCCTAATGCGATAATGTTGAGCATTGTCTAAGTACCAACGAATTTTAGTCGTTCGCTTTGGGCGGTCAAGGAAGAGAAAAACGCCGGATGTCGAAGGAAAGTTCCGGGCGATATCGATCACTTTTTGCAAAGCGACAGGATGCACAAACTCCAGATATTGCCCAAGTGTGCTCTCGTTGCTAAAGTAATCGCGTCGTTTCGAACCAACAGTTGTTCAAGGATGCACCATCTTGGTCGCCCCCCCCTCCATTACGACGGGCCAATTGGCTAAGCAAGTTGACGGAGTCCTCGAAGGCGATGCGTCCTTCGAGATCATGGGCATCAGCAACCTCAAGGACGCCGAGCCTAACGCTGTTTCATGGGTAACTTCGAGCGAATACCTGGAGCAAGCGAGCCAATCCAAAGCTGGCGCATTGCTCATTGCGGAGAAACTCTCGCTTGCAACGACGAAAGTTCTCATTCGAGTCGCCAATCCTAACAAAGCCATTGCCAAGGCACTCAATCTGTTCGCTCCCGGCGTTGAACCCGTTACAGCAGGCGTTCACGCAACCGCGGTCATTTCGCCGGACGCTCGAATCGATGGAGCTGCGGTCGGCCCACATGTGTACGTCGGCCCGCGAACGAGCGTAGGAAAAGGAACTCAACTTCATGCTGGCTGTTATGTCGGGGCTGATGTAACCATCGGCGAGGACAGTGTGATTTGGCCCGGCGTCGTGATTCGTGAAAGAGTTTCAATCGGACGAGGAGTCGTTATTCATCCGAACGCGACTATCGGCGCCGATGGCTTCGGATATTTTCTGGATGATGGAACGCACGCAAAAATTCCTCAAATTGGAACGGTCTTGATCGAAGACGATGTCGAAATCGGAGCGAACACATCCATCGACCGAGCCAAGACTGGAGCCACTCGCATCGGCAGAGGAACGAAGATTGATAACTGCGTCCAAATCGGACACAACGTGGAGGTCGGCGAACACTGTATCATTGTA
>JAJDEA010000230.1 GCA_029260035.1 Phycisphaerae bacterium
TGCGCTACGCGTATCCGTTCCCAACGCATACTCTTCAAAGTTCGACAACCCATCCATATCCGGATCGGCAATGGCACAGGCCGGCGTAGCATCACAGTCGGAGTCAGCCGCACAATCTATTAAAGTGTCACCGTCATTATCCAAACCGTCCGTACAGGAAACATCATCGGCCTCGCTATCGCAGGCATTACCCGCCCCATCACCATCACTATCCGCCTGGTCAAAATTCGGATCAGTCGGGCAGTTGTCGACATCGCCGCAGACGCCGTCACCATCGATGTCATTGGCCGGATCGAGCGGGCAATCATCATTGCAATCCTCTAGACCATCCATATCGCTATCGGTATCCGCTACGCCGCATCCGCAGATTCCCGGTGCGGTCTTGTTCGGATCGTTGTTACATCCGTCATTGCAATTCGGCGTGCCGTCGCTGTCTGAGTCAGTGTCTGCTGTCCCGCACCCACAGGTTCCCGGAGCCGTCTTGTTTGCGTCATTCGGGCATCCGTCGTTGCAGTCAGCCGTGCCGTCATTGTCACTATCTGTGTCGGCAACACCACATCCGCAGGAACCAGCAATCGTCTTGTTCGGGTCGTTCGGGCAACCGTCGTTGCAATTCACGACACCGTCGCCGTCTGAATCCATATCCGGTTGTCCCGGGCATTGATCGATGCAATCGGGGACCAGGTCTGAGTCGGAATCGACATCCGCTGTGCCGCATCCACAAACTCCCGGCACAACTTTGCCAGCGTCGTTGGGGCACGCGTCTACGCAATCCAAAACACCATCGCCGTCAGCGTCGCCATTCTGTCCCGGTGGGCACGCTTCGTTACAATCAGGAACACCATTGCTGTTTGTGTCGAGGTCCGCAAAACCACAACCGCATTGTCCCGGTGCTGTTTTGGCAGGATCGTTTGGACAACCATCGTTGCAGTTGAGCGTGCCATCGCCATCCGAATCCACGTCGGCTTGTCCAGGACATTGGTCATTGCAGTCTGCAACACCGTCAAGGTCTGAATCGATATCACTCACGCCGCATCCACATATTCCAAGTGCCGTTTTGTTTGCATCATTGGGACAGGCATCGAGACAGTTAGCGGTACCATCGCTGTCACTATCTGTGTCGGCTACGCCACACCCGCATGAGCCAGGTGCTGTTTTGTTGCCGTCATTCGGGCAGCCGTCATTGCAATTGGGAGTACCATCACTGTCGGAGTCAGTTTCCAGTAAGCCGCAACCACAATTGCCGGGAGAGGTTTTGGCAGGATCATTCGGACAGCCGTCATTACAATCGGGTGTTCCGTCTCCGTCACTGTCGGCATCCGCTACGCCACATCCACAACTGCCTGCTGCGGTCTTGTTCGGGTCTGCTGGGCACGCGTCGTTACAGTCGGGGGTCCCGTCGTTGTCACCGTCTGTATCAGGTTGTCCACACCCACAGATTCCCGGACTGGATTTGTTGGAATCAGCCGGACAGCCGTCGTTGCAATCAGCCGTTCCATCTCCATCGCCGTCCGTATCGGGAACGCCGCAGCCGCATTGGCCGGGGTCGGTCTTGTTGGAATCGTTAGGGCAGTTGTCAGTGGGAGGCGTAGTCCCACCACCTGTTCCACCGCCACCGCCGGACGTACCGCCACCTCCACCGCCGGAAGTTGTCGTGGTGGGTTGGACCGTGACAACGATGTCATCTGAAGAAGACAGGTTGCCTTCAGTGACAGTGAGTGTGAAAATGAGGTCCTCGGTTTGAGCGACAGTGGGAGCTGTGAACGAAACGACGAGGGCTGTCGGGTCGCCAAGCGTCACGTTGGTGCCCAAAGCCTGGCTCCATGCGAATGTCAGTGCCGAGGCGCCGGAGCCACTACTCCCCGTTCCGTCGAGCGTGACGGATGCCCCTGCCTGAACGTCCAAATCCAGGCCGGCGTCGGCGAAAGGACCGACGGACGCTCCACCAAGCCCCGCTAACACTTCAACAAAAACGATGTCCTGGGATGAGTTGATCCCGTCGCTGACGGTAAGCGTAAACTGATACATCGTATCGCTGGCGACGTCAGGTGCGACAAAACTTGCCTTTGATGAAAACGCATTGCTGAGAGAAACCGGAGAATTCGATCCGGTCTGAGACCAAATAAACGCCAGCGCATTGTCATCAGGGTCTGAGCTGCCCGATCCATCAAGAAGGACAACGTCTCCGCCAAGTACTGATTGATCGGCTCCTGCCTTTGCGACGGGAGGTTCCCCTGGAGGCGGGACTTCGAGATCGAGACTGAGCGTAAAGGCCAGGTTGTCCTTGTTGTCGTAGGCGGAGACCTTGATCGTGTATGTTCCGGGCGTATCCAAAACGAGGTGTTGGGTTGAGCCGGTTAAGACCTGTCCTGTGCCCAAATCCCACTCAAACCGTAGCGATCGCCTGTCGGGTGTTCGCGACTTGATTGCCAAGTCCCAGGTACCTTGGCTGTTTTTGTCAGGAACAGCGGAAATCTCATACCCTGAGAAATCTTCTGCAGGGTCGATGCCCGCTGGATCAAGCAGGTCGCCGCCTGTGTCTCCGTCAATGATCCCGCTGGGTAGCGTGTCGCGGTCGTCTCCGTCGGACGGATTACTCTGCACCGTGGCATTTCCGCATCCGGTGAGACTGGAGACCAAAATAGTGGTACAGAGTAAGGCAAACGGCGCACGTCTGGTACGGCAAATAGAGCGCGTAGACACGATGGCTTCTCCCCGCGAGCGTCCCAGTCAATCTGTGCCTCAGTCGGCCCAACCTCTGGAATGCAAGTCTTCTTTCCCCAGCTGATCCGTCAGCAAATTCCCCTTGATAAGTTAAAATAGGTTGAACGCGAAAGATGGGTTATTTCCATATTTATTTTTTGGGCTAGCTGGAAGGCCGATAATATTGACTTGGTGATTTAAGAAACGGCGAGTGCTGAGTGAATGAGGCGGTGGGCGGCTTCTGTCAATCGATTCCGAAGTGGTAGCTCAAATGTTGCTATTCGAGCCAAGCTGCATTTGTTCCATTGGCCGTGGACAGAAGGAAAGAGAGTGTAGGGGGCGAAAAACATGGCATGGGTGGGTTGTGGTTCGGTGAGCGAAGAAACGGTAATGTTGACAGTGTTGAAGATGGTCTCGAGGTCTCCTTTATGATTTCTTATATATGGTTGATCCTGTAGTCAGGATTCTTCTTCCCTTTTTTTAAGCGAATGGAAAGATGACAACAAAATGGTCTTGGTTCGATCGGCAATTCAACTTTGATTTCCCGGTTGGCAAAATGCCGGACATCCTTGAGCGACTTCGCGGCACTCCCGCACGCGTCGATGAACGAATTCATGGTATTGACTCCGATGTGCTAACCAACGGTGAGGGCAAAACCTGGTCAGTGCAGGAAAACATAGGTCATCTGGCAGACTTGGAACCTCTTTGGCTGGCGAGGGTTGGCGACATCCGCGGCGGTGCGGAGGTTATGCGTGAGGCTGATCTTACCAATGCGGGGACCTTCGCCGCGGAGCACAATTCCAAGACAATCGAGGATGTGACATCGACGTTCCGATTGCGGCGGGGGGAGTTGATCGTCCAACTGGAGCAACTTGATGAGACGGAGGCCGCCAAAACGTCGCTGCATCCTCGCCTGGGTAAGCCTATGCGCATCGTGGATGTTTGTTTTTTCGTAGCCGACCACGATGACTACCATCTGGCACGCATGACTGAGTTGATCCGAAATTACGCAAAATAGCGAGGGTCGGTTCCTTTATTGCGAAAAGAATGCAGAACGAATCATACCCGTAGCGGAGTTTCGGCCAATCGCAATCCTGCACACAAATTTTCCATGGCGATGCACGAAGAGATTTCGCGCGTGGCGCCATATGAAAAAACCGATCAACGTCAAAAGTGCAACGGCTTTAAGTCCAAAGTACTTCACTTATGCATCCCGATCTGACCAAACTGCGTATTCGTTTCCATTGGGGTCGCAAAAGTGAAAACGACGCCCTCCGGGAAATGAAAATATTGGCTTGATGATTGAGCCGCCCGCTCGTTCAATCTTTGATTGGGTCGCTTCCAGCTCGTTGCTGAAAAATACAACAAGAGCGCTACCGGTTGCAGTAGAAGAAGTTAGAGCTGATTTGAAAAACCCGCCGTTGATTCCTTGATCGGTAAAAGCCGTGTACTCCGGGCCATAGTCCACGAATGACCAACCAAAAGCGGCGGTGAAAAACGCTTTGGTGGCTTCCATGTCTTTTGAGGGGAATTCAACGTAATTTATTTTCTCGTGTTGATTCATTTTGACTTTTCCTCGGCTGTAATTTTCCCGCGCCACTCGGCGGCCTTGGTATCGTAGCCCTTACCCGGCTCGGCGGTGTGCCAGGCGTCGTAGAGTTTGATCAGGAGTTTGATGCAGCCAATAGTTCGTTTGTGATCTCCGCCAAATCCCTCGGCCAGCAGTTGGTGGGCTTCGAGCAACAGGTCCACGCCTTCATCATGACGCCCTAGCTTGGACATGAGCAAACCCATATTGCCTATCGTTGTCAGCGTGTCCGGGTGGCCGTCGCCCAGGACGCGGCGTTTGCCTTCCATCGCCTCGCGGTAGAATAGTCCTGCCTCCTTTAGTTTGCCCATTCTCCTGAGCAGGCCGCCCATGTTGTCAATCGAAATCAGTGTATCCGGATGATCGTTGCCCAGAACACGGCGCGTGCCCTCCAACGCCTCGCGCAAATATGGTTCGGCCTCTCCGAGTTTGCCCATCGACCTGAGCAGGCCGCCCATGTTGTCAATCGATGTTAGCGTACTTGGGTGGCTGTCGCCCAGCACTCGCCGACTGCCTTCCAGGTCTTCGCGGTAATATGGTTCGGCCTCTTCGAGCTTCCCCATCTTTTTGAGAAGTGCACCCATGTTGTTAATTGATGCCAGCGTATTCGGGTGGTCGTCACCCAGGACACGACGTCTGTCTTCCAGCGCCTCACGGAAATATGGTTCGGCCTCTTCGAACTTGCCCATCGACACGAGCAGGACGCCCATGTTGCCGATCGATGTCAGCGTACTTGGGTGGTTGTCGCCCAGCACTCGCCGACTGCCTTCCAGGTTTTCGCGGTAATATGGTTCGGCCTCTTTGAGCTTGCCCATGGCTTGGAGCAAGTGGCCCATGTTGTTGATCGAGCTAAGCGTACTCCGGTGATCGTCGCCTAGGACGCGGCGTCTGCTTTCCAGTGCCTCGCGAAGGAAGGGCAAGGCCTCCTCGTTCTTGCCCATCGACACGAGCAGGACGCCCATGTTGCCGATCGATGTCAGCGTTGCCGGGTGGTCATCGCCTAGTTCTTGGCGGCGGGTCTTGAGGGCTTGTTCTTGCAACGGCATTGCTGATTCATAAAGCCCTATCTTTCTGTATGTATTGGCCACCGTCTGTTGCAGCGAGGCTTGGGTGACAGGCTGGTCCACAAATTCCTCATTGATAGTTGCTACCGCGCGGGCCAATACATTCTCATCAACCACCTTCAGGGCCAGGTTGGTGGCGTTGGTCTTGGCGACAAGTTCGTCGAAAGACGCAAGGGCTATTTCCACATCCGCCGCTTCGGCGCCTTCACTTTCCATCTGCTCACGGATGTCTTCCCGCTGTGCAGTAACAATCCCTCGACCCATTGCCTCAGGATCAATCTCTCCGAGCATCGATTTTTGAAATTCAGTAACCGTTTTTAGTTCATCCGCTCGGGCTTGAGTTTCAGCGCGGGCCTTGATCGCCTCTTCTTCTCGCTGTTCGGCTAGCTTGCGCTGCTCTTCTTCGGCTGACCGAGCCGTTACTGCCTCCGCCTCTCGTTCTTGCGCCAATATCCGCTGCTGCGTTTCTCCTTGACGTGCAGTTTCCGCTTGAACATAGAGATAAGTGCTTGTAACTATCCCGATGATCAGAGCCGTCATGGCCACCAGCAGTCCACTGGCCAGCGCTTTATTCCGCATGGCAAACTTCTGAAGCTGATACATCGCGCTCTGCGGACGGGCGAGGATGGGTTCGTCCTTCAAATAACGACGAACATCCTCTGCCAACCCCGCAGCCGATTGGTAACGTCGTTCTTTGTCCTTCTCCATCGCCTTAATGACAATGGTTTCAATGTCACCTCGGAACACCCGGCTTGTCGCGCTTAGCGCCGTCGGCTCGTCCTCTCGAATGATCCGGGCCACTTCGTGGATCATTTTGTTCTTGAGATTGTAGGGCGCTTGTCCGGTCAGCATTTCGTAGGCGATGACACCCAGGGCATACACATCGCTGCGCGTGTCAAGGTCATTGGGGTCCGCAGCTACCTGCTCCGGTGACATGTATTGAAGCGTACCGATGAGTTGGCCCACATCGGTCTGCATCGTCGTAACCTGCATGTCCGAATCGGTTGCGCGGGCTACCCCGAAGTCGAGGATCTTGGGTTGACCAGACTCGTCCACCAATATGTTGCCCGGCTTGAGATCGCGGTGGATGACACCCTTCTGATGCGCGTGGTGAACGGCATCACAGATTTTTGCGAGTAGATCAAGTCGCTCACGCGTGCCTGGGTTTTTTTGGTTGACGTGCTTTCTTAAATCGACGCCGCGTACATACTCCATGGCGAAGTAAGGATGTCTGCCTGACTCGGTGTCCGCGGTTCCCGCCTGATAAACCTGACCAATCCCGGGATGCTGCAACCTGCCCAGCACTTGTGACTCCAACTCGAATCGTTTGAGCATAGAGGCGGATGCCAGTCCTGCGCGGATGACCTTGAGCGCAACGGTACGCTTAGGGCTTTCCTGCTCCGCTTCATAGACGGTGCCCATGCCACCTTCGCCAATCGTTCCTACAATCTTGAATGGACCGATCTGCGTCGGAGTAGATTCTTCCCCTGTAGGTCGCGAGTGTGGCGTGCCGCCTGCGGGTCGCAAGGAGGAGGTATTCGTCAGCGTTGGATCATACGACGGCGTTGTGTCATCCTGATTGGTCACTAGTCAATTCCTCATTCGGCCCGGGCATGTCGGCTGGGTCACAAAACACGCCAATGTCAATTTCGCTGATGCCTCGGTCTGCGGTTTCCGGAGTGCCATCAGGCGACCATCCGCCAACGCGAATCAGGTAGCAAGCGTTCGCGACAACGCCTTCGACGGTCAACCCTGAAACGGTTGCTGAGAAGCCACAGAAATCATCATTACACTGGAGAAGTTGGTCGTTATCGCTGGGGCAGAGGCATCCATCATCCGGGTCGTTTGCGCCATATACAGCGAGTATCGAGTCATACGTTACTGCGTCACACATGCGGACGACCATCGTTCCATCGCAAGGTGCCGTGTATTCAAACCAAACGTCTGCTTGAAAAATCTCTTCTCCAGACGCTTCGCATTCGCCGCCAGCTGGAGGTCCATCTGACGATGCGAGCCGATTGTCTGTCTCAAGGGTGCAGCGAAAGACATCATCCGTAACCGGCAAGCAGGGCATGCCGTTTGTACAATCCTGAAGCGTCACGTCGCAGACACCCAAGCCTCGCTCGGTCATAGGGTTGCCTGCGCAAAGCCCCAAGTTCGGGTTCGGCGTATCATTGGCGCAGGCTGGGAACGCATTCGTGCATTGATCATTCGGTGGAGTGGGGCATCCCCCGAATGTGGAATTCAACTCGTCGCAAGTGAGGCTCGAAAGAAAAACCGCTTGTGCGGGGCAAGCGGTGAATTCAACCTGGTCCTCACAGGTCGGAGGCGAACCCGGTTGGCAGCAGGCTCCCACATCGACCGGCAAGTCATCCCCCGAATCCGGCGGACAGGAGCCTTCTTGCGTAGCTTCAAATGCCTCGCCGCCTAGCCTTTGGACTGCAAGCCAATAGGAAACGGCAAAATATTGGCAGCTGGAAAAGTCTGGTGAATCCAAGGGAATGTTCTCAGAACAGATTTTTGTCATATCCTGGAAGAATCGATCGTCACATTGCTTTTTCGTGATGTCGCACATTCCATAACACTGATTGTGCGCTTCGCACGCGGAAGTGAAACATGCGGATCCAACGGGGCAATCCGGAACGAGTGTGGCAAAGCTAACTGGCCCACAAACGCTGTCCGGCTCACTCAGAAGTAGCTCCGTTCGGAAGGCTTGATCAAATCGAAAGGAGAAGCTCTCATCACAGCTTGCGATCAGGAAAGAGGCGACACCAATTGATGCAGAATAGAAAAAAAGTCTGTGCAATGAAAATACCTCGATTGATTGTTGTGAAATTTGCGCCCAAGTTACGTCCAGCCATGATACTCGCCGACGGCGTGTGCATGCAACCGGTCGTGATTCCAGAAGAAATCAAGTGAAAGCAGCTCTTGGAGAGCGTGGACTAAACGGCTGGTTTGCTGGGTGTAAATCGAGTTGTTGCGTGTCGCAAAGCTATGTAGGATGACGTGTTGTCGCATGAGTGTATTGGTTGGGTGCATGAAGATTAATCGTTCCTCTGGTTAAATTGTCAGCCAAGTCCGGATTCCTCGAACATAGGGTTTCGGGGTGCGGCTCGCGAAGGAAACGAAACCGAAAAAATGCTACCAAAGCTAAGCCAAAGAGTAAGCGATGTCATCAAGTTGGCAAACACGATAGCCAGAGACTACGAGCAGGACTATGTGGGCACGGAGCATGTGTTACTCGCCGTTGCACGAGAAGGTACCGGCCGAGGTGCGCAACTGCTGCAGCAACGGAGTGTCACAAAAGCGACTCTTAAGAGTGAAATTGATGCGCTTATCAAGAATCAGCTTGAGGATTCTTGGGTCTTTGGACGGCTTCCCGGTACGCCACATTTCAAGAACGTCATCGCAACGGCTATTGAAGAGTGTCAGGAATTGGGTTCCAAAGAGGTTTGTACGGAGCACTTGCTGCTTGCTCTCCTTAAAGAGTCAGGTTCTGTCGCCTTTCAAGCCTTGAAGGCGTTGGGCGTGTCGGCTAAGGAGGTGAGGAGCGAACTAATAAATGCCGGAGACGATGCCAACAAGAAGCGCGAGTGAACCGTTCCCTACGGGACGACGATGGCAGACCCGTATTGCTTCCCCGTAAAAGCCCGCTGGAACAGCGAGTAATCAGCCAGGTCGATGTCGCTATCTTGATCAACATCAGCAATAGCACAACGATCGTCTGGAGTATAGCTTCCTTTCTTGACGCCGGTGAAGCACGAAGATAGAAAAACGTGGTCCGCCAAATCGACATCGTTGTCGCCATCATTGTCAAATTCAACTCTTCCCAACGAATCGATAAATGCGACAAGCTGCGTTCGTTCGATTGTAGAAAGCGCCCTATATTTTTCTGCCGACTCGGTGGCGCTGCCGGTATGAAGTTCTATCGTTTGCGCGAAACGCTCCGGCATCGATCTTCCCGTGACCCGGCCGTCATGCCAAACGGGAAATCGAATGCGAAATCCCCAAAGAGGAGTCGTGCGGATTTCGTTTCGGCGAGCCTGGCCTTGCTTAATGCCGTCGGCGTATTGACCCATGTCGTGAAGCAGGAAATCCGAATACGGGCGAAACTTCTTGCCGCGCAAGAATTCTTCTAGCTGTGGATCGCTGGATGTGGTCAATTCAGGAACGTGGCAATCTCCACAGCCTATCTTCATGAAGATCCGCTCTCCTGTCATGCCCGATCGAGGGGTCTGTGGAGGGCCAGCAAGATATCGTTGAAAATCGGTCATGCGTGTCACCAGGTCAACACCTTCTGCATCTGGACGATCTTCCGGATCTGGGATTGTGTCGCAGTACTTCAAGAGAGCCTTATTGCCGTTCGGTGCGACTTCGTTCGGGAGTAGTCGATTGGTGATTCCCAGCTCCTTTAGCGCCGCAGCCGCTGAAAATGTCAATACGGTGGCAACCTGCGACTTCCATCCAAATCGCCCTACGCGCATAGGCGCATCGGGTGCGTCTTCAAGAGGGCGAACAAGGTGGGCGCGCCCGTGAACGGAACCAACGGGATTCTCCGCGATGGCCAAGATGTCGCTGTCGGCTACCGCCTCGATCAAACCTGATCCGAGCGTCGAAGTTGTTATGCGTTCTGCGGCGACATTCGCTTGGGCTGGTACGGTTTCGGCGCAGCCTTCCTGGATGTACTCGCTTTGCAACAACGGGCCGCCCAGGTTCTTGAGTGGGTCATATCCTGATTTGGTTGCGCGACCGAACATGGTAACCGTTATGGTTCCCGACCCGCCTGCCGGGTTGCTATGGCAAGCGCCGCAGCTGAATAGATTGTGCGTTGGGCCCAAGCCCTCTTCCCGGGTGAAAGATTTGTTGAACGCTTTCAATCCAAGCGAGAACCGCTTGAGTTGATCCGGCGATAAATCCGCAAGAGGTTCGCCAAGTCGAGGCTGTAAGGCGGGGAGATTGTATCCCGGCAATCGCGTCTGCTTGCTTCTTCGAGGCGGCGATGACTCTTGTGGTGCGATTTGACTGGTTGCTGGAGAGGAGGCTTGTGTCTTAAGCTGGCTCGATGAGGGCGTGTGACAGCCGACGGGGATGAAAAGTGCAGCCAGAAGCAACGACAATCTTGAGTATATAGATTGAAAAAAGCGATTGGGCATCAGTTACAGCCTCATGGCGAAAGCTCCAGGCTTATCGCGTTACTCGACGAGCGCGTCAAACCGTCGCCAGCAATCTACGTTCCATTCATTTGTTGTTATCGGCAAGACCAAGACGATAGTCCCCATTTTGCATCGCTGGGGGTTGTCCAGCCCATTCAAATCCATTCATTATACGTCGCCGCTTTATGATGGCCTCATCGGCTCTCTTGGTTGACGAGTTGGCAAGGTCCACGGTCGACCAAATATAGCAGTGATCGCGAATGCCTCTGGAAAAATGCTTCCTGGCACGGCCGTTGATTGGACCTTGCTCTGGTCGAACGCTTGCATGTATTATGGGCGATACGAATCGGAGAGTGGCCAAATGTCTCACAAGAAAAAACCTGGGAAGGGCAAGAAGGGGGGGGCGAAGCAATCGCGGTCGGCTAAAAAAGCGCGACAAGAACGAACGAACGCCGACAGCCAAGAGCCTATTTCAAGTTGGCGTCGCTGGCTTGGTGATCGCGGGCCGGTTTTCCGATTTGTCGCGTTGTTTCTGGTTTCCATGCTCTTGTTTTGGCTTGCGACAGCGTCGTCATGGGTCCGTGCAACCTTGTTCCCCGCCTACTTGGAGTTGAATGCTCAGTTTTCTGGCGCAATTCTACGGATATTTGAGCAGAATATAATCGTGTCAGGTCAAAGCCTGTCGGGCCGATATGCATTGACAATCCAGAGGGGGTGCGACGCGATCGAGCCGTCAGTGTTGTTCCTGTCTGGCGTTCTCGCGTTTCCCGCGACATTCAGGTCGAAACTTCCTGGCATTTTGTTTGGCACGCTTTGTTTGATGCTGCTCAATATCGTGCGCATCGTGTCGTTGTATTATATTGGCGTTTATTACCCTGGCGCATTTGAATTCATGCACGTCCAGGTTTGGCAGGCTGTCTTTATTTTCATCGCTATATTTTTCTGGATTTTGTGGGCTGCGTGGGCTTTGCCGAAATCCAAGATGACCCGTCATGCCACAATTAAGACTTCTTAGCCTTTATTTTCTCAGTCTGCTGGCGATTTACGTTGCCTTGGTTGCGCTTTGGTCAGTGGTCGATGGAGCCTATTTGCCAGCGCTTCGAGCCGTTGAGACCGAGGTCTTCTCCAGTTATTTTCAGCCGGAAGGACATGTTGAATTCCTTCCTTATGCTGGCAAGAAGCCGGGGCTTGACTTGGAAATCCTCTTGGGTACCAGGAAATCGCGAGCATTGAACCAAATGATTGCAGTACCAGTCAGGGGGTTAAATCGATGTTATGCACCGATGTGTCTTCTCATCAGTTTAGTCCTCGTTTCGCCGGTGCCATGGCGCCGCCGATCAATGGCTCTTCTTATGGCTTTGGTTCTATTTCATGTTTGGCTGACATTTGGTTTTTCGTGGGCCATTGTGGATAAATTCAGTAACGATGATGTATTCGCCTTATACTCGTTTTCACCTTTCGTGAAGAAGGCGGTTTCGTTTGTGTCAATGACCTTGACACAATCAACGTTTACACAATTTGTTGTCCCCGTTTTCATATGGGTGCTAGTCACGTTTCGACGAGGAGATTGGGGTCGTCTTGTGGGAGTTTCGCAATCCACAACTTCGCAAATCCGCAAGAATAATTGAAATCGGCACAGCGAACGACTTTAACAAGATTATCAAGAATACAAGGGACAGAACGACGACATCCGACGACGAACCAGGATTAACAGTCAGCGCGCGAATCGTTCTGGCTGGTTCGAGCAGCGAGGCGGAACGATACAGCCAAGACCTGGCCGACGAGTTTGGTTGGCCTGTGTCGAAGGATTGTCAATTCCCCCAGCCCAATCAGGAAGAAATCGGAGAATGTTTGGAGTTTATCTTAAGAGTTTTCGATGACCGTCTTGAGCTTTTGAATCCGAAATCAAAACAAGGGGGGGCGTTGTCGGTCGATTTTCAAACGGGGGCAATTGGGCACCGCGTTCGATCGATCCATGGTCGGCGACAGCCATTGGGGCGAGCCCTCGGGCTGCGAACCGGTACAACAACTGTTCTTGACGCCACGGCCGGACTCGGTCGAGACGCCTTTGTGCTCGCGTGTATGGGGTGTGATGTACTCGCGGTCGAGCGTTGCGCAGTGCTTGGCGTGTTGCTGCGCGATGGGTTGAAACGGGCGCAGAACGCTTTGAACGAACGCGTCAAACAGGCAGCGAGCTGCATCGATCTTGTGATTGATGACGCGCGCAGCGTGATGCAAAAACTCGAACCTTCCGAAGCGCCGGATGCTGTTTACCTTGACCCCATGTTCCCGCCGAGCAATAAATCTGCGCTTTCGAAAAAGGAAATACGATTTTGTCGCCAGCTTGTCGGGGATGATTCAGATGCTGGAGATTTGCTACAGGTTGCATTGCGAGTCGCGCGAAAACGAGTTGTCGTGAAGCGACACCGCCACGCGCCGCAGTTGGCTCCAAATGTTGCACTTGAATTCGGCGGCCGAACGATTAGATACGATGTATACTGGCCCGTAAAATGATTGAGCAAGTGAGTGGAAAGCATGACCGTAATTGAACCCAGGGTTGCTTGGAGTGCGTCGAATGAAAAAAGTGCGATCGGGTGGCGGTTGGCCGGCAGTTCGTTATGCGATACAGACGGCACGTCGAGCGGGTGGTATTGTTCGGTTTCTGCGAGCGCTGAGAAGTCCCAATGCCTGCAAGACCTGCGCGTTTGGGATGGGCGGAGTGAAAGGGGGGATGGTCGATGAAGCCGGTCATTTCCCTGAGATATGTAAGAAATCGATGCAGGCGATGGCGGCGGACATGCAGGGCGGAATTTCTCCTCGCTTTTTTGAGCAAAACAGTTTTCAACAATTAGAGAAACTGACTCCCAAAGACCTTGAGCACCTCGGTCGACTTGTGCATCCGCTCTATGCGGGGCGGGAAGATACGCATTATCGCGTGATTTCGTGGAATGAGGCGATTGAGCGATTCTCGACCTGCCTGAAAGTTGCACCTCCCGACGAGAGTTTTTTTTATGCCAGCGGAAGGGCATCCAACGAGGCAGGGTTTTTGCTGCAACTGTTTGCCCGTTTGTACGGGACGAACAATGTCAACAACTGCAGCTATTACTGCCATCAGGCTAGCGGGGTAGGGCTGAGTGAATCGATCGGGACAGGCACCGCAACTGTGGTCTTGGACGATCTGACGCGCTGTGACCTTGTTTTTCTGATCGGAGGAAATCCTGCATCCAATCACCCTCGGCTGATGCGCCAGCTCATGAAGATTCGCAGGCGTGGCGGCCAGGTGATTGTCATCAATCCGGTGAAGGAAACCGGGTTGGTTAACTTCAGTGTGCCTTCGGACCTCCGTAGTCTCGTATTGGGATCACCGATTGCCAGCCAATATGTTCAGCCGTTGATCGGCGGGGACATTGCGCTGTTATCCGGAATCGCCAAAAGGCTTTTCGAGACAAACGCAATCGATCAGTCGTTTGTCGATGCATACACCGAGGGGTTTGCGAATTATGCCGATTCAGTCCGGACGATGGATTGGGATGACATTGTGGAAAGCTCCGGCGTTGATTTCGCGACGATTGATCGAATCGCGGCGACGTATAGCCAATCGGAACGAGCCGTCTTCGCGTGGACGATGGGTATTACGCACCATCGCCACGGCGTGGATAACGTTCGCGCGATCGCGAACCTCGCTTTGCTACGAGGGATGGTTGGCAAGCCGGGAGCTGGTTTGATGCCAATTCGCGGGCACAGCAATGTGCAGGGTGTTGGATCGGTAGGCGTGACGCCTGCGCTCAAGCGTGCGGTATTGGATCGTCTTGAAAGTCATTTTGGTGTTGCTCTTCCGAAAGCGCAAGGATTGGATACGCTTGCCTGCCTGGATGCGATGAAAAATGGCGACATGAGAGTGGGGTTATGCCTGGGAGGTAACTTCTTCGGTGCAAGCCCGGATTCGGAGGGTTGTCGAAAAGCGTTTGATCGCCTTGATGCCGTGTGTTATCTCAGCACGACCATGAACACGGGACATGTACTTGGTCGAGCGAAAGATACACTCATTTTGCCTGTGCTGGCACGCGACGAAGAGTCGCAACCCACTACGCAGGAATCGATGTTCAACTATGTTCGGCTCAGCGAAGGCGGTCCACAACGACATGTCGGCCCGCGCAGCGAAGTGGATATTATCGGTCAACTTGCCCAACATGTGCTTGGCGATGATGGCCCGATTGACTGGGCGGCTTTGAAATCGCATCGAAGACTGCGAGAGGCTATCGCGGCAATCGTTCCAGGGTTTGAAGAAATCGCGGCGATTGACGAGACACGAAAAGAGTTCCAGTTGCGCGGAAGGACGTTCCACCGACCCTTTTTCGCGACTGAATCGGGCAAAGCCAATTTCGGCGCGGTCAACATTCCGAGCTACGAGCTTCAGCCGGACGAACTTCGTCTGATGACAGTGCGAAGTGAAGGTCAATTCAATACGGTTGTTTACGAGGAACACGACCTGTATCGCCATCAGGAACGCCGGGATATTATCTTGATGAATTCGGCGGACACGGAAAGACTGGGGCTTGTCGAGAATCAGAGAGTCATCGTAACCAGTTTGTGTGGTTCCATGGAGCGGGTGCTTGTCAGACAGTTCGACATTCGAGCCGGGTGCGCAGCGATGTATTTTCCTGAGGCGAATAGACTTGTATCAGATGCCGCCGACCCGAAATCCAGAACGCCCGCATACAAGGCTGTCATTGTGTCCGTAAAACCTATGATCGATGGGCAGTTGGTTCAGGTTCGAATGTCAACGCGGGCTACGGTTGATCTGTAATCCAAGACGGCTTACATTTTGCTACACGCCTGTGCCACCTGAACAGCACCGAATGAACCCGCAGCGGTGCAAATACATGAACAAATCTTACGAGGGTTTTCGCTTTTACCGTGGAAGGTCCACCATGGTCTTCGGCGATGTTGCAGATAGCATCTTGACCTGATTGCGTCCTGCACTCTTGGCGGCATATAGCTGTTCATCAGCCGCTCGAATGATGGCAGGTGCATCGTGACTATCCGCTATCTCTTCAAAGGTAGCCACCCCGATACTGATCGCGACATGGAGAACATCGCCGTACCAGTCGCAAGGTGCAGTTTCGACGACTCTGCGCAACCGCTCCGCTAGTCGCGCGACTTCGTCCACAGGCGTAGCGGGAACGATGACGGCGAACTCCTCGCCTCCATATCGGGCGACGAAGTCCACTTTATGGATATTTTCGTCAATAGCGTGTGCGATGGTTTCCAGGACGCGGTCGCCCGCTTGATGTCCGTATCGATCGTTAAATGATTTGAAATGATCGACATCAATCATGAACAACGCGAAAGGCGAATGCTCTCGAGCTGCGCGTTCCAGCGTTGATGCCATCTGTTGGTCAAACGCTGCGCGATTGCCAATGCCGGTGAGTGGGTCAGTCACTGCACGCCGCACAAGGTCTTCCTGTCGCTGGACGAGTTGTTGGTTTTCCAGGTGCATTGCGATGCCCAACTCAGTGATTCGCTCGCGGATTTCGCCTTCCAGAGCGTCCACGGAGCGAATATTCCCTTCTGGTAGCTCAAGTGCAATGCGTGCGTCATCGAGATCGCCAGATATTAATTTGAGCAAAGCCGTGGCTTCGTCTTCCTTGATTTGAAAATGCGTGCTTGCGCGATCGGTGTATTCCGAAATTGGTGTCGGATCGCCGCAGCCACTCGGGCACATCACGCTACTCGTAGTTTCCGCTACGTTGAGAATTCTCGCAAGGCTGTCCTTTTCGTTCCAGGCGTCGGAGTGGTGAAAAATTTCAACGGCTCGACATATCGCAGGTGGAATGCCCCATTTTTGCAGGAGTTGCGAACCAATGATCGTATAGTCGGTAGAGAAGGCTACTTGCTCCAAAGGTGGAAGGTCCTCCGGGATATGTTTTGCCTTGGAAAGCAGCTTGGCGTACTGATCCGGTTCTGCCGAGGCCAGAACGGATCGTCCAATTTGGCTTAACAGTCCGGCGAGAAAGGAATCCTGCGGGCTTTCCAGCTTGCATGTTTCAGATAAACGCCGCGCAGCAATCCCACAGCACATAGACTGCACAACAAACTGCTTGGCGTCAAATCCGTCACAAGGCTTAGCGCTCGCCGAATCCATGACGGCAAAGGAAAGAGCCATCATTTTGACACTACGGATCCCCATTAGGGCCGCCGCCTGCTGGAGCGATGTGACTTTCCGAGTGACACCCGACATTGGGGAATTCACAAAGCGCAGAATCTTGGCAGCGAGAACGGGGTCAAGCGCAAGCGTATCTGCGACTTCGCGGATGGAGACGTCCGGCTTACGCGTCAAGTCCAATAACTTAACGACGACAGCGGGTGGTGTAGGAAGCTTGCCACACGCTTCTAGTTTTTCAAATAGTATTTCCGACAATTGAATTCAAACTCCCCCCCCGACACTTCCTAATTGGCGGGCGCATTTTGAATGCGCAGGTCCAATCGATAAACAGGTGACATCGGCGTTCTGCTTACGCGCGACTGATCATCTCCCTCTTTCCGATCCAACTTCTGCGATGATTGATCCCTGTGTATCTCTCTTCCGCCACAGGGTAATGATCCCGGAAAATTCCAGGCGAAGGCATCCCTCGGGGTCGTCTCGTTGTATTAATGAGACGACAAGTTGGTTTCTCCTATGGCAAGTCCATCGGCTGATGTTTGGCGCAAATGCAGAAAAATGTTTCAAGAACGTACACCTGAGGTCCAATAAATGCGTAGATCCCTTGGCAGTATAGAACAAATTGGGATAAACCCTCGATGCGATCGAAGTGCGAGGTGAAAGTGTGGAG